>NZ_SJPQ01000004.1:0-300000 GCF_007859945.1 Pseudobythopirellula maris | reverse complement strand
CCGAAAAGTTCATCGCGATTCGCCTTCGTGCTGTTGAGTTCTGCGAACTCGTCGAGCATTTCCAGCTGCCTGTCGATGTCACTGCGAAGGAGACCGATCCGACCCTGCTCGTAGACCTCGATCTGGAAGGAAAAGTCGTCTGCCGGTTCTAAATTCTCGTTTTCTTCGTCGTACACGTAGGCAATCGCTAGGTCGCAACAGCCGGTCACGTCCCTGCCGTTCGTAGTTGGTCGGAACGTACGCTCGACAACGTAGTACTCGCCGTTGGAGCGCAAGAACAGCTCGACCTTGTTTTCGGCCTGCAGGATACTGTCCAAGCGCCGCAGCAGTGTCAGCCGCGAATTACTGTCGGTCGGGTCTTCAGTGTGGCCGAGCACGAACCGGATAAAGTCGAAGACGGCTGACTTGCCGGCGTGGTTGTCACCGACAATGCAGTTCAGCGATTCGTTAAAGCAGAACGTCTGATCCTTGCAGTACCCGCCGTGGACACGGACGGCGAGGATGCAATCGTGGACGGCAGCCAGCGGTTCATCTAGTGAGATACGGGTGCGAGGCTCGCAAGCCACCTGTCGTAGGCCGTCGATGGTCGGAGCTTCCATGCGGAACCACGAACATCCGTCGCCAATTTCTGACGGCTTGTGTGCGTCGCTACGGTTGAACGGAGCCAAGCAGTAGGTGCTCTCTGCTATCTGCTTAGGTGACGCCGAGCTGAGGACGTAGCGGTTGACCCAAGTGCCGTCCTTGTCGTGGCCGATGTAAGTGACCTTGTTGGCGTGCGCGTCCTGTTTGACCTGAATTAGCTTGATGTGTCCGGTCTCTAGCCAATTAACGCGAGTCTGTATCTTCGGCGAACAGGACAGGAAGCCAATATTCGGCGTCCACGGGTGCGGGGCAACGACGATTCCGCCCTCTTCCACGATATGCTGGAGTACCTCATCGACCGTTTTCTTCGAGCCGATCTTGGTATCGCCAGTGCCGGGGATCTCCAGCCAGCCGATGAAGTGCTCGCGTTGCCTCGCAGAGTATTCCTGCGGGAAGATCGCGATGATGTGGACGCCTTCGTGAGTCGTGATCTCGATGCCTGGCAGCACGGTCAGTGCTCGGCCTTCGGTCTTCGACTCCGCGTAGACTTTGTCGTAGGCGTCGAATGTCTGATGGTCCGTGATCGCAAGAATGTCGATCTCGGCCTTACGTGCCTCGGAGACCATGTCCTTGGCGGAATGCCCGAGGCCGTGTGCGTGGAGGTTGACCTTATACCAACGGTTTCCGTTGGTACCCCCGGCGACGAGCTGCTTCAGAAGATCAGTGCGTTGAGTAGCGAATGGACGTCTCCTTTACGAATAGGCATCCAACGGAGGCACGCATTATAGCGGACTTGCCCCTAGTGTCGAGCTACGGACGATCCGGTAGTACAACTCGCGACCGCTTTCACCTGCGTCGGCCCGACACGCCGAGGAGTGTTCGTCACGCTTCAGAGCCATTGTGTTGACTCACTAGCCATCTCCACCGCACGGTGCTTCGACGCAAGGCAGTCTACGCTCGCGGGAGACGAGAACGCCGTAGCGGTTGATCAAGCAGCGTGCTTCTCGCTGTCGTACCTTGTGACCGATGTCGAACCGACCGAGACTCTCGCCGGCCGTCGTCGATACTAGAGACTCTTTACGGCGCAAGTTTCAGGTCTCAAGACGCTTCGTCTCGGTACACGGCGTCGATAGCGGCTTGCTGCTGGGTCGGGGCCAAGTGACGGTAGCGTTGCCGCATCTCTTCGGTTTGGTGGCCCATCCAGGCGTCGATCATGCGTTGGTCGATGCCCTCTGCCATGGCGTTCGACGCAAAAGAGTGCCGGAAGACATGGAAGCCCCGGACCGCCTGCCAAGCCGAACCTTTCAAGGCGACCTCGAAGAAGTGATCGGCTGCATCGGTGGTCAACGGCTGATCATTGTCTCGCGTCAGTGCGTACGGACCGGATGGGTGTTCCGCGAAGTACTGCTTGAACACCCGGCCCAGCAGATTCGTCATCGGAACCCGGCGGAAGCTCAGGGCGTGCTTGCGCGAACGCTTTTTCTCTCGGACTAAGATGGTGCGGCCCTCAAAGTCAAAGTCGGCCTTCTCGGCGCGGAGCAGCTCGCTGCGTCGCATCCCGGTGTGGGCCACGAGCACGAACATCGGGTAGACAAACGGAAGCCCGGCCTGCTTTGAGGCGTGGTCGAGCAGGCGATCGACCTCGGGGCGGGTTAGGAAGAGCGATTCCCAAAGAGCGGCTTCTTGAGCCTTCGACAACTTGCCCCCGCTGACGGCCCGTTGGATCTCCGCCAGGGTCTGGAAGGGGGGCTTCTCATCCCGCTTCGGGTAGATCACGTGGCTGATCGGTGGCGGGTTCTCGACGTACTCTTGCCGCTTCGCCCAGTTCCACACCAACCGGAGGGTCGTGATCTCTTTCTTGATCGTGTCGGGGGTGATTGATCGCTTGGCGTACTGGTCTCTGGAGCGGAGTTCGACGTAACCCTGCACGGTGCGTGGCGTGATCGCGGCCAGCCGGGTCTTGGGTTTCAAGTGCCGGAGCAGGTGCTTGAAGTGCAAACGCTCGCCGGCGAGCGTCCGCGGCTCCTTCGACCCGGTCGGGAGTTCAGCTTGATAGACGCGGAACAGGTCGTCCAACGTCTGCACTTTTGACGGCTGCCGCCTGGCTTTCCGGACCCGGGCCCCCGAGACGATAAAAGCGCCCTCCTCCACATCCTGGGGCAGCTCAACCAGCCCCATCTCGATCATCCGCAAAGCTTCCTCTACCTGCCCGAGAGAGGCGGCGGCGACGGGTCGGCTTTTGGTGCGGAGCGACCGCTTGTACTCCTGGCCGGCGTAGCGGAACCGGACACGGTAGCGACCCGAACGGGGGTCGATTTCGAGGCTGGCCATTTGGGGGCAGTGGGAGCGAAAGAGAGCGTTCTTGTGACGCAATCATCCTTTCCTACTGCCCAATGACGGGCCACCAATGTGACCGCCACACGGGCGCCACGGTGTGTCAGATCCGTGTCAGGTGGCCCAAGGGGCCGGGGGGCCAATCGACGTAAGTCGTTGCCAGATAAAGGGTGGCTGAGGGGTCTCGAACCCCCGACCTTCGGAATCACAATCCAGTGGATGAAGCAACTCGGAACAAATTCGGAACAATACGGGCGATCCAAGCTACCCGCTACTCCAATGCGACCGTAGGCATCGATCGACCAAAACGCCGTTTAGAGTGGCGCAGGTACGCATTAAGTGTCCAAAAGCAATGCAAAAGAAATACAAGAATCGCGGACTTAAAATCCGGTGGGGGGTAACCCTCGTGCGGGTTCGAGTCCCGCCTCGGCTATCGTTTTTTTCTGCGAGGAACCGCCGGACAGCGCAGGAGCGACGATAACAGGGCGTTTGGCCCCCTGCCCTTCGACCGCTTCGGGCTCGCTGTCGCCCCATGCGGTCTCTGGCAGCGCCGCAATTTGCGCCGCACGCGAGAATCCGTCGGCTGTCGCCTGCACGTAGTGCCGGTTCGCCACGGCCTCGCTGTTGCCCAGCCACGCGCAGACTTCAACCATGTTGCAACGGTAGTGCGGCCCCAGCAGTTCCGTCTGCCGTGAGCTTCGCAGGTTGTGCCAGAGTCGCGGCCACGGTTGGAGGCCTGCCCGCTGGATGGCCGCGAACATGGGTTTTCGGAGGGAGGCGTCTGTCCGGCCCCGCAGGAACGGAAGCAGCATTTCCTCCCCTTCCTCCATTTCGTGGAATCGTTTGGTGATAAGCCGCTCTAACTCGGGCCAGAGCGGGATGATTCGTTCTGCCTTTCCCTGGTAACGCTTCGTCTTGGGGCTTGGGACGGTCAGCGTGCCGGCCGCGGCGTTCACGTGGCCAATCTTCAATTGCCGTGGCTCGCTGCCCACCCTGAGGCCACCGAATCGGCTCAGGACGAACAGCAGCCGCCATTGCGTGTCTGGCAACTCTTGAAGGACTTTCAGGGCATCCGCTGGCGGGATGAACACCTGCCTGGCCGAATTGCCCACGCTCGCAGTCTTCACGCCCGAATCTTCGTAGGGGTTCCGGTCCAGCCAGCGTTTCTTGACCGCGTAGCCCAGGAGCTTTTTAGCGATCGCAGACCGTTTCCGGATGGTTGCCTCGGCGAGCCCCTTCTGGCTCATCCAGTCGACGAAGTCGTCGCAGTCGCCGCCAGAAATATCAGCAACCACCGTATCGGCCGGCCAGTGGCCGAGCATCGACGCGAAGGCGGCTTCGTGAACGTTGATCGTGCCCTGAGCGTACCCCCCCGCCCCATCACTCTGATACTTAAGACGCTTATAGTGGTCGATCAGCTCTCCCACGGTCACGCCCCTGGGCTTATGCCGAGGCTGGGCCAGGCTGGCCCGCACGATCCGTTCTCTGATCTTCTCGTCCAGCTCCGCAAGCCAGCGGGCCGTGGCCTCTGGCGGGGCGCTGTGATCCAGCAGCGAAGCCGCCAGGGCCTCGATATGCCGCAGCATGGCCTCGGCCTGTTTTCTGGGTATCGCCCCCAGTCGGATAGTCTTGCGATCCCCGTCGACGAACACCAGCACGCGCCAGCCGTCACGGCGGGGGCCTGACTTGCGGGGTCGTCCCCTCTCTTTGCTTAGACTTGCCATGGAATTCCTGTGTGTGTTTGCATTGAGGTTGGAAAGCCGGCCGCCCCAATCGGAGCGGCCAGCGTTGCGGTCAGTGAATCAGCCCCTCGATTGTTTGTAGCTCGTCGGTCGACGCCGCACGGATCGCGCGGACGGGCTTCTCGCAGTCCGAATAGCAGCACGGCGCCGGTCCGATCATCGATGACCCGGCGCAGGCCACGGGTCGACACGAGTACCCGGTCGCCGGGCAGCACTTGGATTACGGCAACGTAGTCGGCATCTATCGCCGTAGCTGTGAGCGCATGCGTACTGATCGTGAGAGACTTTCATCCTCCGCCAGAGTGGCGAGAGGAAAGAGAGCGCGTGGCTGCACTGGCGTTGTCAGGCGGCTACTAAACCACCCCCCCATCGTTGCCTCAGGGGACACCCGCGCAGCCACGCGCACTGTTTTTAGTAGAGAATTCGACATGGTTCTTAGTAGTGCTCAGACGCCAGCGGCGCCAAGAGTAGAAAACCGACAACCTCGTTGCCAGTTTCCGAAGTAGCTTTGACACCCGAATCATGGCGGTTCGATGGTCGGTTTGTCAACGTCGCCCCGAAAACGGCATTCTGAGTCGCCGCGTCTGGGGCCCAAACGCGGCGGGCCGGTGTCTAGGTCGTCTTGGGGATTGGTGCGTTAGGGGGGCGGCTCAGGGCTCGGCCAAATCCCTCACCCTGGGTTGGGGGTCTTGGCCAACTTGCTGCCCGCCCGTCCGAAGACGACAATCGGCCTGTCACTCCTCACTCTTGTTCGGGATCAGATGCATGGATATCACCGGCGGCGCTCAAAAAGTCTGGGACATTGGGGTCAAGCTTAGGGACTCGCTGCGCGACGCCGAGCATAAAACGTTGATTGCGGAGCTAATGAACGCGGTGGCTGATGTGAAGATGGAGGCCGCTGATCTCAAGCAAGAGAACCTTGTCCTCAGTGAGAAACTCACCGATTTACAAGAACTCAAAGACATTCGGAAGTACCTTCGCATCGACCGGGGGACGTATCGCTTAGACGACGAAAATGAAGCCGGCATCGCTGGCGGCATTTTCTGCACCTACTGCATGGATACGAAAAAGCAGCTCGTCAGGTTGTCCATAGTTCAAGGTAAAAACAAAGAAGGCAATTGCCGCTGCCCCGGTTGCAAGAACATGTTCTTTGCAAGAGTGGATTACAGTAACTCATGATCCTTGGCTCACCCCCCGCCGCCGTCTTTCCACTCGTCGCCGTCCTTATTGCGCTCGATGAACGCCGCCACCGGCTTCGACACGCTCCGCTCACTCACCTCGTACAGAGCGCCGGCCTCGTCGCGGGCACGGCCTTCCTCCGTTGTGGAATCGTTTCCACAACGGTTGTATTGTTTGAGCTTTGAGTCTCGCCGCTCCTTAGCCTTCACCGCACAATGCGGCTCAAGCTTCGCCGCCATGTTCCTTGCTCTTGGAGACCTTGCGGAACTTGGCTAGGGCACGGTCGCTAAAACCCTGGCCCAGGGTCAGGGATTTTTTCTTCCCCCTGCCAGGCGGGCTGGCCGGCATCAGCTCGCCACGCTTGGCTGATTCGCGCAGCAGGGCACAAGATCAGCAGAGTAGTAGTAGTAATGGGGGGTGCCATCTGTTGGCACCGGGATGCGATAACGCATGAGCTAGTTCAGAGATGCGACTTGAATTATATCTGAGATAGTTGCATTACCACGGCGAGCTGATACCTTGCGCCCATTGGTCACGCTCTCTATTCTGGAGGTTGTGCGATGAGGAATCTTGATTTCGTTGCCGCTTTGTTTCTTGCTGTTATATTCACAGCTCCAACGTCTGGCCAAGCTCCGGACCGGGTTCCAACAGTCCCGCGGGGGGTAATGCTGCCGTATTTCGGGCACGCCCTTCCGGATGGTTATGTTTGGGCAGATGGGAAAACGAAGTGGCCTGATCAAAGATGGGTGCCGGCGCACCTAGTAGGTAAGCCCGTCCCTAATATGGATGGCAGAATGCTGGCTGGCGTCTCCGAGGGCGACAGTCTCGGTAGTGATGCTTTGGGCGAAGCAGGGCATCGGCATGATGTCAATATTCCAACATTGGCCGTACAGGGGCATACGGTCGGAATCGAATTGAGAGGGCCTGATTGGCCAAGTAAGAATAACGTATATTCAGTAACTCAGGGCGATGGTGAGCACACCGACGGGGCCGATCACATTGAGACCGATGAAGAAGGTACTGGAGAAGGTCAGCACCGCCACAGAATAGATAGCGGCTTAGCGCACACTGTTAAGAAAGACGGCGTCCAAGCTGAGCAAGCCACTTGGATGCCGCCGCATGCCGGTGTGCGATTCATCATTCGAATGCGGTAGGGACACCCTTCTCAATCGCCATCACCGCGGCCAGACCAACCCGCCACGCTGCCCCACCAACTCGCACGACTCAAGTCGATCGAGAACCCGATCCAGGTCGAAGCGACTGGTGCCGAGCATGCGGCCTAGGTCGCACACAAGCATCCGCTGTCGGTCGCGCACGAGGTCGAGAGCGGCTCGGCGGAGTGGCTCGTCGGGATCGTCGTCGGATACGCAAAACATCGGGGCGCCGCCTGGGGTGAAGGAATCCGGGGCGGCAATCTACCCCCGCCTGTGCGATCCGCAACGGCGCCACAACAACCTGGGGCCAGGGCACGAGGCGGGCGCCTTTTGTGGGCCCCGCCCGCATCCTGATAATTCAGTTGTCAAAGAACCGGCAATTGTCGACAGCGTGGAACGCTGCTGCTGGGCCGAGTAGTCCCCTGAGGAATCCAACCCGTGCCGCAATCAGGGCCAAAGCGTGGGCCACAAGCGATTGCGGCGCACCCAACGGCACTCAGCAACTGACTTCAGCCGACGGGTTATCGTCTCGGCCGTTGTCCGGCAGAAAGTAGATCGCCCCCGGCATTCGCTCTTGGGCCTTTTCTAGGCCCTCACTGGCGGTGTAGACGCACACGAGCGCCCCGCCCTCAGTCTGGCCCCTTTCGCGGTCTAATTGCTGCTGCAGCCGCTCTAGGCGGCTCGTAAGTCGTTCCCGCACGTAGCCCTCCCTTCGGTTATGCGTCGTTCTAGCTCGGCGACGCGCTCGGTCAGCTCGACTTGCTCACGGCCCTTGCTCATGTGCTCGAGGATTGCACGGGCAGCGCCAAGTTGAACCTGTTCGGATTCGGCATTCAGTAGCTTAGTGAGCTTCTCCACTGCCTTGGCGCCTGAAGCTACCAAGGCGCCGAACGTCGATCGGAATAGCTCGTCTCGTGCCTCATCAACACGCTGGCGGAAAGCGGGATCGGTCTTAAGCCAGCGGTGCAATGTTCGCTCGCCGATTCCCGCAGTAGCCGCGGCGTGGCGAACGTCAGCCCCGCCCGCCAATGCGAGAACTGCCGAATCTTCGCCTTTTCGTTTGCTCTTATTCGCCATTTTAAGCCCCTTTGTTGGCTAGGCGGCGGGAGCTGGCACTATCAGCCCCGGCTCCCATACCGCCTTCGCCGCGTTCATTTATTCCACGGAGACGAGCCGCCAATCGCTAGCGATCGCCGCTTCCGATCGGCTCTTTTCTTCGGCGGCTAGTTGGCTCCGCTGTCGCAGATCGGCAATCGCGTTTGACTCCGCCTGGACTCGGTCGCGATCGGCTTTTGCTTCCGCCAACTGCCGCTCGCAGTTCTCACGGGCCCGTTCTGTGTTAGGGTTCTCGGCGAGGGCTTTGATCTTATTTCCCAACTTATTGACCGTTGCCTCCAAAGCGATGGCGTCGCGTTCCAGTCCTTCACGGTCACCCTCGGCCTCAAGCCAAGCGGTGTGCAGTCTGGTTTGGGAGTCGGAAAGACTCGCTAGCTTCGCCTTGTCCGATGACCTGAGTGTTTCAGCCAAGATCAGGACGGAGTTAAGCCGTAGTGCTTGCACCCGCTCTTTCGTTTTCCGGAGTTCATCGTGGGCCTGCTTGGAGACTTCAAGCAGTGGGTCAATACGATTGCGATGCGCCTCCCGCTCGGCCTCGACTGCCTCGCTGGCTATGCGGGCATTTTCACAAAGGGCATCCATCCCGGCGTCCAGCTCCTGCGCGAAGGCCTGATCTTCGATGGCCTGCTTTCGTTTCTGCAGCTTGCGAACGTGGGCCGTGAAGTCGTCGGCAGTCCAGCCGGCTGGTGACAGCGCCGCGCCAATCTCGGCTACTTCGACCTTATCGCCTTCAACGATTTGGATAGCCAGGTCGTGGCACTTCCGCTTGCCTTCACTTCGGATCAACTCTTCAACGTTTCCCAGGTCAACGCTCTGTGATGGATTCGCTTTCGTTGCTGTAGACATTATCGGTTCCTTGTTTTGCTCGGGTGGGTATTCGCGCGACAGCCTGAGCAGCTTCAGCAATGACGCGCGGATGGTAAGTAAGTCGTGTTTGCCCAAGTTGTCCGGAGGCCATTGGACAATTTGCGAGTACACATCGAGAAAGGGATCAGCGGAATTCATCGCAGGGCCTCACACCATTTCAGCCAGGTCGGGCAATCTTGAACCGGCTCCCCGGTAACTCTTGCAAGCGTCCTATTCGCTGGGCTCGCATCGGGCGATTAGCTCGATGATTTTATGAAGCTTCTCCGAGTCATCGATCGCCGGGCTACTCTCGGCGATCGCTTTGACTCCTTGGAAGAATCGAGCGTACCGATCCGAGGCATCCTTTCCGGTTGGTACTCCGGTGCCCTCAAGGAGCGTTCTTAGAATCTCGTCGCCAGAATGCCGCGGTCGCGTTCTGTCGACGGTTCTCGGCTTGATATTCCGAGGCGGTAGGCTGCCGAAAATCAGCTCGGCTGGCGTCAGATGGCTTCTGGGATCAGGGCGTTGCCCAGTGGTGGTAGGCTCCGTGACTCCGTGCCGAGCAGCAATCGCGGCGAACATGCCGTCTGCTTTGGAGTAGTGGTTCCGTGCTATCTGAGGGGTCATTATCGTTCCTTCGTTCGGGGTTCGATTCGTGGGGGGGCTAATCTGCCCCGCTGTTTCGTGCGGTTTAGTTGGTGGCTGTGCGATTGCGGCGCACTGGCCGGCTCTTTATGGGCTAGAACGGCGTCTCGGGCTCGGCAAGGGCGGCCAGGCTGTAGCTCTCGGCCTTGAAGCCGTGCGGGTCGGCTCGCTCTCGTGCGGCGTCGATGGCCGCTTGGTCAGCTGTGTGGATTCGGTCGTCGTTTGCGGTGCTCGCTCGGTGTGGTCCGCCGAGGCGTGCCAATCGTTTTGCGATGCGTTGCTTGAACGGATTGACGTAGGTCCTAGAGGTCCTAGGACCTGACCATTGCACCTCTAATGGGGCATATGTATGTACGGGTGACATGATTCGCTTCGCGTGCAAAGGAAAGGACTAGGACCTCTAGGACCTAAAATCCGAATCGAGTCCGATACCGGTGTACAAATAGGGTCGCTCATTGCCTTCACGCCCTCGAATGCGGGTCACGCTGGGAACGTTGGCGCTGAGGTCGCGACCGAAACGGGGGGCGTCTCCCGGCTTCTGGTTGGCTTCCTCGCACCAGTCCTTCCAGGCTTTGAACAGGTCATTGGCCTTCACCCGCTCGTCGGCTCCGACCACACACGCATCCCGAACGAACGCCGATATGGGGCTCGATAGGTCCGCCAGTTGGCTGACGAGCCCCTCGGTCGATTGTGGCACGGTGAACCGGCCCTGAGCCCTGAGACGAGCCCAGCCGGCTGCCGCCCAACAGAAGATCCCGGGCAGCTCACCCAACAGCCGATCGGTGAGACCGTGATCCTCGGCCCCGAAGTGGCTGACCGGCGTGTTCAGAACGATGAATCGGCTGGCGAACGCACCGCTCGAATCCCTGAGCCTCGGCAGCTCGTTGGTCAGGATCATGAACCGGGTCGGCAGCTTGCACTCGATAGGCTGCATGTTCTTCCGGTCGATCGTCTGGCGATCCTCACCGGTGATGCTCAACAGCCGCTCGACCACCACGGCGGAATCGAGGCGAGACGAGAAGCGGGCGTCGGAAATGATGGCCAGCGGCTTGCCGATCAGTGGCCAGATGCCGAAGTTGGTGGCGATGCTCGACAGCGTGGGCCCCGCGACGTTGCCCTCGCCGATCAGACCCGAGAGAACACGTGCGATCGTCCCCTTGCCGCTCCGTTTGGGACCGATGACGAGAAGGGCCTTCTGCTGCCGTGTGTCGGCCGTCAGGCAATAGCCGAACCACTCCTGCAAGGTTTGGATGCTGTGCGGGTCATTCGCCCACAGAGACCCGAGGAACGCCTGCCAGTGCTTGGGCATCGGGGCCTTGGGATCGAACGCGTAGTCGGCCGCTACGGTCGAGAAGTATCTCGGCGTGGCGGGGATCAGGTGATTGGATGAGCCGTCGACGAACGCGGGCAGGTGAACGATGCCCGAGCGTGTCGCCACGCACTCGCTCGGATCGGGCCGCTTGGCGTCGGGCAGGTCGAGCCAGCACGGAGCCGTGCGGTGAGCGGGCAGAAGCGTCTGGGACTTCAAGTGCTCCAGCACGTCCGAAACGTGGCCCCGTTTCACGCCGAGGAACTCGCGGTCCATGTACTCGACCAGCTTGGCCCTGAGGTCGTGATCGGGCGTCTTGTGGTAACTGTAACCCGACCAGTGCCAGAACTCGCCGAGCCAGAATCTAAGCCTCGGCAGTTCGTCGACGGTGAGCGACTTGAGGAACATTCGTGCCACGTCGGACGGGTCGATGTCGGCGATTGAGCCACGGAGCGTGCCCGGGTCGACCGGCTCCGGCTCGCCGGCCTCGTCCATCAACTTCCGCAGTGCCGGGGCGCCGCTGCTGACGATGAAGTCATCGAGCCCCTGCTTGTCGCCCGGCTTGCTGGCGGGGATGCGAACCACTTTGACGATGGCGCCCTTACTCTTGAGCGTCGCAGACAGGACTTGTTCGGCCGAAGCGACCGATGCGTTCTCCGTGGAGTCGGAGTCGAAGGCGATGAACACCTTGCGGCCGTGCCAGTTGATCCGCTCGAGGTCGGGCAGCAGCACGCTCACCCGTCCGCCCGGCTTGAAATTCCAGACACCCGAGAGCCCGATCGTCGAGAACCCGTGCTTGGTCGCGGAAAGGGCTTTCTTCTCGCCTTCTGTGATGACCACCTCGACGCCGTCGCCAGCGAGACGCGAACTGACGCCGGGCGGGAAGTAGGCTCGTGACTTCTCGCCGCCAGGTTGCAGGTACTTGGCCGGCTTGCCGTTCCGCTCGGGCGGTCGTTCCGGCTTCACGCGGCAGAACCGCAGGTTGCCGTCAAGATCGCGGTACTCGAACACAAGCCCGTGCCCGTACCGTTGTGGCCAGCTTTTCCACCCGACCAGCGCCGCCAATTTCTTAGCGTCGTGCTCCGAATAGACGCCGGCCGCCTCGGCGGTGGCTTGGTCGATGCCCGACTCGGCTAGCTCTCGCAGGTGAGAATCGAACAATTTGCGGACGGTGGCGACCCCATTCACTTCGGCGATCATCGGCCAGCCTCCCCGCACTCGTCATCGAGGGCGTCCGCCTGCTTGCGCATCAGGTCCGCCAGCAGGCGGCGATGCCAGTAGGGGCATTGTCGGGATAGCACGTAGAGTTTGTGCTCGAGGTGACGAACGACGAACGGGGGCACTTCGTGAACTTCTGGCGTGTGGGTCTTGCTCATCGTGACGCCCCCCCGCAGAGAACGGCGTCGATAGCGAATAGCAGTCGAGCCAGCGTCACCCGCACGTGATCGGGCTCCCCCACGAAGAGCTGGTAGGCGTCGCCCCGGTCATCCAAGCGTTGCAGCTTGCCAGATCGGCTGACGAAGATCGCATGCGTAGGGGCCGGTAAGCCCTTAGTGAGAGCCCCATAGCGGCGGTGAATCTCGGCCGATGTGAGCCGATGGCGACGCCGTTTGTGCCGGCAAGTGATTGCCGAGGCCTTATCGCCGTAGATGGTGCGATGGTTGCAAACCCTGATAGTCTGCTTGCGACTATGACCGGCCGCGTTCTCTGTGATAGACTTACTCATTGCTGATTCCTTTCGATTTGCCCGGCTTCCGCCTGGTCCGCGGGGCCGGGCTTTTTCGTGCCGACCCGCCGGGCTAGTGGTCAAATTCCTTCTCTGGCGATCCGCTCTAGCTCCGCCCGATTGATCCGCCTTAGCCGGCCGATCTTGGTCGACGCGATCGCTCCCGACGCCACCGCGTCCGCCACGGTCCGCTCGCCGAGGCTCAGCAGGTGTGCTGCTTCGCGAATCGAGAATGCCAGCTTGGCGGGGGCAGCGACTGCCGAGGCCTTGGGCAGCGAGGGCCGCAAGCTCGCGGAGAGCTTCTTGGCGACGCGATCTGCGAGAGCGTCCAGGTCGGTGGGATCAAGTGTGAGGGTCACGGGGCGACAGCCTCCCGCTGGGCAGTCATGGCCTTCTCGGCTGCACTGACGGCATTTCGACCGTCTTCGTCGAAAAGTCGAAAGTGCGCAGCCCGCCCAACCGGCTCGATTTGGCGTGACTCGATGATGTAGCGGACCCTGTCCTTGTCTATGCCAAGGGCTCGGGCGATATCTCCGAGGGTAAAAAGAGTCGGCATGGCTGGCCTCATGATCTCGGTGGCTTTGCGTGAACCGTGAACTCGCATGGCCCAAGTAGACCGAGGCCTCGCATCCGAATTGCCGTGACAGGAATTCGGACCGCAAAAAAGAATGGGGCCCGCGCTTTCGCACGTGCCCCATAGCGGAGAAGTAGTGGGTTTTTTTTCAGGTCCGAGATCGGAATTTGGGCGGCAATTCGGATTCCGCCCCGAATCTAGGCACTAGCCGTCTCAGCCACCTGCCTCGCGGCGTAATTCTTCGCGTGTTTGTAAGCATCATCTGCTGTTTTGGCCGATCCACAATCGTGCTCAGACTCTAACATCCAATCCCAGAAGTTAGCTTTCAGTGGGCGGCGGTTTACGCCTTTGCTTTTGCGAGAGCAAGAATCGCGATAGGCTTTCACTGCTACAAAACAAGCCAGGTCGGTCTCGTCATCGGTCTTTGGGCCTGGCTTCTTGGCCTTAGCTTTCTTGGGCTTGGCCACCTTTCCGGCTTCATGGACGCGGGCATTACACTCATCTAGGAATTGATGGAATTTCCTGCGGTGTTCTCGCTGCACGTGGTCAGAGTCGCCCCGCCGTGCGTAGAGGCTAGGTATAGCTGGGTCCGAGAAATGTGGCGGGCATAGACCGGCAGATCGCAAGTCGTGCTCGATCTGCTCGACAATATCCATAGGGTCATATGGTCCGTCGTCGCTAATCGGCCAGGTATGCATCGCGTTGCCGATTATGCCTGTAAGTTCCTCCAGCGATTTGTCGCGCTGCGACTCTTCTCTTTGGCCCACCACGCAGCAACAGGGGGGGTGAGCTTCAAAGCATGGCTGTAATTGACCCGTGAGTCTGACTTGCAGACGCTCACAGTGCTCGGCGACTTTGGGCCAAAGGGAAAAGGAACATGCAGCCCAGCCATCGGCGCGGCGGGCTTCCTCTACCACATGATCGTGCTTGTTGAATAACGCTTCGATCGCATAGACCTCGTCAGCAAAATCGGCGTATCGGGGGTTAGGTTCGCCAAGCGACGACAGGTGGTGCGTGCACCAGCGGGGGAAGATCGCTTTCTTTACTGGCTCAGCTGCTAGTCTGCACGCCTTGCCCAGGGAGCGCAAAGCCATGATTTGCTCCTGGAAAAGGCTTTCGTAGCCCTCCGGAAGCCAGACTTGCCGCCGATCTTCTCCGCCGTGAAGTGGGTACTGTGCCCACCTTGCAGGAAATACGGCGAAGTCACCTCGTAGCACCTCTGGCGTAGCATCATCGTCTGCTTTGCCGAGCCAGATCAGGACCGCGTGTTCGTCGTTGTCACTGCGTACGGACGCAATCTTGGCAAGTGCACGAAGCTCTCTTTTGACGGCCCGAAGCCCATGGTGGTCATCCACGCTCTGTCTCCCCAGTGCCAACCCGCCGCCTCGACGGCCGCCCTGGGGAGGGACATAGCCGCCGAGGCCGCGACGCGAGGAGCTACCCCGCTAGTTGGTCAATTGTGTCTAGAAGGCCGAGAGCGTCTCGGCTTGCCGGTATTGTACCGGAAAACAGGGGGCGGCTAGAAGCAGCGCACAGCCCCCCACTCCCCCGGTAGGGATTGGCAAGAAGTTTTCACGAGCGGTGCCACAGAGTGGCAGGCTATCCAGCTGTGCCGCCATGCGCGACGGCTTGGATTGTCAGTTCCCAAAATAGCGGATTCTGGCCATGGTGGGAGTCCCTAGTGGGCTGCGTCACCTTGATCGACCAACGCCTCGGCCTCCTCATCATCAGATTCGTTTTCGAGGTAAACATGAGGCACGAGAACACATTGGCGCTGCGACTCCCTGTCGCCCTGGGGTATCATAACCCACTCCACGTCCACGACCTTCATGGGGGGGCCGTTCTCTGGGGTCATAATCTCTCCGATTCGTGGAACGGATGCTGCATAGCAGCCTTGCATCTTCTTGTGGGTGCCTTCGGTGCGGTCCACCAACTCCATAAAGTGGGTGGCGCCAAGCCATTGGGGGAGCACCGCATCTTTCGATCTTAGGTAGGAAAAATGCGAGGATGCCTCGGTCAGTTTTTTAGCTGCATCCAGAAATCTGCTCTGGAGAATGCATAGCTGGATGACATCTCCGGCAACCGTTTCGTCAATTTGATCACTGATCAGGCGCTGTTTGATCGCTAAGCCTTTGGGGCTCTGTCTCCCACTCTCAACATCCTCTAGCATGTCTTCGACTCGATCTTGAGTTTCACGACTAATCCCAAACGATTCCCGCTCTTGCTCTAAAACAGATTCGAACCCGCGCGCTAGGCCGAAGATTCGATCCATTCTGACAATGTCACCACCTGCCCATCGGTGAAGCCGGAGGATCTCAGAGAGGATGATAGGGGCGTGGGATGAGGTATCAATTTCGTCAGACATTGGGCCGCTTTCGCCAGGGAAATGCAAAGGATTCGTCAACAGCACCCACGCTTAGGCTATCCTGCTCTAATGCGCGTCGCCACCTTCACCCTCAGCTTTTTGCCTTTCCCAAGTGCATATGCAGTCGCATTGCTTACAGTGTCGATTGCACACGCCTGGAACGGCCCCGGTCACCAGACAATCGACCTAGTCGCATGGTCACAGCTAGCCGAAGCCGACCAAGCCGCCGCGATCGACCTGCTGCGGGATCACCCCCGCTTCGAGCAGCACTTCCTCGGCTCGATGCCTTCGAACGTGTGGGCCGGCTCCGATGCGGAGATAGACGCGTGGATCTTCGCCCATGCGGGCACGTGGCCCGATCAGGTTCGTTCGGCCCGTGGGCAGGTGACCCGCGACGACGTGCGACGCTACGGGCGGTCGACGTGGCACTACGTCAATCTGTGGGTCTTCCTGAGCGACTCCGACCGCGACGCCCTGGCCGGCAAGCTGACGAACAACCGAGAGACCGAGCCGACCGACGACCGCGACGACCGCAACCAGAACGTGGTGCAGGCGATCGGCAACAGCCTGCGGATCATCGACGACCCGGCAACCGACCGGCAGGCGAAGGCGGTGTCGTTGTGCTGGTTCCTGCACTTGGCCGGCGACGTTCACCAGCCGCTCCACTCGTCAGCGCTCTACTCGGTCGGTCGGTTCCCCGCTGGTGACCGAGGTGGTAACTCGATTCCCGTGCGTGGCCATGGCGGCGACCTCCACGCGTTGTGGGATCGGGCGATTCTGCCCAGGCGAACCGACTTCAACCGGGTCCGCAAGGAAGCCTTAGACCTCGTGCAAGAGCACGCCGAGTCGGGCAAGGCCGCCGCTGCTGAGCTGGAGCCCAAGCAGTGGGCGGTAGATTCGTGGCGCCTAGCTCGTGCCATGGTCTACACCGATGCCGTGCTCGCCCCCATCACGGCGGCGGATGGCTCGCCGAGGCTGCACAAGCTCGAGCTACCGACCAAGTATCTCCGAGACGCTGGGATCACTTCTAAGCACCGGGCGGTCCAGGCGGGCTATCGAATCGCCGAGACACTCAAGGGGCGTCTGCCTGCGGCTGAGGGCGTCAGGGAGCCGCTGGTGCGTCCTGCGGAGCCCGAGGCTAGTGGGGGAGGAGCCGGTCAGCAGGAGTGAGGCCAAGGAACGGTTCCCTGAGCAAGTCGCGGCTGGGCTCTACTGGCTCAATGAAGGATCGGGTACGCGGCACAATGCGAGATGCAAATGGTACGGGACCACGAAGACCGGGCACTGGTGCTTGGCGGATGAGGGCAAGGGGTGTGAGGGGTAGAATTGCCATTTTTGCAGTGAATGGCTCAGCGACGATATTCTGGGGGAGGGAAAGCGATAGATGCACAAGGAAATACGGGCGGGCTTGCAGACCATCCTAGTAGTAGGTGGCTTGAGCATCGCGGTTTTAACAGCAGATGATTTGAAGCCGTTTGCCATAGTGGCTTACGCCTTCTTTAGCTTTTTCATGAGCCTATACGGGCTGTTTGGGCGTGAAGATCGGCTCCGGCGGCAATTGAGTGATGCGCGGGACGCCACCATAAGAGACCGATTCGGGGATTTTTATCGGAGCCTAGAAGCGGGCCACCCGAACCCCAGGCCAGGGTTATTTCGAGCCCACCTCTACTTGCGACAGGGGCGGATGCCGATTGAATGGTTCCGAGCCGTTTACCACTACGAGCTAAAGCCTAACGACAAGGACGCTGGGATCCGCTGGTGGCGAGTAGGTTTCCCATGGCAAGCAAGCTGGCGGTGCTTTAGGTGGCTGGGCCTCCAGTGCTGCTGTCAGGGGCTGGTCTGGGATGTTTGCGTTAAATGCGAGTACGGACTTTTTTTACGGCGAGATAACGCAGATGTGAGGGGGATTTTCGGGCTTTCTAAGAAACAAGCTATGCTTACAGAAGGGGTTACGGCGATCCTGGCTTTTCCTATACGATCAGCCGATAATCCAGACGGCGGCCGAATCTACGCCGTATTGACAATAGATACGTCGGACGAAACCGCGGCGAGCCAATTGGCCCAAGTGGCGTCTGACATTGAGGGGAATCCAGAGCACCCTCTGCCTACGCTAGTCGATATCTTGGCCTTCTATGTGCCTACCTAAGAGGGATTACATGTACAGAACTGCTCAAC
This sequence comes from Pseudobythopirellula maris, assembly GCF_007859945.1. Classification (GTDB taxonomy): domain Bacteria; phylum Planctomycetota; class Planctomycetia; order Pirellulales; family Lacipirellulaceae; genus Pseudobythopirellula; species Pseudobythopirellula maris. Next base: position 282,253 of record NZ_SJPQ01000004.1, on the reverse strand, counting down.
TCAAAACTGGTGCAGTAGTTTTTCGCAAGCTGCCAACGAGCCTGAAGAAGTCCGGCGGTACGGTGGCCGATCTTGCAAAGCTGCTGGGATCTTCGCGTAGCAAGAACAAAGAGAACCAACGCGAAGCGGTTGGTGCTTCTTAGGCCGATTGCTGATCCCCCCTGCCCCGGATAATGCGCCGCACCTTCACGGCTCGCGTTCTTTCCTGGGGTTCCTGCGGTTGTTCGAGTCCCGCCTCGGCTATTTGGTAGCGGTGACGGGTCTGCGGTCCGCTGCCAGGAACACCGGTCACTCGGCTTGGGTCGCGATGACCATGTCGATGCCGAGGAAGTAGCCGCCGCTTTCGTCTGATTTGCCGACGTTGCGGAGCGTGAGGGTGTGCTCCCCTTCTTCGAGTGTGAGCGGGGGCAGGAAGTGCTTCTTGCTGGCGAGCGACTTGCTGTACAGGTCGACCGGCTCGCCCTGCGATTCGCCGTCGAGGAGCACCTCGAACTTGCCATAATCCCACGATTGGCTCATCACGAGCGTCAGCTTGTACGAGCCGCTCTCGCGGATGAGCAGCGGCAACTCGAGCGACTGATCGGCCACCGGCGGCCGCCAGAAGAGCTGGGCGTTGTTGCTCCATTGCCCCCCCTCCTGGGCGGAGAGATCGCCGCGGCTGACCCGGGCCGAAGAAACATAGAGCTCCGACTCGAAGCGGTTCTTGAAGTCTCGGTAGAGTCGGTCCTCGGCCTTGGGGAAGGCCGGGAACGGCTTGTGCGGCTCGAGTTGGTACCAGTACGCGACCGAGGCGAAGTCCTCCACGCGCGGCTCGTAGCCGCTGCGCAGCTCGCCCTCTTCATCGAACGCCGCTCCCTTGTGCTCGATCTCCATCCGCAGCGACTTCTCAAAGCTTACCGGGTCGGCCACGTGCCAACGGTAAGCGGTGATCAGACCTTTAGGCTGGTAGTGGTCAAAGATCGGCACGCCGTAGTAGGGGCCATCAAACTCGCGAAAGCCCCAGGCGTCGCAGAAGTAGTCCTCGGTGCCGGTGCCCTGAATCGAGGGGATCTCTTCGCCGTCGATGTAGAAAAAGTCGTCCCCTTCGCCAAACCAACCGCCCGCCCGCTGGCGGACGTTGAGCACCGTGCCGACGTAGTGGCCGCGGCCCTCGATGTCGGCGATCAGGTAGTCCTGGCCCTCGGTGGTGGGGTACTCTTGGCGGTACTGGGCGTGGAAGTAGGGGGTCTCTTCGGGCAGCGAGGGGAGCTTCTGCCAGTCGACGTAGTAGTAGAACGCCCCGACCGGCAGCTTGCCCTCGTTCGTAATGGTGACCTTGGCGCTCTTGCGAAACGGCATCGGCCAGTAGCAGTTGCGAGAGCGCCCCTCGGAGCTGACCATCACGGGCAGCGACTCCATCGGCCGGTTCACCCCGTGGCCGATGACGAAGAAATCGCCGAGCGGCGCCTCGACCGATGGCTCCTGCTCGCCGTCCCAGTACATGCGCACCACGAGCAGCCGCGAGGCGCCTTGCTCTTCGGTCGCGAGGGTGTTCCAGATGTGCTGAATGCGGCCGGGCCCCTCGAGGTCGGCGATCACGAGTGTCTCGCCCGGGGCGATCTGGCGGTTGTCGCTGTTGCCGTTACGCCAATCCCACTTGTCGCTCGAGGAGGATCGCATCGAGCGGCCCGGCTGCAGACGCTCGAGGCTGCCTAACGGCCCGGCGGGCTGGGCGAAGAGCGGCGCCGATGCGCAGGCCAGCAACGCGGTGCTGAGAAAACAGCGATGGAAAAGATTCATAGGATGCCTGATGGTTCTGTGATGGGTGCATTCCCTGCCGCATCGAAGGCCGGGAAAGAAGGGGGGATCGTGGTCTCGACTCTAAGAAGCAAGGGGCGTGTTGAGCCTCACTACAATGATTCCTATTCGTCCTCGTACTTCGCTTGGGCGTGCGTGCTCGTACCCAGCTCGATGTTCTTAGGAACCTCTTCGCCGGCGAGGATCTTCAGCGCCGTCTCGATCGCCACCGTGCCGCCGGTGGGGTACTCGAACGTGGCGTCGAGCAATCCCTGGTTGACGTACGCGATCCCCTCGTGCGACAGCGCGTCGATGCCGACGAACAGCATGCCCTCTGCGCGGCCGGCCGCCTTGGCTGCGAGGTAGGCGCCATGGGCGCCGGGATCGTTGTGAGCGAACACGACGTCGATCTCATCGAATCGCGCGAGGGCCGAGTCCATCTCCTTGCGAGCCTGGGGCTCGAGCCACTGCATGTCGGCCTCGAAAATCACCTCGCCCACGTCGCCCAGCCCCTCACGGAATCCGGCGTGGCGGTCCTGAGCGGGGACGCTGGTCATCAGCCCCTTGAGCTCAACGATCCGTGCGTCGGGCTTCGCGTGCGAGGCGATCCAGCGGCCCGCCTCGCGGCCGATCGCCACGTTGTCGGCGCCGATGAACGTGGTGAAGTCGTCGCCCAGCACCTGGCGGTCGATCACCACCACCGGGATGCCCGAGCGGTAAGCCTTAGCAATCGGCTCGGTAAGGGGCTGAGCCTCTTTGGGACAGACCATGATTAGGTCGACGCCGGCGCTGACAAACTCCTCGATCTGCGACCGTTGCTTGAGCGTGTCGTTCTCGGCGTTGTTGAAGACAAGGCGGATCTCGGGGTGCTCGGCTGCAGCGCGCTTCAGATCGGCGTTCATCTGCGCACGCCAAGGCTCGCCGAGGTTGCATTGACTCATAGCGATCGTCCACTTCGGCTCGGCGCCGCCCGTGGCGGCGCTGTCCGATTGTGAACCGGACGATGACGAGCTTCCCGAGCAGCCCGGGAGGGCGAAGCTGAGAATCAGGCAGAGAGCTGTGATTGTGCGATGCATAGCTTCAAGAGTGGGGGAAAGAGGGGTGTTGGCGTGGGCCGATCGACGGCCAGTGTGGCGCTAGTACCGTCCACGTTTTTGGGTGAGCACCGCCGCGACGATGATCACGCCCGTGAGCATGAGACGCGTGGCCGAGGGGACGGCGTTGATGCTGAGGATCTTGTCGAGATAGCCGATCGTCAGCACGCCCAAGAGCGTGAGCCCCATGCCGCCCCGGCCGCCCATGAGGCTCGTGCCGCCGATCACGACCATGGCGATCGCGGTGAGTTCGTAGCCGGCGCCCGCCTCGGGGTCGCCTTGCTGCTCCTGGCTGGCCTGGCAAAGTCCGGCCACGCCGGCGAGGGCGCCAGACAGCACGTAGGCCCACACGGTCGAGCGCACGACCGGCACGCCCGAGAGCCGGGCCGCCTCGGCGTTGCCGCCAATGGCGTAGAACTCTCGCCCCAAACGGTGGCGAGAGAGCACCAAGTAGGCGACCGCCGCGCAGGCAAGAAAGACCAGCGTGACGGTCGACACGTGGCCGCCCAGCAGCCGCGCGTCGATCGCCCTGTAGAGCGAGGGGACGTCAACGTACTGGTAAGTCCCGTCGGCCTGCGGCACCGCGGTCGACACCTTCATGCCGCCCGCCAGCTGCTTGGCGAGGCCGCGAGCGAACACCATCATCGCCAGCGTGGCGATGAACGGCTGCACTCGGAGCCAGGCGGTCACAACTCCCGACCCCAGCCCACACGCCGCCCCGATCAGCACGCTCAGTGGCACAACCAGCCAAGCGGACCACTCCCAGTGGATCGCCATCGTGGCCGAACAAACCGCCACCAGCGCGAGCACACTGCCCACGGCCAAGTCGATGCCGCCGGTGGTGATCACCAAGGTCATGCCGCAGGCCAGCATGCCGTAAACCGACATCTGGCGGAGGGCGTCGCGGTGGGTCCCGGTCTTGAAGAAGGCGCCGTCCGCGTTGAAGGCGACGCCGACCAGCAACACGAGCCCGAGGGCCAAGACGGCCCGGCCGACCGGCGACAGGAGCACCGCCTTGGCTGTTGCGACAAGCTTGTGGGGGGATTGATCAGGCATCGATTGCGGCAGTCGGAGTGAGGGCTTCGGATCCCATAGCGGCGGCGAGCACCGTCTCGGCAGACGCTTCGGCGCGGTCGAGGGTGGTGATGATACGTCCGCGGTGCAGCACGACGATCCGGTCGCTGAGGGCGAGCAGCTCCGGCATCTCGGTCGAGATGAGTAGGATCGCCATGCCCGCCTCGGCCCAGCGGTCGATGAGTTCGTAGATCTCGCGTTTAGCGCCGACATCGACGCCGCGGGTTGGCTCGTCGAGGAGCAGCACGCGGGGGGCCGTCTCGAGCCACTTGGCGAGTGCGACTTTCTGCTGGTTCCCCCCCGAGAGCGCCCCGACCGGCATGTCAAGGCTCGCCGCCCGCAGCCGCAACGCCTCGGAGTGACGCTCGGCGGCGACCAACTCTCTGCGTGGCCGGAGCCAGCCGGCCATTGAGAACGCTGGCAGGCTGGCCAGCGTGGTGTTCGCCGTGATCGACATAGGCAGCACCAGGCCGCTCGTCTTGCGATCTGCCGTGAGCAAGGCAAGGCCCTGCCGGATCGCTTGGCGTGGAGATCGGACCTCGACTGGCTGGCCATCGACCGCGACCCGGCCACGACAACCGGCCGTCGCACCGAAAAGGCCCAGCAGCAGCTCACTGGCCCCCGAACCCTGCAGGCCACCGACGCCGACCACCTCGCCCCGCCGGACCGACAACGAAACGGCGTCGACAGCCAACCCCGGCCCACTGGGGCTAGGGACGCTGAACTCGCTGACCTCAAGTCGCGGCTCCGAGGGGCTGCGGGCAGTGGCGGAGAATTGCTGCTCCACCTCGCGACCCACCATCCACTCGATGATCTTCTCGGCCGGCGCCTCGCTGGCGGGGGCCGACGCCACACGCCGGCCGTCGCGGAGCACCGTGACCCGGTCGGCGATCCGCTCGATCTCGTCCATCTTGTGGCTGATGTAGATGATTCCCACCCCGGCGGCTCGCAGCTCGTCGATGAGCTTGAAGAGCTTCTCCACTTCGTGCGCGTTGAGCGAGCTGGTCGGCTCGTCCATCACGAGAATCTTGGCGTCGAGCGACAATGCTTTGGCGATCTCCAGCCGCTGCTGCGTGGAGATCGCCAGGGCCTCGACGGGCGTCGAGGGATCGGCGTCGATGTCGAGTTCGCGGAGCCACTCGCGGGCCAGCTCACGCTGGCGCCCGTCCCGCACGAACCCGCACGAGGTTTGTGGTCGTCCCAGGAACAGGTTGTCGGCGATCGACATCGGGCCGATGAGCGAGAGCTCCTGGTGAATCACCGCCACCCCATGCTCGACCGCTTCGCTGGGATCACGGAAACGAACCTCGTGACCCTCGATCGCGAGGCGCCCTTGGTAGTCGGTGTGCACCCCGGCAAGGATCTTGATGAGGGTGCTCTTACCGGCGCCATTCTCGCCGGCAAGGATGTGCGCCTCGCCCGCGGCCAGCTCGAAATCGACGTCGCGCAGCACCGAAACGTGGCCGAAGCTCTTCGAAACGCCGCTCACTTTCAGGAGCGGGCAGTCGGTTGGGGGGGTGGCTTGCATAGGGCGATCGGCGAACTACTTTTCTTTGAGCGTAATCATGTTAAAGTATTTTTCCAGCGGGTGTGAGGCATTTTTTGCTACCCGACTGGAAGCCTCCCAAGCGGTTCTCGTAAACCGGAGATACGGCCGTGGGGCAAATGAAGCCCGAAAAACTAGCAAGTCGGCGGGTCGCCCTGATCATGGGCCAAGACCTCGCCTACAACCGCGAGGTCATGCGGGGGGTGCAGGCGTACGCCCATTCGCACGCCGGTTGGGTGATCCGCGATGGGCCGATGGCGCAGCACGTCCTCAAGCCACTCCGGGAGTGGGGCCCCGACGGCGTTATTGCCCACCTGCTCGACCGCAAGGTCGCCGAGGAGCTCGGCGAGCTCCGTGTGCCTTTGGTCAACACCACCAGCACGCTGTCGGAACTGAACCACCCGCTGGTCGAAGCCGACCATGGCGCCGTCGGCCGGATGGCCGCCGCCTACTTCATGGACCGAGGATTCACCAACTTTGGTTTCTTCGGCAGTGCCCATGCCGGATTCAGCCGCGAGCGTGAGGCCGGCTTCCGCGAAGCGCTCGCCGCCAGGGGCTATTCGGCTACCGCTTGCTACGCCGAGTACTTGCCGCGTCCCTCGGCCGACGTGAGCTGGGTGAACGTTGACGCTTGCGTGCGGGCGTGGCTCAACGAACTGAGCAAGCCCGTGGCGATCCTTTCGAGCAACGACGTTCCAGCTCGTGAACTCGCCGACATATGCCGGCAACTGAAGCTCGACGTGCCGAACCAGGTGGCTTTGCTGGGCGTGGACAACGACGAGCTGGAGTGCAACCTCGCAACACCTCCCCTGTCGAGCATCGTGCTCCCGGCGCAACAGATCGGCTACGAAGCGGCCGAGCAGCTCGAGCGATTGATGGCGGGCGAGCCGCTTCGTCAGCAAAGGACTCACCTGGCGCCGATCCGAGTCGTGAGCAGGTTCTCGACCGACACGCTGGCGGTCGAGGACCCCGACCTGCGGGTGGCGCTGTCCTACATTCGCAGCCACGCGCATTTGGAGATCAGCGTGGAGTCGGTGCATGAACACGCGGCGGTTTCGAGGAGATTGCTCGAGCGGAAATTCCGTGAGCGTCTGGGAAGGACCGTGCTGAACGAAATCCGCAGGACCCGGATCGAGCTGGCCAAGCAGCTTCTTACCGAGACCGACCTTCCGATGCCCGCTGTCGCGAAGCGGGCGGGCTTTTCTGGCGCCAGACGCCTGGCAGTTGTTTTTCGCCAAGAAGAGACGCTAACGCCATCGGAGTTTCGCGAATCTGTCCGCCGGCACAATAGCCTGTCGCATAACGACACATGATTTACGCATACGCGTATCGCGGGGTATCTTGGTCTGAACCAAAGTGATATCAGGGAAGAGACTTGCGGGCATCGATCGGCCTGTCTCCCATCGTCGTTTAGAGAGCCTCTGAGACACTTCTCCCCCAACTCGCTTCTCCTTTTCAACCCATAGCCGGTGATCCGGCGTGAGACCCCGGTTGAACGGACCACTGGGGCGCCCTGGTAGGGACGCTACCACGGAGCTGCCAAACTGTCAGCGAGTCGATTTTCCCCTCATCGGTTGTTGATTTCTGCTCACCAGGTCCTTATCACAAAGCTATTAAAGTAGTTGCCAAGCAACAAACTGCTCTGCCCGCCGCTTGCTCCCCCCAGAGCGAGGGGTGAGCTCTGATGCCTCTTCCCCCGTCCTATTCAACTCGGCTAGCTGACTCAAGTCGAAAATGCTTTTCACCCAAGGAGAGACTAATGAACGTACGGCGACTCATCATGCTCATGGCCGTGCTGGCCGCAGGCGTTACCCCGGTTGGGGCGGCCTCGCTAGGTTACAAGGGCACTCAATATGATATCGGCGGGACGTTCTTCCCGGGCGGTGGACCGGCCGACGCGAACGCTTACGTGGTCGCCGGCTGGCGGGCCAACGACGTGGCCAAGACGCTCGACCTAGACAGCAACGACGTTTACGGCAGCGACGGCTACGCGATGTTTGGCACGCGTTTCGACTACCCCAACGCCAACGCGACGGGCGGCAACGCGTTTGTGACCCCCACCGACAACAGCGTCTACCCGAACCTGATCGACCTGCCCAGTTACGTCGCCAGCTCGCAGATCCTGGCGAGTCGTAAGGCGGGCGGTTGGTCCTACGCCTTGATCGACGACCCGCAGCTGACCAACGGCGTGCGTGACTACAGCTGGGGCGCCTCGCAGACGCCCGCCTCGGTGTTCCAGCCGCCGTACGTGAAGCTCGGCGTGCTGGACGGCAATGGTTCGCCATCGGGCGCCGACCCGACGATCAGCCCGGCCGAGCGGTGGTCGTTCACAGTGGGCCCCGCCGCCCCGCGTCACATCCGGGTGGGAGTGATGACCGACGGCCTCGACAGCACCAACTGGGCGCCCAGCGAGGTGATCATGCAGATGACCGGCGGCGGCTCGGCCACGACGGGCACGGTTGCGAAGAACCGTTTCATCGACATGCACTTCTTCGACATTTTTGGCGCCCAGTCGGGCGACGAGTTCGTCTTCCTGGCGTCGAACCCCGGCGGCGGGTCGGCGGGCATTGCTGGCTTCGCCTTCGAGAGCAGCAACGTGCCCGAGCCCTCGGCTTTGGTACTGGTCGCCACGACCCTCTTGGTGGGGTTGGGAAGCCGGCGCCGCGGAAACGTTTGAGACAAGTTGCGACTTTTTGAGACAGGCGGTTTCGTCGTGGAGCGGGTGGGCGTCGCAGCCCGCCCCTCCACGGCTTTTAGGGAACAGGGACGGAGCGAAGGACATCGTCATGGCTAGCCTTGGAATCACAACACACGAGAAGAAACGCGCCAGCGGGGCCTTCACGCTTGTGGAGCTGCTGGTGGTGATCGCGATCATTGGCATCCTGGTGGCGCTGCTGCTGCCGGCGGTGCAGGCAGCGCGTGAGGCCGCGCGTCGCAACGCTTGCCAGAACAAGATGAAGCAGACTTCGTTGGCGATGCTCAACCACGAGAACGCGATGGGGGCACTGCCGGCGGGCTTCACGACGGTTGACGGATCGGGCGACCTGAACCACACCTGGGCGTCGTACATCCTGCCCTACATGGAAGAGGCGTCGGTCTTCGGCCAGATCGACTTCGACAAGCCGGTCTTCGAGGACTTCAACGCGGCGGGCGACTCGTGCCCGAACGACTCGCCCTGGACCTACACCCAGTTGCCGATCTTCCTGTGCCCGTCCGATCAGCCGCCGGGCATCCACACCGGCCGCGCGGCGTGCTTCGCGCACGGCAGTTACCTGGCGAACGTGGGCTGGTGGAACTGGTACCAGGCCCTGCCGGAAGCCAACTGGGATTTCTTCCGCAACAACGATCTCCAGATCAGCGGCGTCGACAAACGCGGCCCGTTCGAAAAGGTTTATGGCGAAGAAAACGAGGGCACACCACTCCGTAAGATAACGGACGGAACCAGCAAGACCGTGATGCTCGGTGAGGTCCGGCAGTACCCCGGCGAAGACTCGCGTGGGCTGCTGTACCTGGCGAGTTGCCTCTACTCACATCAGTCCCTGCCGAACGAGTCCACCGATGACCCGACGACCACTAGCGTCAAAGAGGGCCTCGACCAATTGGAGTGGTGCGCGAACGCCAACGGCCCCGGATCGGACGACCCCGGGGGGGTGCTCAACCCCTCGGCGCCGTGCGACTCGAAATTCTGCCGCAACCTGCCGCGGGGGCCGATGTCGCAGACGGCGCGCAGCCAGCACCCCGGCGGCGTGATGACGGCGTACTGCGATGGCCACGTCACGTTCGTCACGGACGGGGTGGACATCGACTTGTGGCACGCCATCTCGACACGCTCCAACGGAGAAACCGTCGATAGCTTCTGACAGCTCGGAGTCTTTCACTCTTCAGCAACTCGGGCGACCCGCTCACCCGTATAGCACTTTTTCAGGTCGGACAACCATGTTTACGAATACGATGATACGGGCGTGCCTGCTGGGCGCCCTCACGGCTATGACCGGCGCCCCAGCGGCGCACGCGGCCGGGCTCCAGTATGCCGGCGCCGATTACGACATCGGCGGCACGTTCTTCCCAGGCGCCGGGCCGCAGGGCAATCCCAACCAACCCTACGTGGTTGTGCCGTGGCGCACCTCCGGAGTCGGCAACCAGTTCGCCGCGGTCGACGAGGACGGCGAGCGTTACTACGGCCGTGACGGCTACGCGTTGTTCGGGACCCGCCACGACTACCCCAGCGCTTACGTCGCCCCGGGCAGCAGCGCGTCGCCGGGCGACCCGATCTTCGAGTCGCTCTTTCCTAATCTGATCGAGATGCCTGACTTCATCTCCGACCAGCAGGTGCTCGCCAGCCGCATCGTCGGCGGCTACGGCTACGCCCTGATCGACGACCCGACGTTGACCAGCGGCATCCGCGATTGGGCTTGGGGCGAGAGCCAATCGCCCCAATCGTTCGGCCAGCCGCCCTACGTACAGCTCGGCATCCTCGACGGCTGGGACCAGTTCGGCAACGACCCCGCCAATGCCGATTCGTTGCCGGCCGGACGCTGGGGCTTCAGAGTAGGAGCCGGCTCGCCGGACCATTTCCGGGTTGGCGTGATGGTGGACGGCACCGACAACTCGGACTTCGTGCCGGAAGAGATTGTGCTGGCGCAGGTATCGGCGTTCGGGGGCGGGTCGATCGTGGGGTCGGCGAGTTCGCTCACAACCGAATCAAACCGCTTCGTCGACATGCACTTCTTTGATATCACCGGGGCCCAGGAAGGCGACTTCTTTGCCGTGGGCGTCAAGGCGAGGGATGGCGAGGTCTCGTACGGCAATTCGGGAGTCTCCGGCTTCACGATCGATGTCCTCCCCGAGGCGCCGGCGCTGGCCGGTGACTACAACGGCAACGGCACGGTCGACGCCGCCGACTTCACCGTGTGGCGCGACAACGAGACGCTGACTGTCACGCCCGGCACGATGGGCGACGGCAACCTCGATGGCGTCGTTGGTGACGAGGATTACAACATCTGGGCGTCGAACTTCGGCAACACCATCGCCTCGACAATCACGCCGCCCGGCGCGTCGCTCTCGGTCCCCGAGCCGGGTGCGGGGGTGCTCCTCCTCGCGTCCGTGCTCGGCTGCTCGTCGCGGCGGAAACGTTCGGTGTAGCCAGGCCGATGGACTAGCGTGTTTGTCAACGCAATCGAATCGTATCGGATCGGGAGTCCGGGCGTCTTCTCGTCGAGCGGGGCGCAGCCGCAGGTCTGCGCCCCGCGGCCGATCTTGCCCGCCGACGACGTCGAGGCCATGTCGCCATGCTGGCCATTCCCTTGCCCCAATGAAGAAGACTGTCGCCGGCCATGAAACGACCTCGCACAAAACCCGCCTGGCCGCGCATTCTGCTGATGGCTCTGCTGATCGTCGTCGCGGCGAGCACGGCCGGGGCGGAGCAGGTGCGCCGCATCGCGGTCGACGAGTACGTCGACAAGATGCAGGCCGGTTGGCTGGGGCAGATGGCCGGCGTCGGCTGGGGCTTCCCGACCGAGTTCCAGAGCCTCGGCAAGATCGTCCCCGAGGACGACGTGCCCGAGTGGACCCCCGACACGATCAACCAATTCGATCAAGACGACCTCTACGTCGAGATGACGTTCCTGCGGACTCTCGAACTGCACGGCCTTGATTGCTCGATCCGGCAGGCGGGGATCGACTTCGCCAACAGCCGCTACCGGTTGTGGCACGCCAACGAGGCGGGCCGCGACAACCTGCGGAGAGGCATCGCCCCTCCCGGCTCGGGGCACCCCCGGTTCAACGGGCACGCCGACGACATCGACTACCAGATCGAGGCCGACTACAGCGGGCTGATCGCCCCCGGCATGCCCCAGGTCGTGGTCGATCTGGGCGATAAGTTCGGCCGCCTGATGAACTACGGCGACGGCGTTTACGGCGGGCAGTTCGTCGGCGGCATGTACGCCGAGGCTTTCTTCGAGACCGACGTCCACCGCCTTATCGACGCCGGCCTGCGGTGCGTCCCGCCGCAAAGCGGCTACGCCGAGATGGTGCGTGACGTGGTGGCCTGGCATAGGCAAAACCCCCGCGACTGGCAAGCGACCTGGCGTGAGGTCGAAGCCAAATACCACAGCGACCCCCGCCACTCTCGCAAACTCTGCAGCGGCCACGGTGGTGAGGGACATTTCTCGATCGACGTGAAGCTCAACGGCGCTTACATCCTGATCGGCATGCTCTACGGCGAGGGCGACCTCGACCAGACGATGGTCATCGCGATGCGCTGCGGTCAGGACTCCGACTGCAACCCGTCGAACGCCGGCGGGATCTTGTTCACGACCGTGGGCCGCAAGGCCTTGCCCGAGCGGTTCGCCTCGGCCCTCGACACCGAGACGCCGTTCAGCCACACGGCGTACTCGTTCGATGGGCTGGTCGAGGCGTCGCTGGCGTTGGCCAGGCAGGCGGTCGTTGCGCAAGGGGGCCGCATCGAGCGGGACGCCCAGGGCGACGAGCAGTTCGTTTTGCCGATCACGGCGCCCCGGCCGAGCAAGCTGGTCTCGAGTTACTCGCCCGAGCCGATCGGCCACCCCTATTTCACTAAAGAAGAGATGGCGCAAATTTCGCCCGCCGAGTGATGCTCGCCACAATCGCTTGATTTCTCACACCACACCGAACCGTCGAAGAGTAGCGATGAGACTGAAAACAACGTTCGTTTGGGCCGCCGCCTCACTCGTCGTCTCATTCGCCGCTATCGAGGCGTACGGCCAACAGGCCGAGACGCTCGTCCGCAGCGGCGAGTTCGTCAAGATCTACGACCCCAGCGTCGGCGAGGAGGAGGCGTGGTACATCAACGACCACTGCTTCGTCCAAGGACCCGACGGGCGGTGGAACCTGTTTGGCATCACGCACGAGGAGCCGCTCGACCCGGCCGACGAGGACAACCTCGCCCACGCCACGGCTGAAAAGCTGCTGCAGCAGCCTTGGGACAAGCAGCCGTTCGCCCTCAGCGTGGCCACCGAGGCGCCGTGGAACGAGCAGCATCTCTGGGCGCCGCACGTCATCGAGCAAGACGGCCTGTACTACATGTACTACTGCGCGGGCGACGCCGACCACACGGAGTACAAGATCCACCTGGCCACTTCCACCGACCTGAAGCATTGGGAGCGTCACGCCAAGAACCCGATGGTGGTCGACGGCTACGACGCCCGCGACCCGTTCCTCATGAGGGTCGATGACCAATGGGTGATGTACTACACGGCCAACAGCCGCCCCGAGGGGGGGAACCACCTCGTGGCGTACGTCACGAGCGACGACCTGCTGACGTGGAGCGAACGCAAGATCGCCTTCACCGACACGGTCAGCGGCACCTTCGGCGGGCCATGCGAGTCGCCCTTCGTCGTGCGGCGCGGCGCGAAGTATTACCTCTTTATCGGCCCCCGCGGCGGTTACGACGGCACCGATGTGTTCGTCAGCGACTCGCCCTACGGCTGGGAGCTAGAGAACCTTGTCGGCCACATCCCGGCCCACGCGGCCGAGGTGGTCCGCGACGCGCGGGGCGATTGGTTTGTCAGCCGCTGCGGTTGGGGGAAGGGCGGCGTTTACCTGGCGCCGCTCACCTGGCTCGACGGCCAAGAAGACCCCGAAACCAACATCGCCGTGGCGGCTGACGCCGTCGAATAATGCGGCGTTGCTCCAGTTCCCCGACCGCCAGCCCCCTGGCCGGCTTGATCAGGATCGATTTCACCATGTTGCAACCTCGCTAGCCACAGAGGCTGGCGAACTCATCGATAACGATTCCTTTTTCCGTGCCTTTACTTTTGGGAGCTGAGCTAATGTCCAAGTCAACTCTGGCGGTTCTTGTCCTTGCCCTCGCCTGCGGCGCCGACGCCCGCGGCGCAACGATGTTCTTTGACTTCGGCAACGGGTCGATCGAGGCGGGCGGCGTTTACAACCAGGTCTATTCGGCCGTGACGCACACCGTGCCCAACGCCCAAGACTCAACCGGATCGCCGACCGGCGTCCAGCTCGTGACGAGCGGCTTCCACGAGTTCGGCGGCAACGAGTCGGGCACGGGATCGCCGGCGGCGCCGGCCGACATGTTCGTCGCCAACGCGACGCGTGACAGCCTCTACGGGCACAGCACCAGCTGGGGCTCAGCCGGCCCGCGGGAGACCGGCTTGCTCACCTTGTCGGGCCTCGACGGCAGCGGCGACACGACCTACGAATTCGACTTCTTCGCCGCGCGTTCGGGCGTGGGCGACAACCGCGACGCCCTCTACGCGGTGGCCGGCCTGAACAGCGGCTCCGGAGTGCTCGACGCCGCGAACAACACGGCCAACCTGGCGACGGTCGCCGGCATCACGCCCACCGCCGCCGGCGAGATCACGATCACGGTCACCAAGGGGCCGGGCAACAACAACGGGAATGGTTTCTTCTATCTGGGAGCGATGCGGCTGGTCGGCACGACCGTGCCCGAGCCGAGCGCAGTGGTCTTGCTGACACTCGCCGGAGTGGCGTGCGTCATCCGCCGCCGCTGAACGATCGGTCCTCGCGCTGCAAGGCGTGCCGCAACCCGACGCCCCCATCACCCTCCACCTCGAAGAGACCCCTCCCGATGAAACGCATATTCCAAGCCACAGCCTTCGCGGCGGTCGTGCTGGCGCTCGCCGGCTCGCCGCGGGCCGCGTGGGCCGAGCTCAACATCCTGTATTACGGCAACAGCTTCACAAACGCCACCTGCTGCGGCGGCTCGCGGTCGGTCCCGGCGGTCGTGTCGGACATCGCCGTCGCGGCTGGCCATCCGGCTCCCTTCCAGCACAACGCCGCGGTCAACGGCCAGGCGCTCTCGTGGCACCTCCTCAACAACACCGCGGCGATCGACAGCGAAATCGCGAGCGGCGACGATTGGGACATCGTGGTGCTGCAAGACTACTCGACGTCGCCGACCCGCTTGGGCAACCTCTCGGTGCACCTGAGCAGCACCTTGGCGATGTACCAGCAGGTGGCCACACGCAGCCCAGGCGTGCGCGCCGTCATGTACGAGACCTGGGCCCGTGGCCCGTCGCACTCGTACTACACCGGCGGCAGCCCGGCGTTCCCGGGCGGACCGGCCGAGATGCAGGCGGAGCTGCGCGACGGCTACCTCCAGTCGACCGCCAACATCAACGCCACGGCGGGCGACGGCGTGGCGCTCTACGCGCCGGCGGGCGACGCCTGGCAGGCTGCGGGCTTCGCCTCGAACCTCTACGCCGGCGACATCTACCACGCCAACAACCGCGGCTCGTTGCTCAACGCGCTGGTCTTGTACGGCACGATCTACGGCGACACGACGACGAGCGACATCGACCTGAGCGGCGTGCTGTCGTCGCTCGGCCTGTCGACCGCCGACGGGCAGACTCTCACGGCGGCCGCCGACTCCGTGCTGGTCCCGGAACCGACGTCGCTCGTTCTGGCGGCGCTGGGGCTTGCGGCGATGGCGAATCCCCGCCGCCGAACGGCCTTGGTGTAACGCACCGTAGGAAGGGGCGGCGTTTGCGTGCGACGCCCCTTCCTTCTATCCTGCGATTCGACTTTCACCCACATTGAAGAGGCGGCATGACATTGATCGACCCGAACCGCTCGGCTTGCCGGCGCACCGTCTCGTTGGCTTGCCTGGTGATCGGCCTCGGCCTGCTGAGCGGCCGGTTCGCCGCCGCCGAGGCGCCGTCGATCGAGCCGGGCTCGTGGACCCTGGCGATCCTGCCCGACACGCAGGTCTATTCCGAGCGTTACCCGCAGCATTACGCCGCCCAGACACGGTGGATCGCCGACCACGCGGCGTCGCACAACATCGCGTTCGTGCTGCACGAGGGCGACGTCACCGAGCACAACACGCCCGAGCAGTGGGACCACGCCCTGCGGGCGATGGACACGCTCAACGGCGTCGTCCCCTTCGCGATCTCGCCGGGGAACCACGACTACGGCCCCGGAGGAAACTCCTCGGCGCGGACGAGCCGCTTCAACGATTCGGAATACTTCGGACCGGGCTCGTACTACTCCCAGCAAGACTCGCTCGCAGGCTCCTTTGAGACGGACAAGACCGACAACACTTTCCATACCTTTAGTGCGGGCGGCAAGGAGTGGCTCGTGTTGGCCCTGGAGTGGGCGCCGCGCGACGAAGTTGTCGCCTGGGCGAACCGTGTGGTGACGGACCACCCCGATCGGCTCGTGATGCTGGTCACCCACGCCTACATGTACTTCGACGAGAGCCGCTACGATTGGGCCGCCAAGCACGACACGCAGTCGTGGAACCCCCACGCCTATGCGTTGGCCAAGCAACCCGGCGAGACGATCAACGACGGCCAGCAGCTGTGGGAGAAACTCGTCTCACGCCACGAGCGTTTCCGCTTCACCTTCAACGGCCACGTGCTGGGTGACGGCACGGGCTTCCAGAGCAGCCTCGGCGAGCGGGGCAACGCCGTCCACCAAATGCTGGCGAACTACCAGTTCAAAGAGCAGGGAGGCATGGGCGACATGCGGCTGCTCGAGTTCAAGCAGGACGGCAAGACCGTCGAGGTCCGCACCTACTCGCCGGTGCTCGACCGCTGCGACACCTCGTCCGACCAGCAGTTCACGCTCCAACTGAACGAGCAGCGCGTTCTCCCTGCTTCGCCGCCGACCGAGGAATAGGGACGCACGCGTCCCCCGTCAAAGCCATCACTTGGCGTTCGAGCCAACCACGCGGGTTCACTCTGGCCGGCAGTGCGGCGCATCGACCCTGAGCGAGTCGCTCAATGACTTCGCTATAGCGATCGCCCTCTCGCGGTCCGAGGCTCTCAACCCGCCGGCGGCTGGGAAGTGAGTTCGAGATCTATCTGATTCGCCCCCGGCTCCACGGTGTAGACGAGACCCGATTGATCGCGGTTGCGGTACCGCTGCGGGGTGAGCATCCTCCCCGCGGGGGGCGGCCCTCCGCTGTTGGATTGATCGACAGTCGGCTTCTCACGCGCCACCACGGTGACGGCGTATTCGCCAGGCGGCAACCCTTTTTCGCGGCCGGTGCGGATTTGGTACATGCCCGAATCGTCGATGCGTGAGTACGCGGTGGGGCCATCCGACGTAGGAAAGAACGATACCGTGCCGCTCGGCAACGGTTGGCCATCGAGAGTCACGGCGCCGTAGACCGTGGCGTCGTAGGGCCCGCCGCAGCCGGCGGTCATCAATGCGAGTAAGGCCACGACCGAGGCCACAGCCCCCCGACCCACGCGGTATTTTTGCTTGGTGTTACGCACCGGTGTTCTCCTCCGTGCTGGGCGCCGTCTCAGCGGCCTCGGCGGCGGGCGACTCGACTTCCGGGGCCGGTTCATCCTCTTCACCTTCCGAAGAGTTCTCGGGGGCGGAGCCCGCTTCGGCGTCCTCCCCATCGGCGGTTGCTTCTTCTGCATTGGCGCCCTCTGTGGTGGCCTCTTCCGCGTCCTCGCTTTCTTCACCTGCGCCATCGGCGCTTGCTTCGGCCGGCGCCGAGATCGGCTCTCCCTCGAGGGTGAGCGACAAGACTTCGGCGCCGGTCCCAATGGTGTAGCGCAAGTCGGAAGTTGATTTGTCCGCGTACTTGGCCGCGGTCAGCCTACCGCCTGGGAGCGGGGGTCCTGCGAGGCTGGTGTCGGAGGGCTTCGGGGGGGCGTTCACGACGACCGTCACCACGTACTCCCCCGCGGCGATCGTCGAGCGGTCGGGGTCGTCGCGATCGCCCTGCCCCGACTTCACCACGAAGCTGCCGTCCTTGTGGATGCGTCCCGTGGCGACCACGCCCCCCTCCCCCACCGGGTGGAGCGTCACGGTGCCGGACGAGGCGAGTTCGCCGTCTACCAGCACGGTGCCTGTCACCGAAGCCTGCGGCTTTTCGCCACAGCCAGCGGCCAGCAGAGCCGCGGCGCCCAAGAGGCAGCACCACTTCGTTCTTGTAAGGAGTCGCATGGTTCTCTTCGCCGCGTGGAAGGATTCTGGACCGACATCAGCCACAGCCAACCTCAAGGGAGCGAGACCGCTTCTTCGCCGTTGCGGGTGGCCAGGCCGCGGTAGACGGGCGTCTCGATGCCGTCGCTGATGAAGTGGACCGAGCCGTCGGCCATCGCGAAGAAGGCGCCGCCCGGGTGCAGGCTCTTGAAACCACGGTAGCGGTACCACTCGATGTAGAACACCGATTCGCGGTAGTCATCGGCCTGGGTCGGTGGGACATCGAAATCGAGCACGTTCAGCGGGATGCCACAGGTGGCCCAGTCGCCATCGGAGAAGAAGGCTGCCGAGTGGTCGTCCTGGGCGGGGACCGCCTCGCCGATGAGGAACGTCTTGCTCTGTCCGTCGGTGATCTTGGCGAGTTTGACCGGACGGAAGTAGCTCGCCCGCCAGATCAAGCCGTTGCAGTCGACCGTGTTGTGGCAGTCGGCCGATCCGATGTCGGTCGGCTGGGGCGGGTCGCTCACCGCGCCAAAGTCCGAATTCGTTGCGAGCGTGCCAGGATCGTACGATTCGGTGGTATCGATGATCGAGTCTCCGATGCAACCTTTGTAATTCGTCGTGGCGACGGGCAGCCCGCGAAAGTAGAACTGCACGAGCGATGGACGTGGCGAGATCCCGTCCGACGGACAAGTGATAAGCGGCAGCTGCTTCTGGATATCGTCTCGGATGTCCTTGTTGTACATCCCCTTCCCGAAAAGATTGCTCTGAGGATAAAAGTTCCCCGTGAAGCCGGGGCTCATCGCGTCGTAGAGCGGCTGCTCTTCGATGTAAGGTAACAGCTCTGTGATCCACCCCTTGCCGCTGTAGCCCGGGCCTCCTTTGCCAATGTCCAGGGAGCCGCCGTCGGGTCCCACGGGACGGTGGTAAAGATCGCGCTCGTCGTCCTTCCACTGGGGAATGCTGATCGGCAGGTGCTTGTTGGCGCTCTCGTAGTTGAGACACGCCAACGCGAGGTTCTTGAGATTGTTCTGGCAGCTCATACGCCGCGCGGCCTCGCGGGCCGACTGCACCGCGGGCAAGAGCAAGGCGACCAGCATGCCAATGATCGCGATCACCACGAGCAACTCGACCAGCGTGAACCCAAAGCGGCGTCGCGCCGAGCGGTGAGCGGGTGGTCGGTGGCTTGGCTTGTTCATGGACGTACGACCCTTGCCCGGGCCATGGCGACGGAACCGCCGTTCGTGAGCCCGAATCGATGGATGAGTTGCGGAGGAAAAGCTTCGTCGCCCCAACGGACGACCGCCCGCGCCACGCGGCCCCTGCTGGTGGGGCCGCGTGGCCAGGCTTCGTTCTTTCGCTTACGCCCGACGCCGCGCAACGAAGCCGCAAACGGCCAGCATCGCGATCATCAGAGCGCCCGGTTCGGGGACGACGGTCACCGAAAAGTACTGCGCCCCGGCGAACTGATTGAAGTCGATCCCGCCGAGGTTGCCGGTGAAGTTGCCGCCGCCGTCACCACCCAGGTTGTCCTGTGGCGCGGCGAGACCGCCGAGGATCTGGTTGGAGTGGAAGTTGTTGTCGCCATTGCCGTAGGCGGCGTGGATCAAGATCTCGCTTCCCACGACGGGGCTGCCGATATCGGCCAGGGCGATCGAGAACTCGAAGCCGGTCGTCACACTGGCCGGGTCGCCGACAACGGCGCCCGTGCCGCCGCCAACGCCGGCGGCGTTGTTGTTGTTGAAGCCGAACTCGGCGGGCGACGAGAGGAACGAGGTCGTGCCGTTGCCGTCGCCGAGCACCGTGCCCGACTGCACGGCCGTGCCGGCGCCGACCGTGGCGGCGCCGAAGTCGCCCAAGCAATCGTTCGTGCAAGCGCCGCCGGCGCGGTCAACAACGTCGACCTCGAAGGCGCCGCCCCAGCGACCGAACACGTGGTAATCGGCCTCGAAACCCGTGTCGAAGGTCAGCCCGGCGAAGTTGCTGCTCACCCCACCGTCGTACGAAGGGCCGCCCGACAGCGTGTTCTCGCCGCCCGCCTTCGAGTCGATGAACAGCGACAGTTTGTTGAAGTTGTTCTCGATATTGCCGGTGATCATCACGTAGAGCCGGTCGCCCGAGACCGTGGCGTACGCGGCGTCGAGTTCGCCACCACCGGTGACCCCGCCGGTCGAATCGCCAAAATTCGTCTGCACCGTTTGCACGGCAAGCGGCGCTCCGTAACTACCGTCGACCGTGCCGTCGACGGTGGGGGCGGCCGACGCCGGTGCGGCTAGCGCCACCAGCAATGCGAGGGAACTGACTGAACAGCAGAGAGACTTCATGAGCGGTACCTCCAGAGAAGAAAGAGAAGCGTGTCGTACTAAAGGAGTCGTGTTTCCCTCGCCAACCGCTACTTGGTAAGCAGTCGGGTGACGTAAGGCGTAATACGCCGGAAGCGATTCTGCCTCAACAACGCGTGGGCTCTCGCCGCCACGCTGTCGCAAGAAAACGCCTCCGAGTCGAGTAGCCAGCGAAGATAAGTCGTTTCGAAAAGACGGTGATGAGATCGGCGCCAGCGCCCTTATGGCCCTGGCCGCTCTCGCCAGTATCGCCCCAACATGCCACCAAGACAGCGAGGCCGCACACTAATACAAGCACGGCGCAAGGCTGTATTGGTACCGAAAAAACGTCGCGAAACCAAATTTCTAGCCCGATGCCGAGAAACGCAGGCAAGGCATGGGCGGCCTGCCAATTACCAAGGAGCTGCTTAAAGAGCGATATCGCATGGGCTCAATCCCGCATCGCGGGGCGCCCAAGGCTATTTTTACCGCCGTTTTAGAGAATCCCCATCGATTTCAGTACCAATCCGCGATATTCGGAGGCTTGTATCAGTAGAGCTTACGAACGGCCGCTCCAAAGAGGGGCTGGTGCTCCAATGGGGCGGCCCGAGTTGCTTCGGGGGTAATCCTTAGCCAGGCGGTTGGTGATGGACAGTCAGCGAGAAGCGTTCACCCGGGTTTTCGCAAGGAACTACAGCTGGCTTTACGCCTACTTGGTCACGCTGCTGGGCAACATCAGTGACGCCGAAGAGGTGTTCCAGGAAGTCTGTGTCGCCTTGTGGAGTGACTACGAGGTGTTCGACACCACCACCGATTTCCGCCGCTGGGCCAGTGTGATCGCCCGCAACCGGGTGCTCCGCTTCCGCTCGCAGCAGCACAAGCGATCGCGGCGGATTTCGGACGTCGCGGTCGAACTGCTCGCCGAGGAGGCGGTCGATCGAGCCGAGTTGCTCGAAGACCGCCGCACGGCGCTACAGGGCTGCCTCGACCGACTGCCCGAATCCGACCGACAACTCGTGGCCGAGTGCTACGGCGACCGCACCCGGTCGTTCCGGGGCGTGGCCGAGCGGCTGGGGCGCCAGCCCAACACGGTTTACAAGGCCTTGCAACGTGTGAGGCGGGTGCTGCGTGACTGCGTCGACCGCAAGGTCGCCGCCCAAGGCTAAGCAGACAACTAGCGAAGCCGCTATCACGGCGACGTGCCCCCAACCAACTATATATTTTCCAAGAGAGCAAACGAGCCGCATGGACGAATTGGTCGACGCACTGAACGATCGGACGATCACCGATGAGCAAATGGCTTTGCTCAATCGGATGCTCGAGTCGGACGCCGATGCGCGAACCAAGTTCATGAACCTGATGCGGATCGAGGCGGAGCTCGGCGCCATGCACATGCCGCTTGAGCAAATGACTCCAGACCGCACACAACAGCCAGATCAGCCCGCAGCCCGATTGGACGCCGCCCAGGCGGTGTCGCCCGCCGGACCGGCGCCGAAGCAAAGCCGCCCCTCGTTGCGGATCTCCCGCTCGATCGTGGCGCTAGCGGCTTCGATCGCCCTGGCGATGGCGTGCTCTTCGTGGCTCACGCTCGAAGGGACGCGCGGCCGGGGGCCGCTGGCTTCGCTGCTGGCGACCGAAGCGGGCGAGCCGGTGGGCGCCGTCGCCCGCATCGCCGCCACGCGCAACTGCCGTTGGCGGGGCGAACGGGTCGACATCGGCTACGGCGCCGAACTCGAAGGGGGCCAGCTCCTGGAGCTCGAAACCGGGGTCGCCGAGCTGACATTCTCCGGCGGAGCCCGGCTGGTGCTCGAGGGGCCAGCCGCCTTCCGCATTCCCGACCACGAGACAATCGAGCTTTACGTCGGCCGCGTGGCCGCTGCGGTTCCTAAAGAAGCGGGCCGTTTCTCGGTCCGCACGCCGCGATTGGTCGTGTCCGACTGCGGCGCCCAGTTCGGTGTTGTCGCCGAGGCGGGCGGCCGCGATGAGGTTCACGTGTTCGAAGGTCCGGTCCGGGCCCATTCGCTCGACCGCCAGGGCCGCGCCACCGGGGCCGTGAGCCTCGCCAACCTGCAAGCTGCGCGGCTGCGATCGGCCGACGACGGATTCACGCTGCTCAGCGCCGACGACCACGGCTTCGTGCGGAGCTTATCGACCCGCAGCGGACCGGGCGACGGGCTTTTGGCGTTCGACAACTTCGCCTACCCCAGCGGGCCGCTCGCTTGGCAAAACGGCGGCTTCGGCTGGGCCGGCCCGTGGGCCGACATCGAGGCCTCGGACGATCCGACGGGCGTCGTGGCGTCGACCAACGGCGTCGCCCGGGGAAGCCTCTCGACGGCCGACATGGTGTCGCTCGGCAACCGGCTGCTGCAGACCGGCAACGGCAACCGTGTGCGACGCGCCCTGAGCACCAGCCTCGGCGGCGTGTTCGACGCCGCCGGGTTGGTCGAGAACGCCGACGGCCTGCCGCTGATCGGCCGAGACGGGACGACCCTCTACATCAGCTTTTTGCAGCGGGCCTCGAAGACCGACGACGTGTTCTACGGCTTCGAGCTGCACCGCGGCGACGGCAACTTCAACCGCGTGCTCTGTGTCGGCAACGGCGCCGAGGGCCACGGCTATGGGGTTTCGTCGAACTACGCCGCCCAGGAGCGGGTCCGCTTCGCGCCGCTCGGCGAAGAGAACACCGAGGCGAATTTCATCGTTCTGCGGATCGACTTCGGCGAGGACGGCGAGGACCGGGCCACCATCTACAGGAACCCCCGTTCGATGTCGCACGAGAGCGACTGCGACGTGTCGGCCAGCATGAACGGCGTGTTCGCCTTCGACCGGGTAAGCCTGGGCAACTTCAAGGGATCGAAGCTGCACGAGATCGACGAGATCCGCATCGGAACCGACTTCGCCGCCGTCACCGGGTCGCCAACGGCCGCCAACCCGGGCGTGGCGACCAAGCAGCTGCCTTTGCTGCGTGCTTCGAGTCACGCGGCCGTGCGGAGCACCGGGCTCGCCGCCGCATTCCTACGACCTAGCTTCCCGAGCGACTTGTAGCGAACGCCGCCGTGTCGTTGACTTCTCCCTAACCGCTTTTCACTGCTGACGTTTCGTTCTTTTCTGTTCAGACCAAACTTCACCGCGCAGCGGGCCCCCCGGGGGCTCGGCCGACCACGCGCGCGTCGATTGGTACTCCTCGCTTGGCATCGATGATCTTGATGAGCAACACCCGCCCCCGTCATTGGCTCCTGCTTGCTTGGCTCCTGGCCACGACTGCGCCGCTGCTTGCAGCCCAGCCGCTGGTCGTCTCTTCGCCCAACGGCGCCTTGCGCGCGACGTTTGAGCTGCGCGACGGGGCGCCGCATTACTCGCTTACCAACAACGGCCGCGAGCTGATCCATGCCTCGCCGATGGGCTTCGAACTGGCGGACGGCGTGTCGCTGGCCCGCGGGTTCGAGATAGTCGATCACGCCACCTCCGAGGCGAACGAAACCTGGACGCAGCCTTGGGGCCAACGCCGCGAGGTGCGTGACCATCACCACGAACTGCGCTTAAGGCTCAAGCAGCCGGGCCCCGAGGGCCTGAGTCTGTCGATCGTTTTCCGCGCGTTCGACGACGGCGTCGCGTTCCGCTACGAGGCGCCCCTTCAGCCCGCAATCGACGAGTTCGTCATCACCGAAGAGAAGACCCGCTTCGAGCTCGCGGGCGATTGGTCGGCGTGGTGGGTCCCCGCCCTTGAGGACAATCGCTACGAGTACGTTTACGAGAACACCCCCGTCAGCGAACTCGAAACGGTCCACACGCCACTCACCTGCAAGGCGGACGACAACACTTACGTCGCGTTCCACGAGGCGGCGCTGGTCGACTTCTCGAGCATGACGCTGCAGAACGACGGCGGGCACACGCTCCGCGCGAAACTCGTCCCTTGGTCGGACGGCGTGAAGGTGCGCGGCAAAGGCCCGTTGCGTTCGCCGTGGCGCACGATCCAGGTCGCCTCCAGCCCGGCTGGGCTGGCCGACTCGAACCTGATCCTCAACCTCAACGAGCCGTGCGCGTTGGACGACACGAGCTGGATCCGCCCCGGCAAGTACGTCGGCGTGTGGTGGGAGATGCACCTCGACACCGCGACCTGGGGTTCGGGCGAGCGGCACGGCGCCACGACCGAGAACACGCGCCGTTACATCGACTTCGCCGCCGAGAACGGCTTTGACGGCGTGCTGGTCGAGGGCTGGAACAAGGGCTGGGACGACAACTGGATGGAGAACGGCGACCGATTCAGCTTCACCGAGCCCTACCCCGACTTCGACCTCGAGGGCCTCGCCCGCTACGCCCGCGAGCGTGGCGTGACGCTCGTCGGCCACCACGAGACGGCGGGCGGCATTCCCAACTACGAGCGTCAGCTCGAAGACGCCTTTGCGCTGTACGAGCGGCTCGGCGTCAAAGCAGTGAAGACCGGCTACGTCGATTTCGGTTCCAACGTCGAGCGACGCGACGAGTCGGGCGCCGAGCAGGGCGAGTGGCACCACGGGCAGTACATGGTGCGTCACCACCAGCGGGTCGCCGAGGTTGCCGCCAAGCACCACGTGATGGTCGTCGCTCACGAGCCGATTAAGGACACCGGGCTGCGACGCACGTGGCCTCACCTGATGAGCCGCGAGGGCGCCCGCGGGCAGGAGTACAACGCCTGGAGCGGCGAGTACCGCAACCCGCCGAGCCACGTCACCGTGCTGCCGTTCACGCGCATGCTCTCCGGGCCGATGGACTACACGCCGGGCGTATTCGACATCAAGCTCACGTCGGGCAATCGCACCGGCGAGCAGATCCCCGGCACCCTGGCCAAAGAGCTCGCGCTCTACGTCGTGATCTACAGCCCGCTGCAGATGGCCTGCGACCTGCCCGAGAATTACGCATCGCACCCCGACGCCTTCCGCTTCATCCGCGAGGTCGCCGTCGACTGGGAGCAGTCGCACACCCTGCAAGGCGTCATCGGCGACTACGCCGTGGTGGCCCGCAAGGAGCGTGGGGGCGACGAGTGGTTCCTCGGCGCGGTGACCGACGAGCAGGCGCGCGAGCTGCAAGCCGAGCTGTCGTTCCTCGAGGCGGACCGAGCCTACGAAGCCCACATCTACCGAGACGCCGACGACGCCGACTGGCGCGACAACCCGACCGCCTACACGGTCGAACGGCGCCGGGTCGACGCCGGCACGACGCTCACGTTGCGACTCGCCCCCGGCGGCGGGCAGGCGATCCGCTTCGCCCCGCTCGACCCCCAGCCGAGGACCGTGCTGAACCCCGCCGACTGAACTAGCGAACTCTCTTCTGCTGCTTCTCCACCTGTTGCTCCTCTCTCAATCGAATGACCCGCACTGATCGGCAACACGCCCCCTCGCTTTGCACGCGCCTAACGGCCGCCGTGCTCGTCGTGCTGGCGAGCTGCGCGTCCGCGCGCGGCGAAGACGTTTCACAGCCCGCCATCCTGCAGATGTTCGAGGCCCGCTGGGACGTGATCGAAGACCGCATGGCCGACATCTTCGTCGCCGGTTACGGGCGGATGTGGCTGCCGCCGCCGGCGAAGGCCGACTCGGGCGATCACTCGGTCGGCTACGACGTGTTCGACCGATTCGACTTGGGCTCGCCCCGCGACGAAACGCTCTACGGCACCGAGACGGGCCTCAAGACGCTCATCGACCAGGCGCACTCGGCCGGCGTGCGGGTGAACACCGACTACATCGCCAACCACAACGGGTTCAGCGACGACCGCACGTTCGACAGCCAGGGCACGGCCGACCCGTCAGACGACGTCTACTGGAACGAGTCGGGCGGCTACCCCGGTTTCGTAATGGAGTTGCCGGGCGATCCAGACGGCGACTACCACCCGCTGGGGCCCACCGACCAAGAATTCGAGCGGCTCGCGGGGCTGATCGACATCGCCCAGGAGAAGAACCACCAGTTCATACGCCACCCGGTCGTGGCGGGCGACCCGCAAAACATCCCGGCCGGCACGGAGGGGATCTTCGGCCGCGGGCCGGTCAACGCGCCCGACGCCGCCAACGCCCGCTTCTACCCCGACCAAGGCTTAGGCGGCAACACGGTGTACGACCCGAAGATCGGCTCGAGTGTTACGCTCTACGACTTCAACACCTCGGACCCGATGGCAGGCGACGCTTACGCCGAGAACGCCACCGGCCTGCTGATCCGCAACCTGCGGTGGATGGTGCAGGAGATCGGCGTCGACGGCTTCCGCTACGACGCCGCACGCCATTTCCCACGCTGGGTGCTCGACTACCTGGACCAGGGCGCTTTCCTCGCCAAGCAGGAGCCGCTCCTGGACGGATCGCCCGACCACGTCTACTCGTTCATCGAAACCGGCGGCGACAGCGACGCGTTCGTCAACGGGTTCATCCGCAAGGACATCGACAACAACGACCTCGGCACGATCGGCGGCAACCGCGACGCGCTCGACTTCAACCTGTTCTTCACGCTCCG
This sequence comes from Pseudobythopirellula maris, assembly GCF_007859945.1. Lineage (GTDB taxonomy): Bacteria > Planctomycetota > Planctomycetia > Pirellulales > Lacipirellulaceae > Pseudobythopirellula > Pseudobythopirellula maris. Next base: position 256,058 of record NZ_SJPQ01000004.1, on the reverse strand, counting down.
CGACAACCTGCAAGAGAACGGTCTGGCCAACGACTGGCGTAACATCAAGAACCGCAGCATCGACATCGTCGACGACGGCTTGGCGAACAACGGCACGCAGGGCGTGGCGTTCGTGCAGAGCCACGACGACGGCCCGTCGCACCTCAACCCGGTGGCCCACGCCTGGATGCTCATGCGTCCCGGCCAAGCGCTCGTTTACCTCAACGCCAAGCAGTTCGGGGAGAACCGCGATTTCCCCCAAGACGGCAAGGGCGACGCCCTCGGCGGCCTCTACGGCGACAAAGTCACCCGGCTGGTCAACCTGCGCAACACCCACGGCCGCGGCAACTACATCGACCGCACTCCCAGCGGCGACGAGAAGGAGACGCTCGTCTACGAGCGCGAGAACTCGGCGCTGGTGGTGCTGAGCAATCGCGGCGACAGCGGCTACGACGATCGCACCGTGCAAACATCGTTCGCTCCCGGCACTCGCTTGGTCGAGCTCTCGGGCAACGTGAACGACCCGCTGGTCAACCAGCTGGGCGAGTTCGCCGAGGTGCTCACCGTGGGCCCAACCGGCGCGGTCGACCTGCGTGTGCCTCGCAATCGCGGGGCCGACGGCACGGAGCACCGCAGCGGGTACTTCGTCTACGGCGTGGCCCCCCCCGAGGCGACGATGCGGCTCACCGACGCCTCGGGCGCCGACCTGATGGGCGTGCTCGCCGGCTCCACGCCCGCCGCTGGCCAAGGGGGCGTCGGCGGCCCGTCGGACGATTTCTTCAACGGCGTCACCCGGCTCGCGGACATCACGGTGGTGACCGGCGATTCGTTCAATTTGCGGGTCGAGACATCGCCCGTAACACTGCCCGACGGCTACCGCGACCACCACGCCGACGGCGACCGCGCCCTGTTCAGCGTCGACGCCGGCACGGACGCCAACGGCAGCGGGGCCGTCGACCACGTCACCCCCGGTTCGGTCGCCTACGGCTTCGAGGAGTTCACCGGAACCAACCAGCCCGGCTTTGAGTGGGACGGTTCTCAGAACGTCGGCCTAGGCTCGGGCGTGTTCGAGCAGACGATCGACACGACGCAACTGGCCGAGGGCCGCCACTACCTCACAGGCCGTGTGTTCCGCCACCGCGACGCCGCCACCGGCGGCGACGGCGGGCCGGACGTGTTCAGCGACGCACGGCGGGTGATTTATGTCGATCGGCTCAAGCCCGAGTCCACCGTCGTGTCGTTCGAGCCGTTCTCCAGCGACCCGGGCAACCCGAACAACCGCGACCTGATCGTCGAATCGCTCGACAAGACGGCCGAGAGCGTGCACGTTTTCTTCGACTACCCGATCGGCGAAACCGAAGCCGAGCTGCTCGCCCGTGTCGCGGGCGGCGAGGGCGCCGCCGGCTACTACGACCGCGACCAGTGGGTGGCGGGTCGCACCGGCGTGACGAACGGCAACCACACGGCGACGGTCGTCACGATCGAGCCGACCGGCACTTACAACATCCAACGCTTCGCCGGCCTCGGGGCAGCGACCAACCTCGGCGCCGGCATCGGAGACGCGAACGCCGACGGCGTGTTCGGCGTGAACGACCTGGTGGGGCTCGGCGCCCTGGAGCCGGTGCTCAACAGCCAGAACAACATCTTCCGCGCCACGCTCGACGCCACGGCCGACGGGTTGATCGACAACCGCGACTTGTTCGCCATCGGCCCGCTGCTGGTCGACGGCGGCGCCACGCCGGCCGTGCTAGCCGAGTACGACGCCGTGCTCCGGCGCCGCGGCGACCTCAACGACGACGGCGACACCGACGCCGCGGACCTCGTCCTGCTCGGCGCCAACTACGGCCCGGGCGAGTGGCTCTTCGACCTGAACGTCGACGGCGTGACCGACGCGCACGACGCCAAGACCCTGATCACGCAACTGCTCCGCACGTCGCCCGGCGACTACAACCTCGACGGGGCGGTCGACGCGGCCGACTTCACCGTGTGGCGCGACAGCCTGAACGATACGGGCCCCGCGTTGGCGGCCGACGGCGACTTCGACGGCGACGTCGACCAAGACGACTACGGCGTGTGGGTTGCGGCGTACGGCTTCACCCGCGAGCCGGTCGGCGGCGTCGCCGTCTCCGTGCCCGAACCGGGCTCATGCCTCGCGCTGCCGCCGTGCGCGTGTTGGCTGCTCGGACGGCTGCGTGCGAGGCGTGAGAACTGACGACGCAAAATCTTTGCCCCGAAACCAACCACCAACGATAATCAGCTTACCAGGAGGAATCTCATCATGAAGCGTTTGACTATCGCGCTCACGGCCGCGCTGTTGGCCGCACCGTTGTCCGCCCCGCCAGCCCTCGCCGGCCTGCCGACCTCTCCCATGATCGACGGCTCGCTCGCCGGCGACGAGAGCTTCTACGGGGCGGCTCTTTCCGTGCAGAACACCCGCACGCAGTTTGGCGACGGGGCCGGCAACCCCGATCCGGTCATCACCGGTAACAACCTGGCTGACGCGGGCGGATCGGAAATCGACCAGGTGTTCGCCACGGTTTATGAGGACCGCCTCTACGTGCTGGTGGCGGGCAACCTGGAGGGCAACTTCAACAAGTTGCAGCTGTTCATCGACTCGGGCCCCGGCGGCGTGAACACGATCGACGGCGCCGCCCTGCCCGGCGGGCTCGACGGCTTCTGCTGCGGCGGGCTCGAGCCCCCCAAGGGCGGCAACACCAACAACGACGGCGCGTTGCAACGGCTCGATGGATTGACGTTCGACTCGGGCTTCAACGCCGACCACGCCCTGGTCTTCACCCACGGCGGTGAGTCGGTCCGCAACGCCCCCGAGGACCCCGACAACAACCAGTTCTGGGCCCTCAGCTCGCACTACGCCAACCTGCAGAACGGCGTGAGCGGCGACGTTGCGTCGCTCGGTTACCAACTCGCCCCACGCGGCGAGCCGCGTGTGATGCGCTCGCCGGCGGTCACCGCCGTGGTGGGCGACTACAACGACGACGGGTCTGTCAACGCCGCCGACTTCACCGTGTGGCGTGACAACCTCGACACCTCGTTCGAGCTGCCCAACCGCGACCCCGAGAACAGCGGCGACGTGTCGCAAGCCGACTACGACACGTGGGTGGCGAATTTCGCGCAAGCGACTGGCCCGGCCGGCGGCCTCGGTGACTTCTCGTTCAAACCGTTCGGCAACCCCGGCAACAGCGACGAGCTGATCAGCGATTTCACCCTCGCCGGCCTCGGTCAGGGCGAGCTGATCGACCGCAACTACGCGCTCAGCGTCGACGGTGGCTGCACGGACGACACCGGCGCCGGCTGCGTGGCCCGCGATCTGGAGTTCGCTCTCGACGTCGACCCGGCCGAGACCGGCATGGCCGACCCGGCGATGAACAACCAGAAGAACCACCGCAACTTCAACAACATCATCGACCTGCATATGGCGATCGACAACAGCAACACCGAGGGGGTGTTTGGCGCCGGCTCCCAGCCGTTCACGCTGGTCAACGGCGAAGACAACCCGGAGGAGGTGCTCACCGGCATCGAGTTCAGCGTGCCGCTCAGCGAGCTGGGCACGCTCGGCAGCAGCATCAAGCTGATGGCGTTCGTCAACAGCAACGGCCACGACTTCATGTCGAACCAGTTCGCCGGTGTGGGCGTTCTCGACGCCAACCTGGGCCAGCTGCTCATCAATGCGGGCGGCCCCCCGGCGGGAACGTTTGCCGACGTGCCCGGCGACCAGTTCATCACGATCCCGCTCTCGACGAGCAATGCGCACGCTGCGCCGGAGCCGGGCGCGCTGGGACTGATGCTGCTCGTGGCGTTGGGACTCTTTTCTACGCGACGCGCCAACGTCTGAACGCCGAAGCCAATCCCCCAGGTGAGTCTGATTCGAGGATGAAGCATCCCAACCGATCGGCGATGAGGCGCTCGGGCGTCTGGGGCAACGCCGCCTCATCGCCGACGGGTTTAGGGCTGGCGCTCGTCGCCGTGATCGCTCTCTCCGGGTGCGACGCCAACGCGCCGCCATCAACCGCCGCGCCGCCCTCTCCCCCCGCCCCCGTTCCGGCGTGGGCCGAGGGGGCGGTGTTCTATCAAATCTTCCCCGAGCGATTCCGCAACGGCGATCCCTCGAACGATCCGATCCGCGAGTCGCTCGAAGCCCCCTCCCGTGTTAGCGAAGACTGGCGCGTTTCGCGTTGGGGAGCCGACTGGTACGCCCGCGACGAGTGGGAGACCCAACGCGGCGACAACTTCTACCGCGACGGAGTCTACGACCGCCGCTACGGCGGCGATCTGCAGGGCGTGATCGACAAGCTCGCTTACCTCAAGAGCCTGGGTGTCGACGCGATCTATCTCAACCCGATCTTCTACGCCCCCTCGCTGCACAAGTACGACGGGGCGAGCTTCCACCACATCGACCCTCACTTCGGGCCAGACCCCGCGGGCGATCTCGCCCAGATCGCCGCCGAGGCCCACCACGCTCCGGACGAGTGGTTTTGGACCGCAGCCGACAAGCTCTTTCTCCGCCTGCTGCGCGAAGCGCACGAGCGTGATCTGAGGGTGGTTATCGATGGCGTGTTCAACCACACCGGCCGCCAGTTCTTCGCTTTCCAAGACCTTGTTGAACGGCAGCAAGACTCAACCTACAAGGACTGGTACAAGGTCGGAGCGTTCGACGACCCGGCGACGCCCGCCGACGAGCTGCGTGTGCGGGGCTGGAACGGGCATCGCGCGTTGCCCGAGTTGGCCGACACGCCTCGCGGCGACGACCTCGCCCCCGGGCCCAAGGCCTACGTGCTCGCCGCCACGCGTCGCTGGATGGACCCCGATGGCGACGGCGACCCGGCCGACGGCGTCGACGGCTGGCGGCTCGACGTGGCGCCCGAGGTCCCCACCCCCTTCTGGCTCGAGTGGAACGGCCTGGTCCGCTCGATCAACCCGCAAGCGCTCACCGTCGCCGAGCAATGGGACAACGCCCCCGCCTACCTCGAAGCGACCGGCTTCGGCTCGACGATGAATTACCACGGCTTCGCCTACCCGGTGAAGGGTTACCTCATCGACGGCGTGCTGCCGCCGAGCGAGTTCGCCCGGATGATCACCGAGCGGTGGGAGGCGTTCCCCCAATCGCGGCGGCACGCTCAGTGGAGCCTCATCGACTCGCACGACACGCAGCGGGTGGCGTCGATGATCGTCAACGCCGACGGCGAGCGGCCGTACTTCAACCCCGAGCGGTTCGACTACGACGCCGGCGAGCGGTCGTCACCCCGCGGCTGGAGCGAATACCAAGTCCGGAAGCCGACCGAGCGCGAGCGCCGACTGCAGCGGATGGTCGCGCTGATGCAAGTGACGTTCCCCGGTGCGCCAACGCTCTATTACGGCGTCGAGGCCGGCATGTGGGGCGCCGACGACCCCGACGACCGCATGCCGATGGTCTGGGGCGACCTAGCTTACGACGACCAAGCCGCCGACCCACTCGGCCGGCCCCGTGAGCCCGACCCGGTCGGCGTCGACGACGAGCTGTGGCGGTTCTACCAGTCGGCCTGTTGGCTGCGGAGCCAGATCACCGCGCTGCGCGGCGGCGACTACGAAGTCGTAACGGCCGACGACCGGCGGAACCTCTTCGCTTTCAAACGCACGCAGGGCGACGTCACGGCGTTTGTCTTCTTCAACCGCAGCGAAGACACGCACGAGATCGATACCGAACTCCCGGCGGGCGGCGCCATCCACGAGGCCTTCACCGCGTCCGGCCAGTCAGATCGTGTGGAGGTGCGCAGCGAAGGGAGCCGACTCAAAGTGCGGCTGCCGGGGCTCGACGCGGTGGTCGTGCTGAGCCGTCCCGGCGAGCCGGGCGGGGCCGACAAATAAACGCGTTGTGGCTGCCGCCTCTCGCCGTCATCGCCCCGCCTAAGACGCCGAACCATCGAGCGTCGACGGCAATCAGAGCAAGTCGTTCGTGTCGACCGTCTCGCCGCCGTGGATGGATGAGATCGCCTTGAAAACCGGGATGTCGATTCCTTTGCCCAGCGCCCTCACCGAGCCGTCGACCATGCAGAACTGAACGATGCCGGGGTGCATCGAGCCGTAGTACGACCACTTGGTATCGAAGTTCGGATTCGTGCCCGCCGAGCCGATGAAGTTCTCGCGACCGAGGTCGAGTCCCTGGTAGGTCGGCAGCAGGTTGGCGCCCATCCAGAGGAAGGCGTCGGTGTAACCGCTGACGAGCTCGCCGCTGTCGCCGTCCTCGAAGTTGCTGCCAATGGTTCCGGGCGCCTCGCCGAACATGAGCGTCTTCGACGTGCCGTCGGTCACCTTGGCGAGCTTGGTCTTCGAGCGGATGCTGAAGACGCCGATCAAGTCTTTGTCGACCACGAAGCCTTGGCCGTTTGGACCAAGCACCTCGGTGTTGGCGCCGAGCTCGCCGTACACCCCGAACACGCCTTGGTAGTGGGTCCGTTTGCCCGACTGCGACAACGCATTAGTGACATTCAGCCGATCCGAACCCAGCTCGTAGTTCCCTACGGTCTCGAACGCCCCGTAGGCGTGAGGGGTTGTCAGGCCACTCGTGTCCGACATGTAAACACGGGTCGTCGGCCCGAACAGCGGCGCGTAGTTGGGCGCCGAAGGGCAAAGGTAGCTGCTGATCTCCGACTCGGCCGCGGCGCGAGCGTTCGCTCGAGTCTGCCAGTAGAAATCGTACTGATCGGCGCCGATCGAGTAGTTGGTGGTCAGCAGGTCGTAAACCGCGTTCTCTTCGATGAACGGCAAGATCTGAGCCAACACGCCGACCCATTGATCCGGCTTAGGGGGTGATCCCGAAGGGACCGTTTCTCCGTTCGAGTTCCTCAGAGTGCAGACCTTGCAGCCCAGATGCCCCGGCGGCATGTGCCGGTAGCTCGACTCGAAGTTGAGCGCTCCCAACCCCAGCTGCTTGAGGTTGTTCTTGCACTGCGTGCGCCGGGCCGCCTCGCGGGCCGACTGCACGGCCGGCAGCAGCAGCGCCACCAGGATGCCGATGATGGCGATCACGACCAGCAACTCGACGAGCGTGAAACCCCGGCCACGAGGGGAGGTTTCTGAACAGCGGTAGGCAGGATTCGCCATCATCGTTTCCGTTTGTTTTCTGGCGGTCTTGTCGCCGGCTAGCGGCGTGAAAGCGGGTTTCGCAACAGCGAGGCGTAAGGCATGAGAAACGCCCTAGCAAAAGCGTCGCACACGGCCGGTGGATTACACGATCCCGAGTTTTTTTGTAGCGAACGACTGTCGCGAGTGGCGCCTCCGGCTCACGCCATCACGCTCTTGGACCGCAGTTCGGATTGCATCGCCTTGTCGGACTCGCCGAGGTTGCGGTACGCCTGGGCCAGGGCCTTGTGACCGGCCAGCATGCCGGGGGACTGCTTGACGCAAAGCTCCAGGGCCTCGACCGCGCCGTCGTCGTCGCCCAGCGCGGCGAGCGCACGGCCGATCGTCAGGTGGGCCCGTGGGAAGTGGTGGACCAACTCGGCGGCGATCAAAGCGTTGTCGAGCGCCTCTTGGGGTCGGCTCAGCTCGAGCTGAGCACGAGCGAGCCCGCACAACGCCGGGGCGCTCTCGCCATCGATCGACAACGCCTTCTCGAACGCCTCGAGCGCCAGCGCGTGACGCTTTGTGTGGAGGTAAACCTCGCCCAGTTTGGTGTGCAGCCCCGGCAGCCGCGAGTCGGCCCGGGCGACAAGCTCGAGGTGCTCCAAGGCCTTCTCCGGGCGACGCCCAGCGAACTCAAGCGAGCCGAGCATCATGTGGATCCGCGGCTTGTCGCCGGTCTCTTCGAGCAGTCGTTCGAGAACCTCACGGGCTTGCTCCGCCTCGCCGGTCGCCAACAAGCACGTCGCCATGAAGGTCCTGCTCGCGGGCTCATTGCGGAACCCTTCGTCGAGCGACCGCAAGACGTCGAGCGCCTCACGGTGGCGGAAGCTGTCGGCGAGCGAGTGGGCCAGGTTCATCTGGTTCGACGTGACCGTGTCGCGGACCGTCTTGGCGGCGTCCTCGCTCGGCGCCTCGACGTAGCCCAGGTCCACGAGCTGCTGCAGGGCCGCGGCCGATTCGGTCGGGTCGACCCGCAGGTCGGCCGGGTGCATGCCGCACTCGCCCTCGATCTCTTCCCAGGTCTCGATGCGTGGGAGGGGCGTTTCGCCGTCGATCACCTCGGCGAGCACGCGGCCCGGCATGTCGTAGGCGGCCGGCAAGCCCAGCAACTCAAGCACGGTAGGGGCGACATCGAGCTGGCTCGCCCCGTACAGCCGGGCCCCCTGGCGGACGCCGGGGCCCCGGGCCGCCAGCATGCCGAATGGGCGGTGCCACTCGACGGGCCCCGCCTTGCCGGGCCGCGGGTCGGGCCTCAGATGGTCGTTGTAGTAGCCGTGGTCCGACATCACGATCACGGCGGTGTCGTCGCCGGCGAGTGTGAGCAGCGTTTCGAGCATCATGTCGTGGAAGCGGTAGATGCCGACCATGCATTGCCGGTACGCCTCGAAGTCCTCGTCGCTCACCTGCTCCATCTTGGGCGGGTGGAACTCCATGAACTCGTGGCCGAAACGGTCGATCCCCTCGTAATAGACCGCCGTGAAGTCCCATTCGGTCGAGGCCATCAGCTGCGTGGTGGCGGCGTGCATCGTGGCGGTTTGGGCCAGCATGTGCTGCAGCTTGCCGAGCTTCTTCGAGTGGCGTTTGCCCGCCTCGCCCTCTTGGGCGAGCAGCTCGCCGATGCGCGGTGCGAACGGGCCGACCGCCGTGAGGTCGATCTCGCTCTGATGGACACGCGTGGGGGCGAGCCCCTCGGCCATCTCAACCGGGTGGACGCTTTGCGCGGTGGGCGGCGTCGCGGCGCCGTTCTCTAAGCGGAAGTTCTCGAACTGGTTCGAGACCATCACGCCGTCGATCGGCTCGGCCGGGTGCGAGGCGTACCATCCCACGACGTTCGACTTGAGCCCACACTGCGTGAGGATGTTCCACAGCGCCTTGCACTTGCGGCTCGTGCTCGAGACCGGCCGCACCGAGTCGCCCTCGGGCGTCGGCTCGGTGAAGCCGAGCACGCCATGCTCTGCGGGCCGCTTGCCCGTGCCGATAGTGTTCCACAGCATCGGCGAGAGGATCGGCCGCGTGGCGGCCAGGTTGCCCCAGGCGCCGCGTTCCATCATCCCGGCGAGCGTGGGCATGAGGCCCTGCTCGATGAGCGGGTGGATCATCTGCCAGTCGGCGGCGTCCCAGCCGACGAGCAACACTCGCTTGGGGGCGCCCTCACGGCGGCGACGCTCGATGCTCATCCGTCGGCGCGCTCCGTGGCCCGTCGGTCCGAGACCTGTCGATCCGTCACGCCTCGGCTCCGCGCGCCTCGCAACGCCAGCACTCCCGCCGCCCCGGCAGCCAGCAAGCCAAGCGTGACCGGCTCGGGGACCGTGGCGGCCGCGGCGCCCATCGAACCGAACTCGTTGACCCACAGGTCGTAGTCGGCCATGTCGACCACGCCCTTGCTCTCGCCGCTGTCGTCGCCGTTGCCGGCCAGGCCGAAGGGCGTGTCGAGGTTGTCGCGCCAAACCGTGAAGTCGGCCGCGTCGACCGAGCCGTCGTTGTTAAAGTCGCCAGGGATCTCGGTCGAGCCGGTCTCGCCGGTCACGATGCCCATGCCGGGCTCGTCGTCGAAGGCGTAAGCGTGCAGAGTGAACTCTTGGTTGGCGTTGTTGATCGAAACACGCAGCCAGCCGTAGTGGAGGTTCGCCTCTTCGGAACCCTCGGGATAGACCGAGAACCCGAAGCCGACGTACTTGTTCACGGCGGAATTGAACTGGGCGTCGGGATTCGCGCCGCCGTAGGCGAGAGAGACCACCGCAAACGAGTTATCGATCGACTCGCCGTCAACCAGGTAACCCGCGTTGAGCGCGGTGGCGTATTGGTTGAACGGCTGGAAGCCGACAAAACCCGAGGGCGCAAACGGGGCAAAGATCCCCTGATAGGCCCCGCTGGGGAACGAGTAGTTCTTGAGCAGCAGGTCCGCGTTGGGGTCTTTCGGCTCGGGATAAGTGCCCATGCCGGTCAGCCCGTCGTGCACGAGCACCAACTCGTACGCGTCGGCGGTGTACTCGATCTCGATGTCTTGAATGCCGGAGTAGACAATCTTGGCTTGGGCCTGTTGGGCGCCGCCCAGGGTTGCCGCCGCCGCGCCGGCGGCGGCTAGGGAATAGGAGACGCGGCGCGCGGCCGTAGTGGGGGTGGCGCCTGGTGACGCAGCCGGACGCCCGGTCTCGAGAAGCCGTGGGCTCATCGGTTAGATGCTCCAATTAAAGCGTTGCGAATGGCGCAGCTCCTGATGGCGAGGGGGTCGCCGCGGGGGAAGGAAGCTGTCGCAAGGGCCCCTAACGAAAGGAGCAAAATCACGGCGAGCCCGCCCCGACTGCGCGGGCCGGGCTCGCCGAACGTGTTTCCAACACTCGTCTCAGACGGCCTTGCGGCGGCGACGCATCGAGGCCACCCCGGCGGCGCCGGCCGCCAGCAGGCCGAGCGTGCCCGGTTCGGGCACCTTGTCGCCGGCGAGGATGCCGCGGTTCGGAACCGGGTTGTAGGCCCAGTCACGGATCACGAATGTGCCCGCCGAGTTGTCGATGTCGACCCGGATCCAGCCGTAGTGGATGAACTCGGGGGCGTTGCCACCGATCGGAAAGCTCAGGCCGATGAAGGCGTCGGTCGAGCTGTCGAATTCGGAGCCCGGATTCGCGGCGTAGCCCAGGGCGCCGTAGAAGGTGGGGCCAACCACGGTCCCGTCAATCAGGTCGCCCTTCTCTAAAGCGCTGACGTAATACGGGAAGCTGCCGTTCGAAATAACCAGCTTGCCGGGATAGCCGTTGACCGTGGCGCCCTGATAGTTGCCTCCGAACACGTAGTTCTTCAGCAGGATGTCGTTGAAGGCGTCGCCGTCGAGGTTGAGATCTTGCGCACCATACTGGGCTATCGAGAGGTCCTGGACGCCAGAGTACTGCACCTCGGCGTCGGCTTGGCCAGCGGCCCCGACGGCGGCGCCGGCGGCCAGGGTGTAGGCGGTGCGTCGCGCGATCGTGCGCGCGGTAGTGTTTTCTTCGCAGGTGGAAGTAGTCGAATCGTGACTCATTAGCGGTCGGTCCTTGTCGTTGGGGTACGGCCCTCGGCCGCACCAAATGGTCAGAAGATGCCTATGTCGTTACAGGATGTCTCCGGCGCCTCACCAAATAGCAAGAGAACACGCCGACCGCCGCCTGGTCGCTCAGCATCCATATCCTAATAAGGTGAATTCCCCAAAAACAATATGTTTCGGTCGCCGTGGGAAGAATTTCGGGGCTGCGCAGTGCGACTTGCCGCATGGGTAGCAAACCACCCTCGTTTGCTTCGTCCTCTGAGCCAGGGTGTGGTGAAAACCGCGATCACCCCCATCAGAGTCGCGTTCGGCTCGGGGGCCGCCAAATGCGCCGGCGCTGCATCGAGCGTCATGCCGAAGTTCGCGGCCCACAGGTCGTAGTCCCCCTGGTCGACCTCGCCGCTGAGGTCGCCGTCGGCGGCCAGATTGTCGGTTTCGCCAAGCGTGTCTCGCCATAGTGTGAAGTCGGCCGCGTCGACCACGCCGTTGCCGTTGTAATCGCCCGCGAGCACCGGCGCCGCTACGGCGACCAGGTCGAGCCGGTAGAGCTGCACGTCGTTCCCATCGCCCGCCACGCGCACCGCGTACTCGCCGCCCGCGGCGAGCTCGGCGCCCAAGATCGACTCGACCGACCCAGCCGCCGTGGCGTCGGCCGTGGCCAGCAGTTCCGGCGTGCCGGTCACGTCCCAGAGCTCGAGGCTGAGGTCGCTGACCGCCGAGGCGACCACCTGATTGGTGCGGCTGGTGCGCTGCACAAACTGTATGTAAGTCGGCCCGACGGGCGTGAGCACCACGTCGACGAGCGAACCGCCATCGGCCGTGAAGGCGAAGTAGTCGAGGTCGCTGGCCCGGGCGATGCTGACAAAGTCGCTCTCGTCAAAGTCGACCGCGAAGCCGCTGTCGGCGTCGGCGCCGAGCGAGATCGTCTCACCCGCCGCCAGAGCGCCGAGCGGCGTGGCGTTGGCCAGCGAGTTGTTGCCCGCCCCGCCATGGGACCTCTCCAACGCGTCTCCGTAGAGGTACTGCACGGCGCGGATGTCGTCGATCTGCGGTCCGTCAAAATGGGACTGAGGGAACGACTCCATCAAGATGTCGGTCGCCGCGGAAGAGACATGGCCGAGCCCGAGCGCGTGGCCGATCTCGTGCATCAGCGTGTGCCGGAGCTTGAGGTGGTTGCTCGCCTCGTCGCCGTAGTAGCCCGTGTCGGCCGTGTCGAGCACGACCTCACCGTAGTCGGGCCAGTACGAATAGCCGACCGAGCCGAGGAACGTGCCGCTCGTGCCGTCGATCAGCGTGCCCCCCAAACGGACATCGCCGCGCACGCCAGCCACGCCGGGGTTGTCCTCGAAATGGTGCTCCTCCCCGTCGTCGGCCGCCTCGTAGACGAAGTCGATGCCGCTGATCGACTCCCAGCGTTCAAACGTCGAGGCGATCACCGGGAACCATTCGGACTCCCCGCCCGGAAACAACGTGTCGAGCGTCGCTCGCAGGTTGCTGTTGCGGTTGGTTCCGGGGAACACGTTGGGGATCAGCGTCCCATCGGGCACGATGCTCCAGGTGAGCGTGATCGGCTGTCCGGTCGGAGCGACCGCGCCATCGAGAGCCGTGAATTGCCACCGGTCGGCGTTGTCGTAGGCCCAGGCGGGCGTGGCGGCAGCTACCGCCAGCAGCAGGACGGCCCAGCCTGCGAGCCGCCTCGTGTTGAATCGACACAACCTACGCATGGGATGCTGCTATACCGTGAGCTTGTGGCGGCTGCTGGGAGTCGCCACGGGGAGTGCTGGCGAGAGCAGCTCGAGGGGGGCGGGACTGATCGCTTTATGCTAGCCAGCAACGCCCAACCGGGCGACACACCGGCGTCGAATTCCGTCGAAACCCCTCGTTTTGCGCTCAACCGCGGCGGTTCCGGTAGAGGGCGGGATCGACCGCCGCGGCCATCGCCGCCGCGTCGAGCGGCGCCGGGCTGGCGTCGCCCACAAACCCCGCCAGCCGCTCGGCGGCGGCCTTGGGCGTGGCGATGATCTCCGCGTAAGGCAGCCGTAAGACGGCCATGTCTTCACGGCTCGCGGTCAGTCGGTCGAAACCCGCCAAGTGGGCCGCAAACGCCCGCCGCACCACGTCGCGCGGCGCGCCCGGCCGCCCCAGCCGCTCGAGCATCTTCTGCTGCGAATCGAGCACCTCTTCGATGTCGCGCTCGAGGAACACCACCCGATAGTCCTCGCCGTCTGGCAGGTCACCCAGCAGGTGCGAGATCACCTTCACCGCCTTGCCACGCGCGGCGGGCAGCCAGGAGGCGTCGTGCTTCAGGCGTTTGACGGCTTCAAGTTCCAGGTAGCCGCGGGGGTTGTCGTCGTCGGCGGCGCGTTCGCCGTCGGTGTACACCTCCATGCCGCCGGCGGCGAGCATTTGCATCAGCAGCGACGTGCCCGATCGGGGCAGTCCCGATACCACGGTGATCGTGTCGTTCATGCCACTAGTATGGCCGCCGGCTTCGGGTTCGACGAGCCGCCGCCCGTTGCCCGTTGCCCGTTAAACCGCTCGGGCCCGCCGGTCGCATCGGGTCGGGTGGCCAAAAAGTATTTCGGAATCGCCCCGGTTGGCGCCGCCCAGAAAAGTCGCGAGGGAAGCCGACCAGTGAGCACGGCTAAAAAACGCAGCGGGGCGGCTTCGAATCGGGGGAATGCGCGAATGAACGCACCGCCGGCGGCTGAGGATACACCCCTGCGGCGCCCAATTATCTTTGTAACAGCCGCCACACCTAATTTCGACAATCCGTTTTGGCCGCGCGCGCAGCAGCGATTCTTGGCCACTCGCGATTTTGTTCTAAGAGCCTGCTCGGCAACGCGTTGCGGCGATCAATTGTGCGGGCTGATTCGCTTTGCCGCGCGGCAGAAAAACCGTCGTCCCGTTTTTGGACGCGTTGCACCGGCCCCCACAAGCCTGGATCGCATCGACCCGCCACGCCCCCCCCTGCCCTTCGACTGCCGCCTCTGCTGGCCTCTCTACGGGCTGATGGGCTTCTCTTTGCTTACGCAACGGTCGTGAAGCGTTTGAGCCACTAACGCGCAAAGTGCACACCCGCTGGTGGATAGCCTTACGCACGTTGCGCTGAACCACTAACCCCATCCAGCTCATCTGGGCGGCCTATACCCTTATGCGTATCTGAGGGCTATTGATGTGCTAACCATAGATTACGGACGGTAAGAGGTCTTAGCCGCAATCTATCGCTTTGGTCAGCGAAGGGATAGGGCCGAGTAACACACTTCAAAGCCCCTGCCTGATTCGTCGGGTGGGGGCTATTCGTGTTCTGACCCGTTGCAAAAAGACAACATGCATTGGCGGGAGTGCGCACTAGACTTGTAAGTCAGTCAACCACCCTACCTCAAGGGAGCCATTATGAGCGTCCGCCAACTACGCAGCTGGTTACAGAACGACTCAAAGAAGCCGGGCCCATCGACGCACCGCCTGCACTGGAGAACCCTACGGCTGTGGCTGTTGAGGCCACTAAGAAACTTAGCTTGGTCGGCTACGGGTCCGGGGAACTGCTGAGCCGGGGTGGCCGAGTCAGGACCGCAGAGGAATGCGCTGGGGTGCGAGCGGATTGCCTCGCCGCACTGCCTCCTGAGGAAGCATTGTCGAAGTAGCTACCTGACTATTCGTAGGATTTACCCTTCGGAGAAGCCATGGAACTTGTCACCCCCGGAAGCACTTGGGCAGCCGACGTTGGACGCGGGTTGCGTTGGGTGCTGTTTATCCCAGCGGGAGCGGTAGGCGGATTTTTCGCCAGCTGCGTTGCCAATTTCTCGATGGGATTCTCTGGCTACTCGCAGGACAGCCCATTCGTCAGTTTCATGGTGATGGTGGCGTTAGGAACCTTCTCAGTGTGGGCGGCGGTGATGGTTGCCCCTTGTGAGAACAAGACCGCTCCCGCCGTGGCGATGGGAACTCTGACGCTTCTGTTCTTCGGATTCTCGGCTATTGCGTTGTGCTCAGTCCACGCTTGGGGTGACGTGCTCTACTGCCTTGTTGGAGGAGGGGCAGCGGCCTTCGCCATGAAGAATGCCATGGTCATTGATGGTAGCGACTAAGCCCCTAAGCTACTGCCGCACCGGCACATAGAAGGTCCGCGTCTTGGTTCGCGGCTGTAATCGCAACTTATTGACCCGTGCATCAACAACTGGACCAGCTAGCACCGAGCGCACCGATAACCGCAGCATCCCGGTCTGCTAGCGCGTCCAGTTGCTCACGCAACCATCAATAAGGGCGCAATGGAAAGAGGCCACTTCGCGTCGGAAAAGGCTGCTTTCCGGGAATCACAGAAGAGTTATCTCTGGACATGGTCCATGCATTCGTGCTTGGTAATTACAGCCTAAAACACATCTCCACCGGTGATTTGCTGTTCAGCGCTGTCTGCCGTAGATGTTACTAGCTCTAGTACACTACGAAGTGTATGTCCATCAGTATCGGCCGCTAGCTGGACCGCAAATACAACTATAGTTTTATCACCGCTATCAATGATTCGCCATGCACCTAATTTGTTCGTTCCATTCTGCTTTAGCAGGTGGATTGCAAGTGCGTGCCCTATAGTACCTGTGTCATACGCGGCAACAGACCACACTTCACGTACCTCAAGATTGTCGAAAGACTCTGTCTTCCCGCTGACAAAGGCCGTCTGTGACCGGCCGTTTGGCAGATTGTACAATACACTGCAATCTCCATCCTCATCGCATTCGTACTTTATACCCACGGAGTCGAGTGCCGACGTAAGCCGTACGTCGCGATTACTTCTCTTCCCAAACATATCACTAGTTCCTCGGCTGTGTAGGTGTCGCTGTTGAATCCGCGCCATTTTTCCAAGGATGGCAGGCTCGGCATTGCTGCTACTCAAGCAGCTGGCATTCCGGTCCTTCAACAAGGCCTTGTCGGCACAGCATTGTAAGCTCAGGGATGATGACGTCGCCGAATGCGGAGCTATTGTCCTGTTCTATGTCAATGAATGCCGCAAGAGGAAGGTGTCCTTCAGTTCTCAGTGAGATGCGAAGCCATCCACGCACTTTAATGAAAGTCACCATGCCACATCTGTAGCAGCATATACACATCATGCGACCCTCCATAGCGGCTATAAAGCCGCGTTCTGGATGGTCTGGTTTGCATGGCGACATGAAGTCTAGTGATTTTCGGCAAGTGGGGCACGGCGGAATGGGCGGGAGGTCGGGCATTGCGCTGATTGTGGTGAAGGTGGGGAGGCGGACGGAAGTGCGCACTAGGCTGCACGCGATCCGCACAGCGGGCACTTAGTGAAGAGTGACCCCTTCTTGCATGACCTGCAAAACACGCCCCCACAGCTTGCGTTCTGGCACTTCCATGATGGTGGTGTAAAGAAGCCGCCGACGCTTCGGCCACAGCAATGGCATGTTTTTTTTGCGCCAGACTTGCGAGCCTTGGCGGCCTGCTTCGCTGACTCGATGCGCTCTTTCTCAGCCCTTCTGGCTGAACGGCGTTTCTCAGCCTCACGTTCTTTTTGGTGGAAGCGATTCTGGGCACATACGGGACATGGTGTTAAGTCATGGTTTCTAATCGTAGCGCATCCGGTGCATACGATAGCCATAGAAAGACCGTGAGGTAAGAAGTGACGTGGGATGGCGATGGAAAGTGATGTCCGATGCTTGCGTGAGTGCGGCTGCACTTTGCGTGTTTGGGTACGTTAGTATCTGTAAGGGTCAAAGCGAGCCGCATTAACGATTGACCAAATGTGAATTACCCATCCCAGTAAGACCATCCAAAGCAATGCAGCAAGGAAGAATTGCAGAACCGCCATCATTAGCCGGCCTTGAAGCAACTGACCGAGCCCAGGGATGAAAAAGCTGCATAAGGCGGCGAGGACGTTCCCTCCGGAGCCTGGGCCAGACATACCGCCGTCTTTCTAGTGTAGTTAAGGTGGGTGGGTAATGCCGCAAGCGGTATAGATGGAGTCAATGACTGCGAATGTGTAGCAATTGCCGCCTGGTGTTCTGAATGTCCTTTAGCAGCTTTCGGCCGGTGTCAGGGTCCTGCACTTCTACTCGCTTTCCATATGACAGTGCTGTATCCCAGTCTTCTAGTCGCATAGACATGGCTGCCACCCCTATGAGGCCTTGCTTGTCTCCTTCATCGGCTGCGAGCATTGACAGTTGTCGTGCCTCTGTGGGGTTGTTGTGTTGGCAGGCATATAGTGAGGCCAATAGATTGATCGCGTAAATGCTGCCCTTTTCGTAGGCCTTCCTGAAGAGGGTCTCTGCCTCCTTGAGTTGGTCGTTGTGCGTCAGGAGTGATCCCAGGCCAACCATGCTCTTAATATTTCCGCCGTTGGCTCCGACTCGGAGATTGCGTTCTAGGGCCACGCGGTCAGCGTGGTAATCGAAATAGCGGCACTTTAGGTAGAGTGCGTCCAGGTGTCCCAGCTCAGAGGCTTTAAAGAGGCATTCCTTTGCGAGGGAACGCTTGCAGCTGCGAACAGCCTCGACGGTTTCCTTGTAGTGCCAATTCGCGACGGGCGGGGCCTGTGTCAAGTCACGCGTAATGTCTGCCTCATAAACAGCCATTCCATGTACGCCGTCTTCGGCGACTAGGTAAAAGATAGACGTATCGCTGGAGAGAACAGCGACGGAAGGGAGGCCGCCGCGCCATTTTCCGGAAAAGAGGCCCATAACGTGCTTGCTGTTAACGGTTGGTGACGGCAGTGCCCTGTCAGTCAGGGCACATAAGAATGATGTCGCTACTATGTGTAACTCAGGTGTTAAAACTCTTAATTGTGCGGAGCAATCGTGGCGCATTCTTTATTCGGAGGGCTACTGCCCACTCAGCCCATCTTTCGGCGCAGGCATACTCACCTGCCTCCAGTGCAGCTGATGCGCCTCCCAATAGTGCAGCTGAGTCGCCATCGGCGATCGCTTCGCGGAACCAGCGAAGACCCTCTTGAGGATCACGCCTATTGACTGCATGTAGTATCCCGAGATTCGTCTTGGATCGCGCGCAGCCTTGTGATGCAGCATCCTCCAGGGTCTGTTGAGCCTGGATAGTATTTCCCTGTTGCAGCCAGTAGGTGCCTAGATTGAACTTGGCCCTTACGTGTCCTCTTTCTGCTGCCTTTTGGAATAAGCGATTGGCCTCTACGGTGTCTCTTTCTAGCAGTCCGCATTGATAAGTAGAGTTGACGTGGCCATGCTTCCAGCCTTCACGGAACGCGGATAAGGCTCTCTCCAGCTGCCTCTTACCCTTTAGGCGTTGCCCCAATTGGTAGAATTCCTTGGCTGTTCCCGAGGCAGCGTCATCTAGCGACAGGTCTTTCCGGTCGATAACGGCGTTCAAGCTATCGAGTTTTTTTGCATCCAGAGGCGTTTCGTCGATGATGCGTCGAAAGAACACGATCTAAACCCCCGGGCTTCAATCCGATAGTAGCTGTGGTGGTTACTTCGCCGGCCCTAGGGCCTTCTTGCCAAAGTGTCGCCGAAAACGCGGTTGCATAAAGAAGATAGCGGGTGGCCGCTAGCCATGCAATCAAGGGGATTGGCGTGATCGTCAGTTTCTGGCTGATTGCCGCACCTGATTTGTGGGAAAGAGCTATCCTTGTGCATGACCCTGCCCCAATTCCGCCGCTGGCTCGACGACCGGCTCAAAGAAGCTGACCCCCTAGACAAGGTCTCCACTTTAGAAGACCCCCAAGGCGTCGCCGTGGAGGCCTCCAAGAGGCTCGGACGCTTCGGTGTAGGCGTGGGGGAGCTTCACGACCATGCGGGCCGCGTAGAGACGGCTCGGCAGGTGTGCGGCCGTGCTCATCGACTGCATTGCGGCTCTGCCCCAGGACGGCCCCGCCGATCCAGGCAACGGGGAGCTACTGACGGTCCGCCAAGCTGCGGTCCGGTTCAACCTCGGCGAGCGGACAATCTATCGGCTGGTGGAGCAGAACGCCCTGCCCCACTGCCGGCTCGGGACCGCCATACGAATCAAGCCGGCTGATCTGGAGAGCTGCTTGGAAGCTCAACAGGTAAGGCCGGGAAGCTTGTTTGGTTAGCAGCATTCTGCATGAACTCGGGGTTGGCGTCCAAGTGGACGTAGCGGGTCGCCAGCATCCGGGTATCGACGTGGCCCATGAGCTTGGCCACGGTCAGTGCATCCTGACCGCTGGTTAGCCGGTGGTGGGCGAACGAATGCCGTAGCGTGGTTGCGCATAGCTTTGGCATGCCGAGCTTCTCTTTGAGCCTGCGGAAACACAAGCGGACCGAAATACGGCTCCAGGGGATGCCCCTCGGATTCCGAAAGAGCGGCCCCTCTGGCCACTTCTCAGCCAATCGCTTGATGACCTCCAAGGCCTCGGGCGGCAGGCAGACCACCCGCGACTGCTTGCGGCCCTTGCTTTGCTCGATGGGCAGAACCAGCCGTTTGCCGTCGAAATGCCTAGAGCGGTTTGCTCATAGGAGTAGACGCTCGGCTCGCGATCGGCGTCATGGCTTCGTCAGCCTGCATCGACAATGCACCGCATTGCCTGCTTCGGCTTCCTCGCCACGCCGCCTATCGCTTCCCCGCTCGTCCACACCAATTCGAAAAACGCTCTAGCCTCAAACGAGTGCATTTCCTGGGGGCGAGCCCCAGCACTGAGGCCCCAGCACTGAGCATGACCGTTAGTGCGAATCGCACGGATGCGTAGCGTGCGTGGCGGTGTGATTCGGCGTCGCAAAGGCAATAACGACGCTACGGCTACCAGCAATGCGACCTAGAAAGCCGCCGCCATTGCCATCGAAGCAAGAAGGAGTGGGCGATAGAGGACTCGAACCTACCACGGAATCCTCGGTGTTTAGGCAGATTCTAGCCGAAGCGCTGCGTGATGCGCTGCACCGAGCGGCGCAAGACGTGTAGCAGACAACGCGGTAGGAAGATCCTGCAAGGGAAGAACAGGTCTTAGGGTGCCTCGCTGGTAATCACTCGATTCGCAAAGCTAACTCGAATCGGCTTCCCTACGTACCTTTTCCTTCCTTGACTTGACGGGGTGCCGGCCTCTCAATGGGATCCTCGTGTGTGTGACGCTCGTCTGCTTTCCCATTCTTGCCGCTGGCGAAGAAGGCGCGCTCGCCGCCTTCCTGCGCGTTGATGTTTGTCACTTGCTCGAATGCCGCATCTCTCGCGGTAGGGGCATTCGACGGCCTGAGGGATTTGTTCTTCGCGGCTAGGAACGTGGAGATCAAATCTGGCTGGAAATACCCTATTCAGGCTGTCCTTGCACTGCCCGCTTAGGGCGATTTCGCGTTGCCGCCCAGATTCTTTGATGGCGTGTCGAGGTCGTTCAATTTGCCTGAAAGGTCTAGACTGTGCCCTCCGCGTTGGGCTCCTACATCCCTGAGCAATACCTCATGCTATTTTCCCCGAAGAATCCATCTCGCCGACAATGTGGGAAGCACCAAACATCTCGAACGTCAGCCAAACGTCCGTTCTTAGGCCGTCGGCTCCGGTACGAACGCCTCGAAGAGCGTTGGGTTCTCGCCGCCGTCACCGTGGGAAACACGAGCGACTTGGTGAATGGCGATGTCAGCTCGATCGAAGGCTTAATCGCTACTGACGGTGGAGACGGTGTCTCGTTGCGTGAGGCGATCCTCGCCGCCAACGCGACCGAGGGTGAAGACGTGATCGGCTTCGACTTGTCTCTCTCGGGACAGACAATTGCCCTGGCAGGCGCCCAGCTGGAGAGCACCGACGCGCTGGTCATCGACGCGACGGCGCTCGATGAGCGACCGGTGATCGACGCAGGAGGGCTTTCGCGGGTAATCCAGGCCGACGCTTATCTTCGCGTCGCCGGCTTGGAACTCGCCAACGGCGCCGTGGACGGCCCTGGTGGCGCGATCTATTCCCCTTCGGCTGAGCTCATTCTCGAAGATACGGCGGTTGTCGATAGCAAGGCCACCGGCGGCGGCGGCGGCGTCTTCAGCTTGGGCGGTACGCGAGTGGTGAGGAGCGAGATCCGTGGCAACTCGACCACGGGCGATGAAAGCAAGGGCGGAGGGGTGTACTCGCGGTTCGGCGCCTTCGAGATTGAAGACAGCACGATCAGTGGCAATCACACCGAGGGAATGGAAGCGCGCGGCGGCGGGGTCTACGCGTCCAGTACGACGTCGATCACGCGGAGCTCGATAAGTGGCAATTACACCGAAGGCGATTCGTCCAACGGCGGCGGTATATTCACATTCTACGGAGCTGTTACATTCGTTGATTCGACCGTGACGGACAACTACACCCTCAGTACGGACTCGCGCGGGGGAGGCATTGCAGCGCGTGGTCTCGGGTCTCCGACAATTGTTCTTGAGGAGACGCTCGTCTCGCGGAATCACACCGAAGGGATCGGCGCCAGCGGAGGTGGTGTGTGGTCCTTGGACGCACCGGTCGAGGCGTACAGCAGCGAGATTTCGTACAACGAGACCCGCGGCGAGAGCGCCCGCGGTGGCGGCGTCTACGTCGAGGGAGAGTTTGTGTTGCATGCGAGCGTATTGCGCGGCAACACGACCTTGGGGAGAAACTCTGGGGGCGGCGGGGCTTATACGCGGTCGGTTGTCATTGACAGTTCCGAGATCAGCGATAATACAACCGCCGGCGGGGGGGGAGTCGGAGGCGGTCTCATGGTCGTGGTCGGCTCGGTTCAGATCATCGACAGCACGCTCAGCAACAACCGCACCAGCGGTCCAAGAAGTCCGGGGGGTGCCGGCTATTTCGATCTCCGCAATTCCAGCGAGATACGGATTGACCGCAGCACTATCACGGAGAACGAGGCGCTAGGCGACGATTCGGACGCGGGCGGTTTGGCGATCAACAGCGAGAAAGCGGTGATCACCAACACGATCATCGCGGCCAACCTCGCCGCCGACCGGTACGCCGACATACGTTCCACTAACAGCGCATCGGTCTATGCTTTCAACCTGATCGGCGACAATGACGGGGTGAACCTCGCCGAGTCGAGCACACCGGACGCGGCGGGCAACCTCGTGGGCAGCTCGGCAGGCGCCGGTGTGCTCGACCCGCGCCTGGCGCCGTTGGGCGACAACGGAGGGCCCACTCGCACCCACGACCTGCTGAACGGCAGCCCCGCTTTCAACGCGGGTGACCCGGCGATCTTGTCAGACAGCGGCTACGACCAGCGAGGCGAGCCATTCCCGCGCGTGACGGTGGGCAGGGCCGACATCGGCGCGGTCGAGAGGTACTTCACGACTTACACGGTCGACAGGAGCACCGACGAATTCGACGGCAACTACCGAGAGGGTGACTTGTCGCTGCGGGAGGCAATCTTCCTGGCGAACGAGTCCCTGGAAGTCGCGAGGATCCAGTTCAGCCCCACTTTTGCTGGGCGGACTATTCTACTGACCAAAGGCGAGTTGGAAATCAGCGCGCCGCTGATCGTCGACGCGAGCAATCTGCTTCGCAACGTGGAGATCGACGCCCGTGGTCAATCTCGGGTCTTGAGCATCACCGCCGAGGCGGGAGACGTTACGCTGGTCGGCGTCGATCTCACGGGCGGCCGGACCGTAGAGAATAACCCGACGATCTTTGATTACACGAACAGCGGCGGCGCGATTCGGTCCTTGAGCGACGGCCTTTTGACGATTGAAGGGAGTTTGATCAGCTGGAACCGGACCCAGGGGCACGGCGCGCAGGGGGGAGCGATCTTCGCGACCGGAGACGTGCGTCTCGTGCAATCGACTCTTAGCGGCAACAAGACCGAGGGGCTGAGCAGCAACGGCGGGGCGATTGCTGCGCACGGCAATCTCGAGATCGTCCGCAGCACCCTGTCAGAAAATCAAGCCGCCGGCGCCTCCGGAGGAGGAATCTGGTTTTCTGGCGAGGGGCTCTCGGTCGAGGGCTCGATCGTGGCCGGGAACACAGCAACTGGCGGGGGCAACGACCTCGAGCCGGCGGCGGGATCGTTCTCGCTGAGATACAGCCTAGTCGCCGACGCGAACGGCCCCAGCGGACCGGACAACGCCCTGCTCATCGCGTTGGCTAGCGGGCAAGGGAACCTGTTCACCACGTCGGGGACACTCGACGCGGGGGTTGCTCCGTTGGGGGACTATGGTGGACGCACGCTCACGCACGCGCTACTGCCCGGCAGCGTAGCGATCAATGCCGGCGAGCCGGAGACCTCTGACGTCGTCCTCGACGTCAGGGGCTATCCGTTCGATCGTGTCGCCGAGGGCCGAATTGACATGGGGGCTTACGAGTCGCAGGCCCTCTCGTTAGTGGTCGACACGACCGAGGATGCGGTCGATGGCGACTTCTCGGTGGGGCGTCTGTCGCTGCGTGAAGCGGCGGCCATCGCGGAAGCCAACCCTGGCGCCGACACGATCGTATTCTCCCCCGAGCTCGCCGGGCAGACCATCTCACTCATCTATAATGAATTCCACATCTCGGACACCGTGACGATCGACGGCACAGCACTCGCCGAGCCCCTGACCATCGACGCCCACGGGGAATCGAGAATATTCGAGTTCTTGGACGATTCGAACGATTACACGCTCGCGGGCCTAGTGCTCACCGGGGGGCGGGCGACCAGAAGCGGCGGCGGCGGCGCTATCATCTCGGCTTCGAGCGGAATTCTGACCTTAGAGCGGATGACGATTCAAAACAGCGGCACGACGGGACGCGAGGCGCCGGGCGGGGGCGTCTACACCGAAGGCGGCTTGCGGATCATCGACAGTCTGCTCACCGGGAACACGACCGTGGGACAGGATTCGCCGGGCGGCGCAGCGTGGACCGAGGCCGGCGACCTATCGATCGAGAACAGCACGATCGAGCACAACCACACCGAGGGCTTTCGAGCGCACGGCGGCGGCGTTGGGTCCAAGAGTGGGAACGTGCGCATCGTAAGCAGCAAGGTTAATTACAACTACATCTCTGGCAGTAGCGCACAGGGAGGAGGAGTCGTCGGATATAAACTGCTGACGATCCACGCAAGTACTATCGATTCCAATTCGGTACGGGGTAACAGCTATTACGACAACGGCGGCGGCGTGTACGGAGAGGACGTTATATTGACCGAAAGCGTCGTCAGCGACAACTACGTCAACGGACTCTATGGACACGGTGGCGGGGTATTCGGACGCAGTCTCGAGGTGACCGGCTCAACGATCGAAGGCAATAGCCTTACCGGAGAAAAGATGACCGGCGCCGGACTTTTTTCTTTTGACCTGACCGTCTCTGACAGCCTCATCTCAGGCAATCACATCGAAGGCCCCCAAGGCAAGGGCGGTGGGATCGGCGTGTATGGCCCAGGGTCGATCTACAACAGCACAATCAGTGGGAATCATACAGAAGGCGAGGATTCGCGCGGCGGCGGACTGTTTCGTACCGGCGTCCACCAAGTGTATGACAGGCTTACGATCGAACAGAGCACGATCACAGGCAACTCCGCCAGCAGCGGCGGTGGAGTGTGGGAAGGCTGGTTCCCGACGCAAATCCAGGGCTCGATCGTGGCTGGCAACTCATCCTTATTCGCATCGCCCGATTTACACAGCAGCTCCTCCCCCAACATCGTATTCAGCTTGATCGGCGACAACGCCGGCACGACCCTTGCCGAGACACGCACCCCCGACGAGAACGGCAACCTCATCGGCAGCTCCGCCGGGAGCGGCGTGATCGATCCCATGCTGGGGCCGCTCGCCGACAACGGGGGCCGGAACCAGACTCACGCGATCTTGCCGGGCAGCCCCGCCATTGAGGCCGGCGACCTAGACACGGACGACGAGGGCTACGACCAGCGCGGCGAGCCGTTCGAGCGTGTCTCGGGCCGGAGGATCGACATCGGCGCCTTCGAGGCGTTGTCGCTCTACGTCGACAATCAGATCGACGAGACGGACGGCGATTATTCATCGGGGAACCTGTCGCTGCGCGAGGCGCTCGAGATCGCCAACGCCAGACCCGGGAACGACCTGATCCTCTTCGATGAGGCTTTGTCGGGACGTACGATCCTACTCGACGGCGAGGCGCTGACTCTTACGGAAACGATCACGATCGACAGCTCGGCTCTTGACGCGAGGGTGCAAATCGACGCCCAAGGTCTGTCGCGGATTTTCGAGATCTCCGCAGGAGCGGACAACGTCACACTCAAGAGTCTGAAACTGCGTGGCGGCAGAACGGAGACGGATTTCTACTACGGCTCTTACGAGAGCCAGGGCGGCGCGATCATCTCCGGCTCTGAAGGAATGCTGTTTCTCAGCCAAGTAGTGCTCACGGACAACACAGCGATAGGCGGCTACGCCCGTGGCGGGGCTATCGACACCAAGGGCGACCTAGAATTAGCCGACAGTGTTGTGAGCGGCAATCACACGGAAGGGCCTCATGCTTCAGGGGGTGGTTTATATGTCAGGGGGCAGCTCACCCTCACCGACAGCATCCTTGAAAGGAACTACACCAGCGGGGGCAGTGGGAGCGGCGGAGGCGCCTTCGTTTTCGGCGACGCCTTGCTCCAAAACTCTTGGGTGCTTGACAACCGCACTGAGGAACGCTTTTCGCCTGGCGGCGGGCTATACGTCAGGGGAGGACTCGTTATTGAGCGCGGCGGCGTCGAGAGAAACACAACACTTGGTGTCTCCTCGCCTGGTGGTGGGGTGTTTGTCGGTGGGGACGCCACGTTCTCCACAGCGACGATCGGCTGGAACACCACGCGGGGCGACCATAGTGCGGGTGGCGCCGTTTTTACGGAGGGTCGGCTCTCGGGTCGAGACACGCTGTTCCGTGACAACACCACCCTCGGGGGCGAAAGCCCCGGAGGCGCGATCGCGGCCAGCGAGGTGAACCTGCTCCAGAGCACCGTCAGCGGCAGTCTGACGCACGGGGCGGAGTCGAGTGGCGGTGGCGTCTCCGCGACAGGCGCGATCACTCTGGCCCAATCGACGGTCGTCAACAACCATGCCCTGTTCACGGGGGTCCGGGGGGGAGGGCTCAGTGCCGACGGGACGGTTGAGATTTCGGGTTCGATCCTGGCGAAGAACACCGCGACAGGCGGGGCGCCCGATCTTGATTCCGACGCGCTCGTGACCACGGTGCAATACAGTTTCATTGGCGACACCGACGGCCTGCTGCAGGCTTCATCCGATTCGCCCGATGCGTCCGGCAACTTGATTGGTGACTCTAGCACGGTCGGGGCGATCGATCCCCTTCTCGGCCCACTGGCCGACAATGGCGGGCCGACCGCCACCCACCTGCCGCTCACCAGCAGCCCCATCATCGACGCCGGTGACCCCTTGTTTGACCCCCAGATTTCTACCCCCCCGCTTGCGAGCGATCAGCGCGGAGCGGGCTTGCCTCGTGTGTGGGGTGAGCGCATTGACCTTGGTGCGATCGAGTGGGTTGGCAACATCGTCGTCGACAGCCTCGATGGCGGCTCCGATGGCGATGTCTCTCCCGGCCATCTCTCCCTGCGAGAGGCAATCGCGTTGGCGAACCTCAATCCGGGCGCCGACACGATCGGATTTGACCCTTCTCTCGCTGGAGGCACGATCTTGCTTGGCGGCGCCGAACTCGAGCTGACCGAGGCGGCGACACTCGACGCCTCGATGGCGAACGAAGGAGTGACGATAGACGCGGAGCGGCTCTCGCGCGTGCTGCACTTCACTGCGAGTACCGGAGATTTTTCGATCGTCAACCTCCGCATACAGAACGGTCTCACGACCGGCGACAACCCTCACTGGGACCCTCCATCCCCCCCGCCCTCCTACATCTACAATGGCGGCGCTATCCGATCGATCACTTCGGGCAAGCTCATCATCACTCGATCTGTCGTTTCCGACAGCGAGGTCGAGGGGGTATACACAAGTGGCGGTGGGGTTTTCGCGGAAGGCCCCGTTGTAATTACGGAAAGCTCGATTCAAAGGAACCACGCCCCCAATGAAATTGGTGGGTTCGGCGGGGGAATTCTCGCCCCGTCGGTAACGGTGAGAAAGAGCAGCATCACACACAATACCTCAGCAACGAGCGGCGGAGGTGTATATTCACAATTTGTCTTTGTTGATCAGAGCGAGATCCTCGGCAACGCCTCTTATTCCGGGGCTGGATTGCGAGCTCGCAACGCCGAGGTCGCTCGCAGCTTGATCCAAAAGAACACGGCCTCGAGTCGCGGGGGCGGGATGTATGTGTATGAGTCCGCTTTAATTACGGAGAGCCTCATCGGTAATAACACCTCCGTGTTCGGGGCTGGCGTCTACTCGGCCAATCGACTGGTGGTTGAGCAGAGCACATTCAGTGGAAACAAGGGAGAGCCCTCACGCTCGACACGAGGGGGGGCGATCTGGTCATCGGGGTACACACGATTGACCAACAGCACGGTGACCTTTAACTCGTCGAGCTTAGGGGCAGGTCTTTATGCGTCGGGCGAAATCCTTGTCGTAGGATCGATTCTGACCGCCAACCTTGCTGCAAACCCGAGCTATGAAGTCTTCCTCGACGACGAAGGCCCCAACTCGCTGGAAATCCGTCACAGCCTGATCGGCTCGCGGACGGACGAAATCGTTTCTCTTGGTGAAGACAACGTTATCGCTGACGACCCGATGCTCGCTCCCCTTGCCGACAACGGCGGCCCCACGCCGACTCATCTGCCACTTCCAGGCAGCCCTGCGATCGACGCCGGCGATCCTACGGTCGAATTCGCTCACGGCGAGTTCGACCAGCGGGGCATGGGGTACTTCCGCTTGGCGGGAGGAGGCGTCGACATCGGGGCGATCGAGATCCAGGCCGACGCCCCACCACTCATTGGCGACTACAACGGCAACGGCGTGGTCGACGGCGCCGATTTCACCGTCTGGCGAGACGCGCTTGACGAGATGGTGGCGCCCTACGAGGGCGCCGACGGGGACGGCGACGGGGTGATTACCAGAAACGACTACACCGTATGGACTGAGCATTTCGGCGAAACACTTTCTTCCCCTCTACAAGTCACTCAGGCACAAGGTTACTTCAACGAGGTAGCAGGAGTTGACGAAGCCTTTGCCGCTGATGTTCAAGCGGGTGACAGCATGCTCTCTCCCGAATATCCTCGAATCACGCAGGCGCAGCTGCCCATTAAGGAGAATGATGCCGTTGTCACCTTGCGAGCTCCAGATGAAGATTTTCAGGCGGACAAGCCAAACAAAACCTCTGCATCAAGAAGGTATCACAAGCTTCAGGTAGGCGTCCGCGAACGCACTTCGCTCCCCGAACACGATCCCACCCCATCAACCAGACTCGATAGTACGCTATCGCCGGAATCGGCCACCGACAATCTTCTCCTGTTACTGGTAGAGCGGCATGTTCGGTACCGTAGCACCGACTCCGAACTTATCAATCCCGAAGCGACCAGCGATGAAGCGTTCGCAGATGAAGAAGACTGGCTTGATGTCGTGGGAGAGTGCAGGGACTTTATCGCAGCGAGATAGTACAATGGCGGCGTCGCTGCCTAGTACGACTGGTTCCGCTTCACTCTCGATCAGCAGGCCAGCGGGCTGATCTCCCGCGTCGACTCCCCCGTCGCCGTGCCCCTTTCCGGGCGGCGACGGGGTGGTCGGGCCCGCGGAAAGGAATCTCGCGCGTGCCCACTTCGCCCCCCGAGGCCCCATGTGTTACTGGCGTCGCGTGCATCCGTCGGTTCCTGTTGATGGCGAGAAGCCACGCCCGCTGGCTGGGCGAGCTAGCCCGGAAACGCGATGAAGACGGCGACCCCAAGGCTGCCAAGGCCCTCGCCGGCCTGGTAGAGCGGCTCAACCCGATCAGCGGCGAGCCGGGCGAGGGCTGGTTGGCGGGCAATGTGGCGTCTCAATTCTCGCGTCAGCACGCCCCTGAGCTGCACGAAGCGGTCGCCGTTTGCTTCAACGCCTACCAGCAGCTGCTGGAAGGCAAAGCGACCCTCGGGGAGCTGCACACGGCGTTGAGCGATCTCAAGTCGGCCGTCGACTCCCACGCCCCGCCGGAGGCCGACGCCGTCCTACACGCAGGTCAGGAGCTGCAGCGGCTCACCCATAAGCTCCGGGACCGCTGGCCGAGGCTCGCCCAGTCCGATGAGAAGTGTACCGACGCTAAATCGTACGAGGTGCGAAATGCGCGGGTATTGTTGCTGAGAAGGTCCTACACCAGGGCGGGTGAGCAGCTTTGGCGGGTGCTCGAGGCCGGCGGATTCTTCGACGACGCCCAGTTCGTCGGCCCCATGACAGCCCCGCTGCGGGACCCCAAGAAGGCCGACCGGTACTTCCCCGCTTATGAGCAAATCACCCGGTTGTGGCTGCCTGTGCGGGCCCCCGGGTACGGCGGCCAGGGCATGCATTACCCCGACGACGACCTCGACGTCGACCTGTCTCAGTACGAGCACCAAGGCCGGCGGCAGGTGCTGTGCATGGAGGCCGTGACGGAGCTGGTAATCGCCGAGGCAGAGCGGCTGGGGGCAAGCACGGGATCCGAAAAGGGAGTGGAGCACATGGAAAACCCTTCACCGCAGCAATCACTCGAGAATCTGCAGCGGTTCCAGTTCTTGGTCGAGGCCGCCCGAGCAAATCGTGAAGCCGGCAGGGCAGAACCGAGCCCAATGGCGCCTGAAGACCTAGAGAAGGCGAACGTGTGGGGCGCCGATCATAAGCGATTATTCGAAGAGATGCGGTCACTTGCGAGGGGGCTGGCGGATGTTGCCGAGGACTATGATTGCGCAGTTGAGGCCGAAACGCTTGGTGCTGTTGGGAGAAACTATTGGAAGAGTCTCCCCACGAATCGCCCTCAATTCAACATGGCTTCTCAGGTCGATCGCGCGATCGACACTCTCCGTCGCAAACTCCGAGCGACGATTCGGCGTCAGAAGTCAACTGACCAGCTGGAAGTCGCCAGAATCGCTCATGGGAACTCACCAACAGCATCTACAGAGAGCGGACAGGCGGATAGGAAAACGGACAGTTCCAAAAAAAACTGCGAAAAATTGCCTCGGAATGATGACGTAATTCGGTTGGCCAAGGCACTCCGCAATAGCACCGATGATAGGGAAACCATGAAGAGCATAGCCCTGCAATTCACGGGTGGCCTCGAACGACCAGCGAATAGCTTACTCAGACAATTGCGCCGGCCAGAACACCGCCACCTGCTCAACGGGACTCGCTTTAATAAGCGGACAAATAGCGGCTAGTCCACTTTGTCCACATCGATTGCTGGCTAACCTGCTGCACGATGCGACCGCGTGAACGCGGCTGCGATTCTTACTCCGTGCAGTGAGTCGATCCATGTCTACTGACTTGGCCCGTTATCTGAAACGAGCCGAAGGCGCCGCCTACATCGGCGTCAGTCTTCGAACCCTCGACGCCCTGCTTGCCGAGGGCGAGATCCCCAAGATCGGGGTGGGCAGCCGCGTGGTGCTCGACCGTGCGGACCTCGATCAATTCATGGCGGGCCGGAAGTCGGCCGCCGCGCAAACAAAAGCCTGAGCCAAAGAAAGGGGCCCTGGCCGCGCGGTCACAACATGCGCGACCAGGGCTGGGTATCACAATGAATGCTAACCCACTGAAGCCGTCGCCACCAGCGACGATCGCCGAGGCGTACGAGCGTGACGGAGACCCGCTCGCCTTCCCGCCGGCGATAGCGGCCGAGCCGCTGTCGGGCAGCTTGACGCTGCTCGCGGCATGGCAACAGCTGCCCCGCAGTCTGCGGCGCGGGGCGCCAGACGAGGCGCTCGAGGCCGCTCGGCGGTCGCTGCGGCGCCCTGGCGCCGCCCTCGTGAATGGGGGAGCGCCGTGATGACCACTGGATGGATCAAGCTCCATTGGAGCGTGAAGGGCTCTCTCGCTTGGTCGAACGGGCAGACGTTTGCTCTGTGGGGCCACATTCTTCTCTGCACAGCCTACAAGCCACAGCTCATGCGCAACGGCCGTCGCCTCGAGGTAGGCGAGGCTCTCATGTCGACGAAAGACCTAGCCAAGTGGATCGGCGTCAGCGATCGGACCGTGCGCCGCTACCTGCAAGAGTTTGTCGCGGACGGGATGCTTGAGGTGCTCAAATCTGACCGCAATGGGACACACGTAAAGGTATGCAACTGGGAGACATTCCAACGTTCCGGGTCCGAAACTGTCCGCGAAGTACAGTGAAAGAGCGACGCAAGCGCCGCCAATGAGCGCCGAAACGGCGCCCAGACAAAAAGTCCTAAGAGTCCTACAGAGCCCCCTCCCCCCCTGCCCCCCACCGAAGGCGATGAGCCTGATCGGCTGGAGGTGGAGGAATCCGAAAATCTTGGAACGGAATTTGGGTGGGCCGCCCTCGAGCGACGCATGCGGCGCCTCGGCGTCGCCCAGTCGGCAAACGCCATCGCCGAGTTCCGCGAACACGGCGGCGAACCGGAGCACCTGGGCGCCCTGTTGGCGCACGCCGAGGCCCGCCCGCTGGCGTGGGACGGCGGCGCGGTCTACCGCCGAGTCTGCGGCTGGCGGCCGGGGGACTTGATCGAGGCAGGCTGGCCGCCCGTGAGCGACGCTCAGCGGCGAGCGAATGAGCAGCATTCATCCGCCCGACGCGCTGACAGACAGGCCGAGCATGAGGAGCACAACCGGCGGATCGGCGAGGCCGCTGACCGCCGACGAGAGTTCCGGCTAGCGCTGAGTGGGCTCCCCGCCACCGAGCAGGAGCGGCTGCTAGGTATGGCCCAGCCCGACTGGCGCGAGCAGGGGATCATCCCCGGTGGCCGCACGGCCCTGAGCACGATTCTCAAACACCCAGAGGCCCGCCACGCAGCCGAGGAGGCCCTGGCCCAGGCCGTCGCCTAGTCACACCGCGACGACAGCCGCAAGTTCTTCTGCCCCGCCGTATCGAAGAAGATAGACAGATGCTCCCCTCTACCAACATCAATCTGCAGCTAAGCATGGCAGGCGAACAGTCTCACCCGACCGCATCACGGCGTTTTTTCAGCGGACTCCTCGGCGTCACCGTCCTCGGCCTCGAAATCGTTTGCGTTGAGCCCGCGGATGCGTTTGCGGAACACACGATCGAAAGCCTCGAGGTGCGTGCGGAGCCACTCATGCTGCTCGGGCCAAAGGCTTCGATCACTAAAACTCACTACCGACCTCGCGTAGGCAATGCGACTCGCCTGGCGACCAGGCAGCTCTTGCCAATCAAGCTCATGCCCAAGCTCAGCTTCGATCTCGGATTGCGACTCGAGCAATTGGTGAAAATGCTGCAGAGCATTGTCGTCGTGGCAGTAAATCTCCACTTGGATATATCCGGACTGCGTGTTCATAATCGCAACGAGCCGAAACCCGGTGCGTCCAATCGGCAGGTTGTTCCAGTGCTGTGGCAACGCCCTGGTCCCCCTCAGCTCCGAGTCGCTAGTTCGAACGTAGTCCCAAAACTTGGTCCAGTACTCCAGCTGCAACCGCTTCGTGTCGCTCAGCTCTTCCTCGCTGCTGGCCCGCGCCGAGCGTCCCACTTCGGCGGTCCAGTCGTTCGGCTTGCAGACGATGTTCAGCTTCGGCGCGCAGGGCGATTCGCCGATCCGCCACAGCTCGATCTCGAGGCCGAAGAAGCGGAACTCCTCGGCCGTGATCTCATTGAGCCAGTCGAGCGCCGCGCGGTGCTCGTTCGTGAAGCGGACCGCCACCCACACCACGGTCACCGCGTGCAGGCCGGCCGCGTAGGTGAGCAATTGCCCCAGATGGCCATGGTCGGTTTTCTCGAGCTGGTTCTCGATCAGCACGTACTGGCCATTGAGCGTCTCGCGGCAGAGGATGTCCGCCTTGAACGGCCCGACGCTCTTCTCCTGGGCCACGACCTCGAGCTCGTAGCCGATGGCGTCGCCCAGCAGGCCGATGTTCTCCTCTGAAGCGAGCCAAGGCGTGAAGTCGCGGGCCTCGTCGACCCAGATATTGCGGGCCTCGATCTTGTCGAGCCGCCCCAGAGGATAGTCAGGCATGATGAGATCGCATTGACTGGTAGTTCAGGAATATGCACAGCACAGATCCTCACTCTAACAGCGCGACGCGACCGCTTCCTCCAACCGCCGGGAAGAAAGCGTACGAACGATACTTTGCGGAGTCAGCGACGCCGAAAACAAGTAAAACACCCCATCGGAGCCCCGCTTAAGTCCCCCAGCCCGCAGACTCCAGTCTGCAGTCTGCCCCCCGGCCGCGCGGCTGTCATTCGCATCCCTTGGCAGCCATAATCACGGGCCCCTACGTCTCCCTCATCGCCGCACGTTCTTTCTGAGCGCAGCTGAATTAGAAGCCATGCCGCAACCGACTGACAACGACCCCGAAGAAGCCAAAGCCGATGCCCAGGCGCGCGAGTTCATCGCCCGCTGGCGCCCCTCGGGCGGGGCCGAGCGGGCCAACTACCAGCTGTTCCTCACCGAGCTGTGCGACCTGCTTGGCGTGGACCACCCCGAGCCGGCCGGGCCGGACGGCGCCGAGAACGCCTACGTCTTCGAGAAGGCGATCCGGTTCGACAACTACGACGGCACGCACTCGACGAAGTTCGCCGACCTTTACCGGCGGGGCTGCTTCGTTTGCGAGACCAAGCAAGGGGTCGAAGAGCGCGGCGACGACGCGGCCCTCTCCGAGCGCGGCAAGCAGAAGCAGGCCGCCAAGAAACAGGGCCACGGCCGCCGCGGCAGCAAGGCGCACGACAAGGCGCTGCGCCAGGCGCACACCCAGGCCGAGCAATACGCCCGCCACCTCAGCGCCGACGAGGGCCGCCCGCCGCTCTTGATGGTCGTCGACGTCGGCCACGTGATCGAGCTCTACAGCGAGTTCAGCCAGACCGGCGGCGCCTACGTGGCGTTCCCCGACCCGCAGTCGCACAAGATCGCGCTGGAGGACCTGGCCGAGGCCGAGACGCGCGAGCGGTTGCGTCTCGTCTGGACTGACCCGCTGGCGCTCGACCCGTCGCGTCGCAGCGCGAAGGTCACGCGCGAGATCGCCGACAGCCTGGCCAAGCTCGCCAAGCGGCTCGAGGCGGCGGGACACGCGCCCGAGGAGGTCGCCCAGTTCCTCATGCGGTGCCTGTTCACCATGTTCGCCGAGGACGTCGGCTTGCTGCAGGAGAAGCCGAGCCAAGAGCGCCGCGACCCGTTCACCACGCTGCTCAAGTCTCTCGACGACCCCGCGCACTTCGTGCCGGTGGTCGAGTCGCTGTGGCAAACGATGGACAAGGGCGGGTTCTCGACCGACTTGCGCGAAAAACTGATCCGGTTCAACGGCGGGCTGTTCGAGTCCCAGGCCGCCCTGCCGCTCGACCGCGACCAGCTCGAACTGCTGATCGAAGCAGCCGAGGCGAACTGGAGCGATGTCGAGCCCGCCATCTTCGGCACGCTGCTCGAAAGGGCCCTCGACCCGGTCGAGCGGCACAAGCTGGGCGCCCACTACACGCCGCGGGCCTACGTCGAGCGGCTGGTCGTTCCCACGGTGGTCGAACCGTTGCGGGCCGAGTGGGACGCCGCCCTGGCCGCCGCCCTCACGCTGCTCGACGACGGCGACGAGTCGGGCGCCCTCAAGGAGCTGAACCGATTCCACGACCGGCTCTGCGAGGTGCGGGTGCTCGACCCGGCCTGCGGCAGCGGCAACTTCTTGTACGTCGTGCTCGAGCACCTCAAGCGGCTCGAGGGCGAGGTGTTCGCTGCCTGCGACGAGGTGGCCGGCGGCCGGCAGATGCTGCTCGAGAGCGGCCACACGGTCGACCCGCACCAGTTGTTGGGGATCGAGCTCAACCCGCGCGCCGCGGCGATCGCCGAACTGGTCCTCTGGATCGGCTACCTGCAGTGGCACTTCCGCACGCGCGGCAAGGTGCGGCCGCCGGAGCCGGTGATCAAGAATTTTGGCAACATCGAGTGCCGCGACGCGGTGCCGCCTACGACGGCCGCGAAGAAGTGCTGGGCGACAACGGCGAGCCGGTCACGATCTGGGATGGCCGCACCACCAAGCCCCACCCGGTCACCGGCGAGGAGGTGCCGGACGAGTCGGTGCGGATCCCGATGTACCGCTACGTGAACCCACGCAAGGCGGAGTGGCCTGCGGCAGATTATGTGGTGGGGAACCCGCCGTTTATTGGCGGTTGGATGATCCGGCAGGCCAACGGAGATGGCTACGTCGAAGCGCTCTGGAGCGTTCACGATCTACCTGAGAAGGCAGACTACGTGATGTACTGGTGGGATAAAGCCGCTGCTCTTACCCGCGAAGGAAAGCTACAACGCTTCGGATTCATCACTACGAACAGTATTAGGCAGGTCTTCCAACGGCGCATTCTGCAGCGTCACATGGAGGCCAAGAGCACCCCACTCTTTGTACCATTCGTGATTGCTGACCATCCGTGGGTGGATACTTCAACTGCTGCTGCGGTACGAATTGCGATGACGATAGGAGCCGCAGAAGAGCCAGCAAAATATGAAATCGGCTGCGTCGTCAATGAGGACAAGCAAGAAGAGGTGGAAGTCAAGCTGATTGAAGTTGAGAAAATCAATCATCAACTAAAAGCCGGCCCGGACCTTGATTCGGCAGTCCCTTTAAAGGCAAACGACGGGCTTTATTCTCCGGGCGTGCAGCTCTACGGAGCAGGCTTTATTGTCGACGCTAGCCAAGCTGCTGAACTGCGAGCTCAGACGGCAGGTGAACATGTAGTAATAAGAGCGTACCTCAATGGCCGTGACTTCATGCAGTCTTCGCGTGGAGTTTACGTGATCGACTTCTTTGGCATGTCTGTAGAAGAGGCGAAGCGTGCTAATTCCGCCGCGTTTCAGAGGGTGATTGACTATGTCAAGCCTGAGCGAGACCAGAATCGCCGAGCCTCGATACGTGAAAAATGGTGGCGATTTGGCTGGGAAAGACCCGTCTGGAGAGACGCATCTGCGGGTGTAAGCAGATTTGTCGCTACACCTGAAACATCGAAACACAGGGTCTTCTCATTTTTGGATCAGGATGTTCTGCCAGATAATATGCTGACGAATATTGCGGTATCTGATTCCGCTGTTCTCGGTGTTCTCTCAAGCCGCATCCATTATCAGTGGGCATTGGCTGCTGGTGGACGATTGGGTGTTGGTAATGATCCTCGATACAATAAAACACGCTGCTTTGAACCCTTTCCTTTCCCGATTGCGAGTGAGCCTCAGCAATCCCGCATTCGCGAGCTCGGCGAGCAGCTCGACGCCCACCGCAAGCGTCAGCAAGAGCAGCACCCGAAGCTGACGATGACCGGCATGTACAACGTGCTGGAGAAGCTCCGCGGCGGCGAGGAGCTCACGGACAAGGAACGCGTGATCCACGAGCAGGGGCTCGTCTCGGTGCTCAAGCAGATCCACGACGACTTGGACACGGCGGTGGCCGACGCTTACGGCTGGCCGGTTGATCTGCCCGACGAAGAGATCTTGGAGCGGCTCGTCGCGCTCAACCACGAGCGCGCCGAGGAGGAGAAACGCGGGCTGGTGCGCTGGCTGCGGCCCGAGTTCCAGAACCCCAAGGGGCAGAACCCGGACGGCAAGACGCAGCAGACGATCGCCACCGAGGAGACCAAGGCCAAGCCCACCAAGAAGGGCAAGGCGAAGGTCAAGAAGCAGCCGTGGCCCAAGACGCTCAGCGAGCAGGCGGCGGCCGTGCAGGGGGCGCTCGCCGCGATCGCCGCCCCGGCCGACGTGAAGACCGTCGCCGCCGCCTTCACCCGGGCGAACAAGGACCGCATCGGCGAGCTGCTCGAGACCTTGGCAAGCCTCGGCCGCGCGCGGCGGCTGGACGATGGTCGGTTCGTAGCGGTTTGACCGATCGTGCGTTGGGAGAAAACACCCACATGCGGGCAACCGAATTGCGTGCTACCTTTTGATACCTAGTGCGGCCGCCGCCTTGGCGCTTCGGGTAGCCCCGGGCGGTCGCCATTCCACCCACACAACAGGCCGAGTCGACCGATGCCGGACCTGGAAACGATGCTGGAGGAGTCGCGTCGCGAGCTCCTCGACCTCTCGGCCCGCAACCGTCTGCTGAACACCCCCCGATCGCCGACGCGTAGCACGCGCGTGGAGGTGGTCGACGAGCTGGCCGATCAGGTCTTCGACCTCTTGGCTATCCAGGGGAAGACGATGACCTTCCTTGCCTCGGACGACGACGAGGCCAGCCCGCTGGTCTCGGACCCGGGCGACGGCGATACGGCCATCGAGGCAACCGGCGAGGTCGACACGTGGGTCGACGACGGCGGCGCCATGGACAGCGACGTGTTGCTCCAGACCGACGCGGCCGCCGAGTCGGCGCCCGACCGCCACACCGACAACCGCTTGCAGACGCTGCTAGACGGCGAGGCGCTCGAGAAACGGCTCCTGAAGCTGCACTACGACACCAAGACCTTTGCCGAGGAGCAGGGCGTGCACGTCCTCTACCTGGCGATCGGCTTTCTGGTGTGGCGTGAGAGCGGCCCGAACGGCGCCGAGCGGCACGCGCCGTTGCTGCTGCTGCCGGTGGAATTGCGCCGCGCGAAGGCGGGCGCGCGATTCCGCTTGAGTTACAACGGCGAGGAGCTGACGACCAACCTCTCGCTGCAGGAGCGACTGAAGGGCGACTTCGGCGTGGAGCTGCCCGAGCTTCCCGAGTCGCTCGAGGACCTGACGCCCTCGGGTTACTTCGCGTCGGTCGCCGAGGCGATCGAGGGCAAGGAGGGCTGGCGGGTTCAGGCCAACGACATGGTCCTGTGGATGTTCGTCTTCTCGAAGATCCGCATGTTCATGGACCTCAAGCAGGAAGCCTGGCCCAAGGGCAAAAAGCTGAGCGAGAACCCGCTGATCCGCTCGCTGCTGGGCGAAGGATTCCGCGACGAACCGCCGTTGTTCGAGGACCCCACGGAGCTGATCGACGACCTCGTGTCGGTCGACGACGCGGTGCACGTGATCGACGCCGACAGCTCGCAGGCGATGGTGATCGAAGAGGTCCGCCGCGGCCGCAACCTCGTGGTGCAAGGCCCGCCCGGCACGGGCAAGTCGCAAACGATCGCCAACATGATCGCCGCGGCCGTGCACGAGGGGAAGAGCGTGCTGTTCGTCGCCGAGAAGATGGCCGCGCTGGAGGTCGTGCACCGCCGGCTGGCGAATATCGGCCTGGGGGACATGTGCCTCGAACTGCACAGCAACAAGGCGAACCGCAAGCAGTTGCTCCAGGAACTCGACCGCACGCTCAAGCTCAGCGCGCCGCATCTCGAAGACGCCGGCGCCCTCGTCCACTCGCTACAGCAGCGTGTGGACACCCTGAACGGCCACGTGAAGGCGATCAGCGCGCCGATCGGCGACAGCGGCCTCTCTCCGTTCAACCTGATCGGTGAGATTACTCGCTTGCAGGCCGAGGGCGTCCGCGGGCGTGACCTGCATCTGA
This sequence comes from Pseudobythopirellula maris, assembly GCF_007859945.1. Taxonomy (GTDB): domain Bacteria; phylum Planctomycetota; class Planctomycetia; order Pirellulales; family Lacipirellulaceae; genus Pseudobythopirellula; species Pseudobythopirellula maris. The sequence continues at coordinate 217,616 of NZ_SJPQ01000004.1, read as the reverse complement.
CCGGTTGCGAGCATTTGTCGGGTGACGAGATCAAGGACTTGATCGACCGGGTAGCCGACCTCGCCGACCACGCCCGAAAGATCGGCACGCCGTGCGAACACCCGTGGCGCGGTTGCGAACTCGAGGCGCTGCTGCCTACCGACATGGACCGCTTCGAGATTGAGATCAAAGAAGTCGCGGAGAGAATAGATCGGCTTATCTCCGCCGGCGCGGAGCTCGCCCAAGCGCTTGGCGCCCAGCCGCCCCGCAACGCCCGCGAGCTGTCCGATCTGGCCCAGTTCGCCAAAGCCGTCAGCACGATCCCCCGTGCGCAGCTGTGCCTGCTGGACTGTGACGCCTGGACAAATCGGCTCGCGGAGCTCGAAGAGACCTGCAACCGGGGTCTGCGGTCGTCGGTCGCCGCGGAACGTCTCGAGCCGTTGCTCGATCCGCACAGCTACAACGCCGACGTCCGTGAGGCCCGCGAGGCGATCAAGGTCTACGGCGACCGCTGGTACCGAGGCTTTGTGGGGCGTTACCGTGCGGCGTCGGCGAAGCTCCGCGCCATCTCGATCGGCGCCCCGCCGAGAAGTCATGCGGAGCAACTCGAGTTTCTCAACCTGCTGATCGAACATCAAGCAGATGTCGAGTGCTTCTCGTCAAACGCCACGGAGGAGCTGGGCAAGCAGGCGCTTTCGACGGGCTGGCGTGGTGCGGAAACAGACTGGGGCGCCCTGGCCCAGGCGATCGAAGCAGTGAAAGTCTGCCGGGAGAAGTTCCCGACTCACTCGTTGACGGAAGTCGCCAAGCACTCGCCCGACTCCGCCACGCTGCGGCGCTGCCTTCAGGAGATCGGCAAAGACCTCAACCCATGCTTCAAATGCCTCGGGAAGCTCGAGAAGACGCTGTGTTTCTCCACGGTCGACCAATTAGGAAGGCAAGCGGTCGATGCCCCGCTACATGATCTGCATCGTCGGATGACGGGCTTTCTGGGCGATCGCGACGGGCTAAAGGACTGGATCGGCTACCGGACCCGTTGCCGCTCGCTGGCGGGTCGAGGCGTGGATGAGGCGCTGACACAACTCGATTCGGGGGCCATCGGCGTCGACGAGCTGAGGTCCGGCGTCGAGCTTGCGCTTTACGAGTCATTGATGCGACTTGCCTACACCGAGCATCCCGCACTCGCTTCTTTCTCGGGCGAATCGCACGAGCGTGTGCGTGAGGCGTTCGTCGGATTCGACAAGGAGCGTCTGGCGCATTGCCGATCGCTCGTCGCTAAAGTGCACTGGGAGAACACGCCGAGGAGCTCACTCGGCGAAATGGCGGTCGTCAACCGTGAGATCAACAAGAAGAGCAGGCACCTGCGCGTGCGCACCTTGATGGGCAAGGCGGGGCGAGCGATCCAGAAGGCCAAGCCGGTCTTCATGATGAGCCCGATGTCGATCGCGCAGTACCTCCCGCCCGGCGAGATGGAGTTCGACCTGCTGCTGATCGACGAGGCGAGTCAGGTCGAACCGGTCGACGCCTTCGGCGCCATGGCCCGTGCGAAGCAAGTGGTGGTCGTGGGCGACACCAAGCAGCTGCCGCCCACGTCGTTCTTCGCCCGTGCGACTCAAGACGGCGAGCCGGAGTCGGAAGACGACGACGCGGTGCGAGCGAAGGACATCGAGAGCATCCTCTCGATGTGCTGCGCGAAGAACGTCACGCAGCGGATGCTCGAGTGGCACTACCGCAGCCGGCACCACTCGCTGATTGAGTTCTCGAACCACGAGTTTTATGACGATCGGCTTATTATCGTCCCTAGCCCATGCGAACCAGATGATTCGTTGGGGCTAAAGTTTTTTCATATACCAGAGGCCGTTTACGACCGCGGCGGCACGCGGGCGAACCGTATCGAAGCCAAGCGGATCGCCGAGGCGGCGATCGAGCACGCGCTGAAGACCCCTGGCGTGAGCCTAGGGGTGGGCGCCTTCTCTATGAGCCAGCGTGACGCGATCTTGCAAGAATTGGAGCTGCTGCGCAAGGCGAACCCGCAAGCCGAAGAATTCTTCACCGAGGGGAAGGACGAGCCATTCTTTGTCAAGAACCTAGAGAACATCCAGGGCGACGAGCGGGAGGTCATCTATATCTCCGTCGGCTACGGCAAAGACAAAGACGGGTACATGTCGATGAGTTTCGGACCGCTCAACAGCGACGGCGGCGAGCGACGTCTCAACGTGCTGATCACACGCGCTCGGAGCCGCTGCGTGATCTTCTCATCGATCAGAGCAAGCGACATCGACACGAGCCGCACGCAAGCACGCGGAGCAATAGCCTTCAAGGCGTATCTGCAATACGCCGAGACGGGAATGCTTGATACGGGCTCTCCAGCGGTGAAAGCGGAGCACGATTCAGAATTTGAACGGCAGGTGGCGAAAGCGTTACGCGGGCTTGGCTACGAGACCCACGCCCAGGTGGGAGTTGCCGGGTTCCGCATCGATCTATCGGTCGTGGATCCTTCTCAGCCGGGTCGGTACTTGCTGGGAATCGAGTGCGATGGCGCGGCTTACCACAGCTCGCGCTCGGCCCGTGACCGTGACAGGATCCGCCAATCCGTGCTGGAGGCGCGAGGCTGGCGAATCCATCGCATCTGGAGCTCTGATTGGTTCAGCCAACCGGACCAAGAACTGCGCCGAGTCGTAGCGGCGATCGAACAGGCTCAGGCTGCGCCCACGCCGGAGAAAGTAGCTGATCCGCCCTCGGTGTCGTCACCGGCGCCGCCCCCCCCGATTTTGAGACGTGAAGAACCTGAGACGATTGGGGGGGAGGATCTCTTGATCGGCGCCCCCTACGAGGTAGCGTCTTTCGACGTGAACCGCAACGCGACGATCCCAGACACGCCGATCGATCATCTCGAAAGGGCGGTAGTTCAGGTGGTGCGCGTCGAGGGTCCAATCCACCGCGAAGAAGTCTATAGGCGTATCGCACAGCTTTGGGGATCCGCCCGTGCCGGGAGGCGTATCGTTGAAGCCATTGAAGGAGCTTTGGGGCTCGCAGTCAGCCACGGGGGCTTGGAGTCGATCGGCGATTTCTTTGTGATGTGTGGTTCTGATTGCAAGGTAGTTCGCGACCGATCCGAGACTGGCCTCCTCACTCTGAAGAAGCCTGAGATGATCTCCCACATGGAGATCGAGGAGGCAATAGTTCGGCTGGTAAGCAGCCATGTGGGGATGAGCCATTCGGAAGTCGTCAGCGCTACGGCGCGGGTGTTCGGCATCGGTCGTATCAGTTCAGGGCTGCGTGATCGAATTGAGTACGTACTACAGTCTATGGTCAAACGCGAGCAGATTTGCGACACGGACGGGAGGCTTGCGACCAACCATAGCTGACCCCCCCCGGGGGGTCGGGGTCCTTTCGGGGGCCCCCGTGGGGTGGGCTTCGCCCGCAATCGAATGACTTTTATGCCTGCCTTGGTAAAAAAGTAAGTAAGTAAACGCGCCGACACAGGTAGGAGCCAGGGATGGCCGCCCCGCACAAGCCCAAGCGCCCCCAAGCATGGCTCACAAAGGCTCAGATGGCCGCGGTGCTCGATGTGCGCATCTCCTACTTCGACCGCGCTATCAGGCCACTATTGTCGACTGAGCACGTTCAGCGGGAGCGCCGCCAACTGCGTTTCTACGCCCGCGGCGTGATCGACGCCTTCCACGCAAACCGCGGCTCCTGCCCCTCCTGCGGCTCTTGCCATTCAAGACCGCTGGAATCTGAGTTCGCGCTGGTCGATTGCTGGCTAGGGTCGGAATAATAGCTTCGATGTCGAAGCATCATTCCTTAGAATCACAAGTAGAAAAGTGCTTCTGAAACGGCATTTAACGATCAGAGCCAAGAACGCTTAGACAGCCCCCATTTCGATCTCCATCATTTCTCGAGAACTCATGGCAAGCCTTTCGAAACGTCGGAGTACGGGGTCGTACTCGATCCAGTTCGAAGACCGAGACCGAAGACGACGAACCATCATCCTCGGCAAGCTTCCCAAGCGGGACGCCGAGGCGGTCCGTATACGCGTTGAACGCTTGGTCTCGTCGCAGCTGGCCGGAACGGCGCCAGACGCCGAGACGAGCCGCTGGCTGTCCACCTGTGGCGAACGGATGTTCGCCAAGCTGTCGCGAGTCGGTCTCGTCGAGAATCGTGCTGAAGGCACGCTGGGGGCATTTATCGACGCCTGGACGACCTCTCGGAAAGCCGACACCAAGATCAGGGCCAGCACGATCGCCGCGTCGGAATCGACGCACAAAAGCCTGCGGGCCTACTTCGGCGAGGGCAGGCCGCTGCGGTCGATCACACGTGGCGAGGCGAAGGCGTGGCGGGTTTCTATCGCGGCCGATCGCGCCGAAAACACGGTCCGCAAGTGGACCGCCAACGCGAAGAAGCTGTTCAACGCGGCGATCGAACACGAGCTGATCGAGGTGAACCCGTTCGCCAAGCTGCCAGCCACGACGATCGAGGTGCGCGACCGTCAGTATTTCATCACACGGGCCGAAGCCGCGAAGGTCATGGACGCCTGCCCGTCGCTCGAGTGGCGGCTGATCTTTGCACTGGCCCGCTATGGCGGCCTGCCTGCCCCTCCGAGGTTCTAGCTCTGCGATGGGCTGACGTGCTGTGGGACAAGAGCCGGCTTGTGGTGACCTGCGTGAAGACCGAGCACCACGATGGCCTCGGCACGCGGATCGTGCCGCTATTCCCGGAACTCGAGCCTGTGCTCGCCGAAGCGTTCGAAGCGGCCCAGACGGGCGCCGAGTACGTTATCACTCGCACCCGTGACAACGCCTCCAACCTACGAACGAGGTTCGGCAAGATCGTGGCGCGGGCCGGGCTGACACCGTGGCCGAAGCTGTTCCAGAACCTGAGGGCGACAAGGGCGACCGAGCTGGCCGACGAGTTCCCCGGGCACGTCGCCGCGGCCTGGCTCGGTCACAGCGTAAAGGTCGCGAAGGGCCACTACTGGCAAGTGACCGACGATCACTTCGAAGCGGCCACGTCGAAAAGCGCTGCAAATGCGCTGCAGAGTCTGCCTGCAAGCGGTTGCACCGGGCTGAAGCCTGATCAGGATTCCCCTGGAAAAGCAGTGCTTAGCGATCTGATGCAACTGCTTGCAAGTGAAGGAGTGGGCGATAGAGGACTCGAACCTCTGACCCCTGCGGTGTGAACACAGTGCTCTAACCAACTGAGCTAATCGCCCTTCGTTCGCTCGCCACGGGCTGGCGCCGGGCTGCGAGTCTCAGATTCTAACGCCCCGTCGCGGGGCTGAACAGGCCCGCTGAGAAGCCTCTCAAGGATACCCCGCCGAGCGGGCAAATCGGGGCTCAGTCCGCCTTGGCGGGCACGGGCTCGGCCGAGTTGCCGGCGGGGTCTGAGTCGCCGAGCGTGTCGTGGTCGTGGCTGCCGTCGTCGGAGGCGCCGATCGTGTCGGCCGCTGTGGCCGGCGGGGCCTTCACCTCGTCCGCCTTGATCGCCGAGTGCATGTCGTCTTGGATGTCGCGCATGCCGTTCTTGAACTCGGTCAGGCTGCGTCCGACCGAGCGGGCGACCGACGGCAGCCGGTTGCCGAACAGCAGCACCGCGATGGCTCCGACGAAGAGCATCTCGACCGGCCCGGGGGCGCCGGCGAAGAACGCGAGGCAGAGTCGCGGGGTATCTGTGAGTGTTTCGATCAGCATGGGAATATAACCAACCTAGGGGGCCGCCAATCACGAGCGAGACGAGCGGACGATCACTCTTCGGTCTTCTCGTCGATCTCTTTAACGCCCTTCTTGAACTCGTTGATGCTCTGGCCGAACGAACGGGCAAGCATCGGCAGCCGGCTGCCGAACAGCACGAGCACGATCAGGAGGACAACCACGAGTTGCCAGATGCCGGGAGTGAACATTTCGCTAGTCCCTGAGGCGTTGGGGCCGCCGGGGTCCGAAGGTGAGGGCGGGGCGCGTGAGCTAAAGGGCGGCGCCGCAACCGCTTGCGTTTATTCTAGAACGGCGCCCGGTCGCGTCAAACCGCCTTTCTATTGTACCTCCTAGGGGGCCGCGGGGCGATGCGGCCCGGCGCGATCGTCCGCAGCCACGGCCTAGCACTAGCGGCGCATGGCTCCCGAGTCGGTGCGGGCGGCGATCCAGGGGTCGCGGGCCGTTTCGTCCGGGTCGTAACGGTAATAGACCTCCAGGCACATCGTGGCCAGGGCCGTGGTGTAAACACGTCCGCCGTACCCCCCCCACCGCGTGCTGGGATTCCAGCTGCCGTCTTCCTGGGCGAAATGTCCGCTGGAGTTGTCGATCTGGAGCGACAGCAACGTGCGTTTGAGCGCGTCGTTCCAGAGCCGCCAGGCCCGCTCGGCGTCGCGGCTCGCGTGGCGGTGGTGGTGCAACGCGAGCGTGCCGTAGTACCAGTAGTAGAGGTTCGCGTTGGAGCGGTGCGGCAGCTGGCCGAGCAGGTGGTCGATCGCCTCGACGGCCGCCCCGGGGCGGGAGTGCGACGAGCCGAGGATCTGCCGGCAGTAGAGCGCCTCGGCGGTCATCGTGCGGCTCACCGGGCCGCGCGGCTGGTAGCAGGCGAGCCCGCCGCGCTTGCCCATCTCGACCGAGCGGACGAACTTTTCGACGCCGCCCCAGGTGGCGGCGGGCACCGGCGTGCGGGCCAGCTCGGCGCTGCGTAGCGCCATCAGCGCCCAGCCCATCTGGCTCATGTCGCCGCGGTCGCCGGGGCGGTAGCGCCAGCCGCCGGTCGTGCGACTCTGGCCGCGGACGAGGTAGCCGATCGCGCGATCGACCGAGTCACGCAGCCGCTCGTCGCCGGTCGTGGCGAGCGCTTCGGCGAGGGCGAACGTGGCCATCGAGTGGCAGTAGGTTTTGGCAAACAGAGCCGAGTCGCCCGACAGGTCCCCGTCGGGACGCTGGCTGTCGATGAGGTATTGCAAGCCGCCCGCGACCGGGTTGGCGAACGGGCCCTCGAGGTGCGTGTGTCCCGCGCCCAAGAACGCGAGCAACGCGAGTCCGCTGACGCCGGTGTCGGAGTTCGTGCCGGCGCCGTTGCGGTCGACGCCAAGCACCTGCAGCTCGCGTCCGGCCGACCAACGGCTGGCGTCCCAGCGGCCGTCGCGTGACTGGGCGTAGGCGAGCCACGCCAGGCCGCGGGCCACGGCGTCTTCGGTGTAGCGGTCGCCTCCCTCATCCTCTAGGCGGCGGAGCTTTTCGCGGTCGTTGCGGGCGCTGAACGCCGTGCGCGGCGCGGCGGGCACGGGGGGCGCCGGCGCGGCTTGCCGCGGCGGTTCGACGGGTGGCAATGGCTCGTTGGACTGCGCCTCGATGACGGTTTCGAGCGGCGTCGTTTCGGCCAACGCTTCGCTGGGCGGCGTTGGCTCGATCGGTCGCTCTTCCGCCACGGGCGGCGCAGGCGCGGCTTCGGCCACGGCCTGCGGCGGAGGTTCGGCCTGCGCCGTTTCGACCGGCTCAGGCTGGGGTGATGGCGGCTCGGGCGGCTGCGGCGTCGGCTCCGTCGGTTCCGCCGGCTCGCTCACGAGCTGCGTCTCGACGGGCGCCTCAACCTCGGGCGTCTCTCCGCTATCGGGGACCGGCTCGGTCTCGGGAGCCTCCAGCGGCTCGGGCGCGACGATCGTCTGCTCCGCCACGCGGGTGACGATCCGCACCTTCACCGGCGCCGGTCCTTCGTCGCCAACCGGGGCTGAAAGCAAGCGGACGGTGGTGGTCAGCACGATCAGCACCAGGTGGGCCACGACCGAGGCCATGGCGTAGAGCCGCCACGGTCGCGAGCGGGCTCTGCCGCGCCGCATCATCACGACGAGCGCGACACTCGCCACGGCGAGCAAAGTCCATAACACGACATAACCCGGCGAAAGCGACAAGGCTTGCCGGACGAAGTTTCCCACGGCGTTGCTGAGCGTGGCGAGCATGTCCCCCTACCGGTGGTTGGGAGAGCCGGCCGAGGCGACTTCGACCGTCACGCCGAGCTGCTCGACGTTCGACTCGCGGCAAACGGCCAGCGCGGCGGCCACGTGCTGGAACTCGCACCCGGCGTCGCCGTGGATCACGACCTCGGCGTCGGCCGAGGCGCTCGTCGCGGCGCGAAGGCGCTCGCCGAGCGCTTCGATCGTGAGCTCCTCGCCGTCGATCTTGTAGCGGCCCCCCTGGAGGACCGTCACGGCGATCGGCTTGGCGGGCGCGGGCGCCGGGGCCCCGGCCGCCGTGACCTGAGGCAACTCGAGCTCGATGTCGCGCTCCATCTCCGTGAACCGCGTGGCCGCCATGAAGAAGATCACCAGCAGGAACACGACGTCGATCATCGACGTCAGGTTCACCTGGAGCTCGTCGTCTTGGGTTGTTTTTAGAGGCATCGAGAGTAGCCTTCAGCGGTCAGCTTTCAGCAGTCAGTTTTTGTACGCAGGCACGCCAAATAGCTGACAGCTGATCGCTGACAGCTGATCGCCTCGTTTACGCCGCTTTGCGTTTAGCGCTCTTCGCGTCGGACAAGGCCTCGGCCGAAACGAGGTTCACGAGTTCCTGGCCGTGGCGGTCGAGCTCCATCACGAGGCTGTCGACGCGGCCGACGAAGTACAGGTAGGCGATCATCGCCGGGATGGCGACCACCAGGCCGGCGGCCGTGGAGAGCAGCGCGCTGCCGATGCCGCTGGCCAGCAGCTCGGGGCGGCCCATGGCGTCTTCGCCGGCGATCGCCTCGAACGCCTCGATCATGCCCCACACCGTGCCGAGCAGCCCGAGCAACGGGCAGACGGCGGCGACGCCGTTGATCACACGCAGGTAACGCCGCATCTCGTTGGCGCAGCGTTCGCCCTCGTCGAGCACGGCCTGTTCGACCTCGACGGCCGACTTGCCCCAGCGGCGGGCGCCCGCCTCGAACACACGGGACACGCAGCTGTCGTCCTCGAGGCAATGCTCCAGGGCGCCGGCGCGGTCGACCTCGCCCTCGCTGATCTGCGACAGGAAGCATTTGACGAACGGCTTGGGAACCACGTTCACGCGACGCAACGTGAAGAACCGCTCGAGCACGACCAGCCCCAGCAAGACCGAGGCGGCCAAGATCGGGTAGAGCATCGGGCCGCACGCCAGGAGCGTGTCGAACAGGCTCTTGGCGCCTTCGGCTTGGGCGAGAATGGGCATGCTTGGGTGCTCCTTGTTCTCTCTCCCCCGGCGGGGAAGAGGATTCACGCAAAAACCGACCGCGGCCTAGGGCGCGCGGTCGGTCATGCGTTCAGTTTTTCCGATCGCGGCGGTCGCCTCGGGGGGCGATCACTCGCAGTCGTGGCAGGGCTCGACGTCGCCCACCATGTGGAGGTGGTTGTGGTCGATGTAGACCACCTCTTGGGCGTCCTCGTCTCGCAGGGTGTGCGGAACGGGCCAGCCGACGCGGCGGACGTCTTCGTAGTAGATGGTGCACTTGTAATGAGCGTGGTGCTGCTGCGCCGGGCCGATCATCGGGTAGACCCGCACCGGGTCGACGTAGTCGGCCATCTTGCATTTGACGATCCGCACGTTGTTGCGGTTGCGTTCCCACAAGAGCGGGATGCCGCCCTCGATCGGGTCGGCCTTCTCCAGGGCGCGGATCACTTCGTCGTCGCTCGGCGTGTCGAGCGCGATGGGCGGGCCGCCCGAGGTGATCGGGCCGAGGATCGGTACGCGTTCGTACCGCTCGTTCTGCCAGTGGTCGTCTTCCTTCTTCTTCTGGAAGTAAGGACTCACGGGGATCGGGATCGCGGCGATGCCGAGACTCGGTCCCTGGCTGGCCAGGCCCCAGAAGCATCCGGAGGATCCTAGCGAGAGGCTGCCCACCAGCAGCGCGGCCGTAACGACTTGCGGACGGGGCAAGGTGCGCGTGCGTGCCATCGAAGAAACCTTTGTCTGATTGTCCGTAGTGGCTCGGTCGCCAAGCAATGGGGCGACGCGTCGGCGATAGGGTCGAAAGGGAAGCGGTTGCCGAGTGTCCGATCACCCGGTTCCGTGTCCCGTTGAATTACTTATCGTGTGAATCTGGCGCGAACTTGCGGGTCATTCCGATTAACTGGGAAATAACGCCCGCGGGGGCGCCAGCAACGCGCGCACGAAAAAGCCCCCCGCGGCCGATGGGCCGCGGGGGGCTTTGGATAGCTTCGTGCTTCACACGCCACGCCGGCTGGCGATCAGTGCTGCTGCTGGTGGCTGAAGTCGAGGTTCCACCAGCCGTCGTCCCACTCGAGCGTCACCTTCCGCCATCCCAGCGGGACCTGCGGGTAAGGGTAGAACGGGCCGATGTACGGCCAAGCGGCCGGCGAGTACTGCTTCGGGTAGGTCACGGCCGCGTAGTTCGGGTAAGCGGCGTAGCTCGGCCATGCGTGGTTGGGCATGTTGGCTTGGTCGTAGCTGACCCCGGCGGCGCCGCCGGTGCTGTAGCCCCGCGGGATCTGGGCCCCGCCGCCGTAAGCGGCCGGGCTGACCTGGCCCTGCTGGCCGGGCTGGGGACGCTGGGCCACGCGGGCCATCGGCCGCGGCATCGAGCCGCGAGCCGCCGTGCGCTTCATCGGCTGCGGGGCGATCGCTTGCGGCTGGGCCGGCGTGAAGGGCTGCGGCGCCTCGGCGGCCGCCTCTTCCGATTCGGTCATCACCGCTAGCATCAGGTCCGAATCGCCGGCGGGCTTATTCGCCAGGCGCTTGACCGAAACGGCCGGCCGCTTGGCTTCGCCGCTCGGAGTGGTGATCTCCAGCTTGCTGACCACGTGGTTCACGCCGCTGACCTCGCCGGCGAGCGACAGGGCGGTCTTGGCTTGGGCCTCGCTCGACACGGCGCCGTACAACCAAGCCACGCCGTCTTCGTACTTCACTCCGACCCGGTAGTTCGACAGCTTGCCGCTCTCACGCAGCTCGCTGGCGATCTGTTGGGCCTTCTCTTTTTGGGCGGAGCCGGCCTCGGCCGCTCCCGCCACGGCCGGCCACAACAAGGCCGCCATGGCGCACGCAATGATCTGGTGACGCATCTTCTATTCCCCCCATGTCGGTGTGACCCCGTGAGTGGGTCGGCGTGCTGAAGAGCAAACGCCGGCGCCAGCGGGGCCGTCAAACGGCTCGATAGACGGCGAATCTGTTCGCCGCTTCGGAGCGGCGGCCGTGCGCCGGAGGCGACAGCCTGTCGGTCGATACAACCGCTCCGGTTGCTACTTTCGGCACGGGCCACACGACGGGGGGAGCTTTTTTCCGGTTTTGTCGCTCGCAGGGGGACAATAATCCTCGGGGCGACCGCTCGGGTGGACAACCAGGCAAGCGAGGGTGAGTTTAACGCCCCATGGGCGTTGCCCGCCGCGTGGTTTCCGCGACTCGCAGTCCCGCCGCGGACTGCTGTCGGCAACGCTCCGCGATAGCAACGGGCCGGCGCCCGCTTCAGTGCCTCAGACCGCTTGGCCCGACGCCAGCAGACGGTCCAAGACCGGGTCGACCTCGTCGGTCGGCGAGTGCCACACCACGGCCGTGACCATCAGGCCAATCGTGCCGGCCGATGCGACCCAGGCGGCCGAATGCTCGGTCGGAGTCGCCCAGGCAAACAATCCGACCAGCAGCATCGAGGTCGCCATTGTCAGCTGAGCGAGAGTCGTGCGGCCGACGCTCATCGGCAGCCGGCAAAGGCCGGCCGAGATAAGACCCACCGCGTGAACGGCGAGCCACAACAGGGTGGTCACGATTTCGGGCGAGAGGGTCATGGCGGACTCATTCAGTCGGGGCCGGCTGCTTGCAGCGTGCGGCCGATGCGGGTGGGAACGACCGAGAATGGACTTGCGGGTGTTCCATTCTCAGCCAGGCTTCTACTTGGCTATGCGGACGCCGGCCGCTGGAGGGGACGCTCCAATCGGTCAGCGAAAAGCGTGTTTTCCCGCAGACGCCGCCCGACAGACCTGCGCATTACCGAAGCACCCGCCCAAGCCCAGGAGCCGCCTGCAGTGCTATGGAACTGTTCGACGGCAAGGAGGCGACACGGGCTCAGCGGAGCAAACCTTCGAGCTCGCGTTCCAACTCCGCCACGTTGGCGTTGCGGTTCACGACCCGGCCTTTGTCGTCGACCAACAAAGTGAGAGGCAACGTCATGACGCCCATCTCGAGCGCCCGTTCGCTCGAGGTCAGTCCGCCCTTGCCGTAGAGGTGTTGCCACGGCGCGCGGCGTGTGGCGACAAACGCCTCGGCGTCGGCCGGCTGGTCGTCGAGGTTCACGCCGAGCACCGCCAGCTTGCGGCCATGCTTGCTGGCGAGTTCCTTGAGCTGCGCCATGTCGGCCTTGCACGGCTCGCACCAGGTGGCCCAGTAGTGGACCACGACGTAGCGTCCGCGGTACGGCGGCGCCGCGAGGTCGGCCTGTCCGCCGCCCAGCACCGGGCCCTTCAGAGAGATCGCCTTGCCGATCGATCCCAACCGCCGCATGGCGCCGGCCGCCTTGCGGCCCGAGGTCGAGCGGGGCGACTCGGCGGCGAGCCGCTTGTACCAAACGACCGCCTCGTCGTTCTCACCGGCGAACTCATGGGCCATGCCGAGTTGCATCATCGCGTCCTCGGCGTCGGGGCCCTGGGGGTGGCGATCGATGAAAGCCGCCAAGTCCTTGGTCCAGGACTCTTGCACTTTGACGTAGTCCGCCTTCGGATCGCGGAGTTGCAGGCCGTACTCGGCCCACAGCAGCCGGTAGCGGATGTGGGCGAGAGTCGCCGCGCCGGCGCGGCCTTTGACCGCCTCGTTTTCGAGCCGCTTGAGCCGCTCGATCCCCTCGCTGTAGCCGTCGGCCTGCACCGCTGCGCTGAGCATGTCGGCCAACTGGTCGCGCCACTGGTCGCGTTGCTCGCCCGCCGGGCTGGCCTGGGCGAGGCGTCCGATCACGTCGGCCCGCTCGCCGATCAGTTCTTTCTGCTTCGCCGGTGGGGCCGATGCCATCTCGCGGTCGAGCCGCTCGAGCGAGTCCATCAGCCGCTGCATGTCTTCGGTCGGCGCCGGGCCGCCGGCCTCGCCGCGCGAGAAGCTCGGCACGGAGAACACGTTGGCCAGCTCCGGCCCGTCGCCCCCGGCCCGAGGGGCCTCGGCCACACGCCACGCGTCGCCGATCTTGAACAGCGAGCCGAGCAGCAGTTGCTCCGGCGCGCCGCCGTTGTCGACCAGCGCCGAGGCGTTCTCGTAGACGTAGAGGTCCTTCTTCGCGCCGTCGATCCCCTCGGGGATCACGCCCGGCCGGGCGGCGCCGAAGTCGACAAACCGGGCCCCGGCGGGAAGCGCTTGCTTCGATCCGATGAGCTTGCGGAAGTCGCTCGGCGCCCGCCGGGCCTGCTCGTTGAGTTGCTTGGTCAGCGCCTCGCCGGCGCCGAGCCGCTTGATCTCGTCGCCGCTCAGCAGCAAGGCGGCGAATGCCTTCTCGTCCTTGCGCTGCACCGCGTCGGCCATCAATTCGGCCACTTCGTGCGGCGATATCACCCGCCAGCGGTCGATCTCGCCGTCCTTGTCGGTGTCGACAGCCCAACGGGCGCCGCCCGTGTGCAGCCAGCGGAACTCGTCCGCCTGGCCGTCGCCGTCGGTGTCGATGTCGCGGTACACCTCCAGGCCGTCCCGGAAGTAGCTCCACACGTTCACCCGGCCGTTGCCGTTCGCGTCGGAGAATCGCCGGAGTGTTTTGCCCAACGCGTCGCGCACCTGCCAGGTGACCTTGTTGCTCTCCAGGGCGATCTCGCACTTCTCGGCCTCGGCGGCCGAGGGCTTGTCGTACTCCACGCCGCGCTGCACCGGCTCGAGAGTGAGCGCCTGGGCGGCCGAGTACGACTTGGCGGCGTGGGCCGTCGCGGTCGGCGCCAGCACGAGGGCAAGGAGCGTGAAGAAGAGCGGGGCGCGGTTGGCGCCCGACCGGCTGAGCGGCATGGCCTGGGGTCCCTGTGTCGTCCGTGAACGGGGAGGCGCGGGGCGCGTGTCGGCGCGCACCGGGCCGTTGGTTGCAGTGCGCGATTATCACGACTGCCCCGCCCCGTGGCCAGAGCGATTCGCCGGCTCCTTGAGCGAGCGCAGTGAGCCGGCCGGCGTGGGCCCCCGGTGGCAGCGTGGGAAGGGTGGGCGAGCGGGGCGCTCGCGGCGCCTCGCTCGCATCTCCCCCGAGCGACCGCAGTCGCGTCCCACGGCCCAAAGAGCCTCAATCGCGGCGGCGCGACGCCCAAGACGCCGCCGCGATCGAGAAGCCGATGAGCAACAGCGCCGATGGCTCGGGAACCGAGGTCGCTAGCGACGGCAGCATCTGCCCGAACTGCGAGACCCACAGGTCGTAGTCGGCCATGTCGACGACGCCGGCGCTGAGGCCGGTCTCATCGCCCTTGCCCATCAGGGCGTTGTTGTCGCCACCCAGGTTGTCACGCCAGACCGTGAAGTCGGCGGCGTCGACGATCCCGTTGCCGTTGTAATCGCCCAGCAGCACCGGGGCGCCGGTCGACGTCAGCGTGATCACGCTGTTCGAGCCCGTGCCGTAGTCGACCGTGTAGCCGGGGGTGACCGCGTCGAAGACGCCCGACAGCACGCCGTCGTAGCTGGCGATGACCCAGCTCGAACCACTCACGGCGCCGAGCAGAGAGACGTCGAGCGAATCGCCAATCGCGCTGAGGTCGAGGTCGCCCGCCACGTCGAGCACATCGGCCGTGGCGCCGAGCAGCTCGACCAAGAAGCCGCCCCCCTCTTCGAGGGTCAGGCCGCCGCCCAGCGAGCCATCGCCCGCGATGCGACCGCCATCGGCGACGGTCGTCATGCCGCCGCCGGTCTGATCGCCGTTGACGACCAGCACGCCGCCCTGCACTTCGGTCGAGCCGGTGTAGGTGTTGTCGCCCTCGAGGACCCAACGGCCCGAGCCCGTTTTCCTGATCCCGACCAAGCCGCCGTCCGATGCGTCGTCCACGAGCGGCGTGAGCGTGTTGTCGCCGCTGTTGTCGCCCGCCAGCGTAAGCTTGCGCTCCGGCGCCGGGCCGAAGCGAACCGTGGCGCCGTCGGCGAAAGCGACCGGACTTAGAACATGGTTCAGCCGGATTTGGTTCTTGTAGGCCGGGTCGTCGTGGTCGTTGTCGATGGGCCCCGACCTGCGGGAGACCGACCGGATCGTCACGCCCTCGGCGGGGATGAGTGGCTGCCCAAACACGTCCGTTCCGTCGGTGAAGAAGAGCATCCCCGGCACCAGGTCGTCGACATTGGTGAGGTTGACGACCTCGTCATTGAAGCTGGTGGGGAACGCCCCGCTGTTCACGTCGGCGGTCCGCTCTTCGGCGATGTCGACCCCCAGGGCAGCGCTCGAAGTGAACTCGACCGCCCCGCTGCCCGACGACTCGATGGTCGCGCCGCGGGTCCCGATGGTGAACAGCCGGTCGGTCGAGTCGCCGGAGCCGGCGTACTTGAGCGTGCCGGACTGGATGAACAGGTTGGCCTCGTCACTCGATGACGAGCCGATGCCGCTTGCGGCCCCGCCATTCGCCAAGTCTTCCACCGTGACCGTGGTGTGCTGGATCTCGGTGCCGCCGGAGTAGTCGTTGGTGTTGGTCAAAGCCACCTCGCCGCCGTTGATGGCGAGCAGCGAATTGGCGCCGGTCAGTTGGTTCGCGTTGGGCAAGGTGAGCGTGCCGACGCCGCCGCCGAGACGGTAGAGGTTGTCACGCGGCGTGATGGCGCCGGTGAAGACATTGCCATCCTCGTGGGCGGCGAGACTCATCAGCCCGGCTTTGTCCAGATTGCCGCCCGGGGCGAAGCTGATGTTTTGGTTGTACTCACCAACGCCTAGCATTAAGCCGCCGTCGTCGGCCAAGTAGGGATCCGAAGAGTTCACGTCGGTGCTGAAGAGATTGAGGAAGTCCGCGTTGCCAATCACTCCCGAGTCGACGCCGATGGCGCCGCCCCACGAGACAACCGAGTTGGTTCCGCCCGGGGCCGGGTCGAGCCCCAGGGCCGCGTTGTCGACGAAGTGGAGGTTGCCGCCCCGGATGTGCGTGTCGCCCGTGTAGGTGCTGGCGCCGCCAACGACCATCGTTCCCGACCCCGATTTGATCAGGTTGCCAGGCCCCGATTCGCCGGGCGGCACGGGGCCGATCGGATCGCCGTCGGACTCCACGTCGGCGGTGTCGTAGCGGTCGTGGAATCCGGCCGTCAGCACGGTCCGTCCCGAGCCTTCGTAATGCATGCCGCGTTGGAATTCACCGTCGTTCTCGGTGAAGGCGTAGTGCGGTCCGGAGAAGGTGAGCTGCTTGCCCTCTGCGATTTCGTTGTTGATCGAACGGACGTTCGTCTGCGTGACGAGCCCACTCCACTCGAGCGAGTGATCACCTCGGAAAGCCACGTTCTCTGTGATCACCAAGTTGTTGGAGATCACTCGCGCGTCGTCCGTCGAGAGGAAGTTGAAGCCCTCTTGCTGCTTCTGACCGCTGCCGCGAACGGTTCCCGTGCCCAGAGCGGTGTCGCTGCCGAGGTAGACGTTGGCGCGAGCGAGGGTGAAACCGCCCGTGAACGTGTTGTTGCCGCTGATGTACACGTCGCTCGACGGGAGCGTCGGCGCGGGAGAGGGATTGATCACGTCCGAATCGATGTGCTGATCCCAACCGACGAGCAGGCCGCCGCTGCCGCTGATGTCGCCCGTCAGGCGGATCGTGCCTTTTGGCGGCACACCGGGGTCGTTGTCGCCGTAGGTGTTGACCCGCAGGTCGCGATCCATGCCGTTAACCGGGTCGGTCAGGCTGATCGGACCGCTGATCGTCACCTCGGCGCCGTCGGTCAGGAAGCTGCTGATCGCCGCTTGAGCCCCCTCGATCTCGCTGACCGCTTCGTAACCGCCCGAGAGCACGATGCTCGTGTCGCCGTGGAACGCGACGCCTTCGTAATTGGTCAGGCTCGTGTTCGAGTCGCGGATCATCGCCGAGATCGTGTGCGGATTCGTCGCTCCTCCGGTGCTGTGGATGCGCACGCGTCCGAGGTTGTACCCGAGGTAGGGATTGTTCTCGCTGCCGTCGATGTTGTTGTCGTCGTCGTTCTGCAGCACGAGTATGCCCCCGCTGCTAGAAACCTCGACGTTCGCGGCCGGGTTGGTCGTGTTGAGCATCAGCTCAACGACGGTTTGATCCATCGCTCCGAGGTCGATGGTCGTGGAGGCGCCAACCGAGATGTTGGCGACGTCCTCGCCGCTGTTGGGCACGCCGCTGGGCGACCAGTTGGAAGGCGTCGTCCAGGATTGGGCGCCGGTTTGCCCGCTCTGCCACACAAACGTGTCGACCGCCAGTGCGTGAGTCGAGGTCAACGCAAGAAAGCTCGCCGCGAGAACCGAACGGTAGAAGATGCGCATCATGATAGCTAAGCCTCTTGAGGGTCCCTCTGTCAGAGAGTATCTGCACAAATGGTTGGGAGGAGTTCGCGTCCAACTCGAAGCGAGCCCTGTCTCAAAGCGGACAAGCGCACGCCAGCGACGACGACTTGGTAAACCGCGCTCGATCGAGCCTACGGGGAGACCGCCTAGGAGATCAAAGCAGCCGGAGAAACCACGAATACTGGGGAAAAGCAACAAACATGGGCCGAAAGTCCTTCTCACCACCGAACACAGCGTCGAGAACGCCTAGTAAGGCCTATCGAATCAACTGACTATGTTAAGGCGCCATAGATTCCTTCGTCCAATCGATGAGCCCCCATTTTAGGACGTCAATCGAAAGTGGCTACGACAAGCATGAACTAACCCAAACAGGGCAAATTCGCGAGAGCATCATCTTTTGATTATATTGCGGCGGAGTACGCCAAGGCAACCCACAGGCAATAAGTGCGTAGAAGATCTCGAAAGCAACGACGGTCTTAGTTGCTAAGACTTGTCTTAAAATAGGCGACGGCCCGCGAACCTTGAGAGATCGGCTGCCGTTACATTATAGAGTCAAGCGAATCCGAAACCACGCCTCTCGGCGTGCTGCCTCCTCCCAGCATTTCTTGGATGCCTTTTCGCTGGGACCAATCACGGACAACGACCTATTGGCGACCGCGTTTCTTGCGACCCTCTCACGGGTCGCCCACGTCGAAGCGCGAAGCAAGGAACATTTAGGAGCTCCCCTCATGCCTCATACCCTCCCCTCCCACGCCACGCCTCGAATCTTCCGTGGCGAACGGAGCGGCTTCACGCTCGTCGAGCTGCTGGTCGTGATCGCGATCATCGGCATTCTGGTGGCGCTCTTGTTGCCGGCCGTTCAGTCCGCCCGCGAGTCGGCGCGGCGTTCGCAATGCACCAACAACCTCAAGCAGATCGGCATCGCGTGCCAGATGCATGTCGACACCCACGGCATCATGCCCGCCGGGGGTTGGGGCTTCCGCATCATGGGCGACCCCGATCGGGGCGCCGGCGAGGATCAACCGGGCAGCTGGATTTACTCCCTCCTGCCGTTCATCGAGGAGGGCAATCTCGCCTCGATTGGCAAAGGCCTTAGCTTTGCGGATAAGGCGATCGCCTTGGAGAGCGTCTACACGACGCCGATCGCCGCGTTCATCTGCCCCAGCCGCCGCACCTCGGCGCCGATCGCCGTCAATCAGTACGTGGCGAACATCAACCCCCAGACGAACGGCGTTCCCAGCGACATCGGCAGCGTGGAGGCCCCGGCCTTCGCCGGCAAGTCGGACTACGCGATCAACGGCGGCGGGACGGTCATCATCCCCCCGATCGGCGGCAACACTTCCGCTGTCCAGTGCCTGACGAATGGCATGAATCACGATGAGTGCGCGGCCGAGGGCAAATTCACCCGAGAACTCGAAGCGATCCGTGAAGACTTCGACGGGATCGCGACGGAACGCACCGGCGTGAAGCTTACGCGGGTGACCGACGGCACGAGCCACACGCTGCTCGCCGCCGAGAAGATGCTGCTGACCAAGTTCTACAACTTCAACCCGACCGACCCGGACGAGACCAATCGCAACTCGGGCGACAACAATTCGATGTACGTCGGCTACGACTGGGACACCGTGCGGTTTGTCTCGAATTTCCCGGTCGGGTCGACTGACTCCAATCGCACCTTCTACACGCCGCAACCCGACAGCAATGAAGATTTGGGCGACACCCACTTCCGGAGCTTCGGCAGCGCCCACCCCGGTGGCGTTCAGGCGGTGCTGTGCGACGGGTCGGTGCACTCCTACACCTTTGGCGTGGAAGAGATCGTTTGGGAACGCCTGGGCCGCCGCAATGATGGCGAGCTCGTCTTGGAGTAGGACGCTTGAAGCCGTGGTCCCGGCGTGGGGCAAATCCCTTTGCGGGGCTTTCCGCTGAGGGGCTTTGCTGCCACCGGGGGCTTACGCCCCGCCGGCCGAGTGCTGGCGCCACCCGTGTTTCGAGGGGCGGGCCTAGAGAAAGGCAAACAGAGAGAAAGGCAAACAGAGAGAAAGGCAAACAGAATGAGCCCGGCGCGACTCGAACGCGCGACCCACGGATTAAAAGTCCGATGCTCTACCAACTGAGCTACGGGCTCGAACGCCCCTAGCCGGGACGAGTTTTCTGTTCGTCGAAGCCCCCTGGAACGGCCGATCACGCGATCGGCCCTCGCTCGGGCGAGTTGGGATTCTACCGCAGAGGCCCCCAGGGCAAAAGCCTGCGGCGTCCCAAGCGCCAGGACTCAGGGATCGTACCCCAAGTTCGGCGACAGCCAGCGGTGCGCCTCGGCCAGCGTCCAGCCCTTGCGCTGGGCGTAGTCCTCGACCTGATCGCGTGTCAGGCGGTCGACGGCGAAGTAGCGGGCCTCCGGGTGGCCGAAGTAAACGCCGCACACGCTCGCGGCCGGGTGCATGGCGAGCGACTCGGTGAGTTTGACGCCGGCCTGCTCTTCGGCGCTCAAGAGCTCGAAGATCGTCCGCTTCTCGGTGTGGTCCGGCTGGGCAGGGTAGCCGGGGGCCGGGCGGATGCCGCGGTAGCGTTCCTTGATCAGCTCCTCGGTCGAGAGCTTTTCGTCTTTGCCGTAGCCCCACTCCTTGCGGGCGCGGGCGTGGAGCCGCTCGGCGAACGCCTCGGCCAGGCGGTCGGCCAAGGCTTTGACCAAGATCGAGTTGTAGTCGTCGTGGTCGGCGTCGAACTCGGCGGCCATCTCGTCGCAGCCCAGACCGGCCGTGACGGCAAACGCGCCGACGTAGTCCTCGCGGCCGCTGTCGGCCGGGGCGACGTAGTCGGCCAACGAGCGGAAGTCGCTCTGCCCCTTGCGCTCCCACTGCTGCCTGAGGCAGTGCAGCCGGCAGACTTCGTCCTGGCGCGACCCGTCCTTGTAGAGCGCGATGTCTTCACCCACGGCGTTGGCGGGCCAGAAGCCGTACACGCCGTTCGCCCGCAGCAGCTTCTCGGCGATCAGGCGGTCGAGCAGCTCTTGGGCGTCGTCGAAGAGCTTCTTGGCTTCGACGCCGAGGTTCGGGTCCTTGAAGATCGCGGGGTACTTGCCCTTCATCTCCCAGGTCATGAAGAACGGCGACCAGTCGATCCACTCACGCAGCTCCGCCAGGTCGTAGTCCTCGAGCAAGCGCACGCCGGTGAACGAAGGGGTTGGCACGTCGGCCGCGGCCCAGTCGGTCGCGAAGTGCTTCTCGCACGCCTTGGCGAACGGGACGAGCGTGCCCGACTGCCGCTTGCGGTAGCTGGCGACGAGGTCGGCCTGCTTCTTGCGGTTCTCTTCGGCAAAGACCTCGCGGGAGTCGGGGCTGATGAGCTTCTCGACCACGCCGACCGAACGCGAGGCGTCGAGCACGTGGGCCACGAGGCCGGTGTACTCGGGGGCGATCTTCACGGCGGTGTGCTTGGCGCTGGTCGTGGCGCCGCCGACGAGCAGCGGTGTCTTCAGGCCACGGCGTTCCATCTCCCTGGCCACGAGCGCCATCTCGTCGAGGCTCGGCGTGATCAGGCCCGACAGGCCAATGAGGTCGACCCCTTCCTTGGCGGCGGTGTCGAGGATCGTCTCGGCGGCGACCATCACCCCCAGGTCGATCACCTCGAAGTTGTTGCAGCCGAGCACCACGCCGACGATGTTCTTGCCGATGTCGTGCACGTCGCCCTTCACCGTGGCCATGAGCACCTTGCCGCGGGCGCTGCTGGTCGCTTCGCCGCCGGCGTCTTGCTCCTTCTCCTCTTCCATGTAAGGCATGAGGTAGGCGACCGCCTTCTTCATCACGCGGGCCGACTTGACGACCTGCGGCAGGAACATCTTGCCCGCGCCGAACAGGTCGCCCACCACGCTCATGCCGGCCATCAGCGGGCCCTCGATCACGTGCAAACAGCGGTCGTACTGCTGGCGGGCCTCCTCGGCGTCCTCCTCGATGTGCTTGACGATGCCTTTCACAAGGGCGTGCTTGAGGCGTTCCTCAACCGTGCCGCTGCGCCAGGCGTCGTCTTGCACAGTTTGCTTGCCCCCCTGCCCTTTGAGCGTTTCGGCGAACTCGACGAGCTTCTCAGTCGGGTCGCCGCCGTCGGCAGGGGTGCGGTTGAGGATCACGTCCTCCACCAGCTCCTTGAGCCGCGGCTCGATCTCGTCGTACACCTCGAGCTGGCCGGCGTTGACGATCGCCATGTCGAGGCCCGCCTGGATGGCGTAGTACAGGAACACGCTGTGCATCGCCTCGCGCACCGGGTCGTTGCCGCGGAACGAGAAGCTGATGTTCGAGAGCCCGCCGGAGATCTTCACGCCGGGGCAGGCCGCCTTGATGCGGCGGGTCGCCTCGATGAAATCGACCGCGTAGTTGTTGTACTCCTCGATGCCGGTCGCGACGGTGAGGATGTTCGGGTCGAAGATGATGTCCTGGGGATTGAACCCGGCGCCCCCTTCGTCCACAGGCTTGATGAGCAGCTTGTAGGCCCGCTCGCAGATGCGGACTTTGTTGTCCTCGTCGGCAGCCTGGCCCTCCTCGTCGAACGCCATCACGACCACCGCGGCGCCGTAGCTGCGGCAGAGGGCGGCGCGGCGCAGGAACTCCTGCTCGCCGTCCTTGAGACTGATGGAGTTGACGATCGACTTGCCCTGCACGGCCTGCAGGCCGGCCTCGATGACGGTCCACTTGCTGCTGTCGATCATCACCGGCACGGCGGCGATGTCGCCCTCGCCGGCGATCAGACGCAAGAACTTGGTCATCACCGCCTCGGAATCGAGGAGGCCCTCGTCCATGTTCACGTCGATCACGTTGGCGCCGTTGGCCACCTGCTCGCGGGCGACCTCGATCGCCTCGTCGTAATTCTCCTCTTTGATCAGCCGCGCGAACTTGCGGCTGCCGGTCACGTTGGTCCGCTCGCCGATCATCAGGAAGTTCGAGTCGGGGCGCAACTCCATCGGCTGCGTGCCGCTGAGGCGCAAGCGCGGGGCGACCGTCGTGCGGCTGTGCGGCTTGGCCTCTTTGAGCCGGTCGGCGAACGCGGCGATGTGCTCCGGCCCGGTGCCGCAGCAGCCGCCGACGATGTTCACCCAGCCGTTGTCGGCGTACTCGCCGACCATCTTCGCCATGTCGGCGGGGCCCAAGTCGAACTGCCCCATCTCGTTCGGCAGGCCGGCGTTCGGGTGGCAGCTGACCCAGCAGTCGGCCGCCCGTTGCAACTGCTCGAGGTGCGGCCGCATGACGTCCGGACCGAGCGCGCAGTTCATGCCGACCGAGAGCATCGGGAAGTGGGCGACCGCGTTCCAGAACGCCTCGACCGACTGGCCCGAGACGAACGTGCCGCCCCCTTGGTCGAAGGTGCCGGAAACCATCACCGGCGCCCGCAGCCCGGTGGCGGCGAACGCCCGCTCGATGGCGAACAGGCACGCCTTGAGGTTGAGCGTGTCGATCACGGTCTCGGGCATCAGCAGGTCGACCCCCGCCTCGAGTAGCGCCGTGACCTGCATCTGGTACGAGTCGACCATCTGGTCGAATGTCACGTCGCGCGACGCGGGCTCTTCGACGCTGGTCGAGATCGCCATCTGCTTGGAGGTCGGCCCGATCGACGCCGCGGCGAATCGCGGCTTGTCGGGGTTCTGGTCGGTGAACTCGGCGCAAGCTTGCTTGGCGATCCTGACGGCGGCGGCGTTGATCTCGCGGCACAATGCCTCGGGGTCGTGGCCCGCACCCGCGAAGTCGAAGTCGAGCATGCCCACGGGGCTCGCGCCGAAGGTGTTCGTCTCGATGATGTCCGAGCCGGCGGTCAGGTAGCGGCGGTGGATCTCGAGGATCGCCTCCGGCTTGGTGACGCAGAGCAGGTCGCCGAAGTTCTTGAGGTCTTTGTGGTGCTCGGCGAACCGCTCGCCACGGACCTCGGCCTCGCCGATCCCCAGGGCCTGGATCTGGGTGCCGGTGGCGCCGTCCAAGATGAGGATGCGCTCGGCGAGCAGCGATTCGATCTGTTCGGTCTTGTCCGTGGTGGCTTCGAGCAGCATGGGCCTGCGGGCGGTGTCGGCGGGATACGGGCGAGTCGTCGCAGGAGTACGCCGCACGCGCAGCGACCCCTGGGGAAGACAGTATCGCCAGAAATGCGGTTCAGGCCTAGGCGGCTACCGCTTCAACGAAGAGACCGGCAAGCGGCGCTTCGGACGAAATACAAGAGAGGGGATGGGCCGATAAGAACCCGGCTAAGCGGCAAAAGGTCGCTCAGCGCCCGCGGCGGAGCGAGGCGACCACGCCCATCATGCCCGCCCAGACGAGGATCGCCGCCGGCTCGGGCGTGGCGCCGTAAACAGACAGATCGTCCACGCCGGCGATGCCGCCTCCCTCTCTGGCAATGTTGATCCTGCCGATGTAATCGCCGCCGCCGACTACGACGCCGAAGAACTCCGTTCCGTTGCCCGCGGCGTCGACCCCGGTGTAGCTCCCCAACACGGCGTTCGAGGTATCGAACACGGTTACGGTCACCAAGTCCGCCGACGCGTTGACGATGGTGTCGAAGCCAACGCTGAGAACGAGCGAGGAAGGCTCGAAAATCAGATCGAGGCTGTAGTTTGAGCTATTGCTATTAAAAAGCACGGCGGTCGATGTGACCCAAGCAAAGTTTTTAAGCACCGCCAGCCCAGCCGCAGGCGAGGGATCGGGGGTCGCCGCTCCAGCGCCGCCCTGGTTGTCTTGAATCGCCACCGGCACACCGATGCCGCCGCCGAATGGGCTCTCGGTGCTCGAGGGGCTCAGCGGGCCATCCATAAGGACAGCGCCCGTAACGCCGAGCGAGTTGTTCTCGAAATCCTCCATGCCGTACAGCAGCCCCTGGGCCGCGGCGTCGAAAGCGCTTGCGTCGATGTACGTTTGGATCGAAGCGAGACACGACGCCGGCCCCATGGCCAACAACGCCACGATCGCAGCGGCAAACCCGTAACACCGGAAGAGTGCAGGCAGGCAAGGCATGGTGAGCTCGTCGTTGTAGCAGTGCGGGAGAGTCGGCCCGATGCGGCCAATGAGACCGCCGGTGGTCCGGCTAACAACTTAATCGGCCCAGACTGGCGGGTCAAACAAATTGGCCCTTATTTCACAGCGTTTCTAGTGGGTCCTCGGGGTCTTTAGCTCACAAGCGAGGCGCCATTTGAGGGGGTCGTAAAATAAGGGCCATCGGCCAGAGGGGCGCTGCGCAAAACAAGGTCGGGCTATCGTAATCACTACCCCGAAGGTTCGACAAACCGCAACCGATCGGGCAGCATGAGAGGCCGCACGCCGCAATAAGCAACTTTTTCCCACTTCCGATCGAGCCGCGATGCAGGACCCCGCTCCAGCCCCCCGCCCGCGGCGTTTGCGATTCTCGCTGCGATCGCTGCTGCTCCTCTCCACGGTCGTGGCGTTGCTTTGCGGTGCGTTCGGCTGGTGGTGGGCGGCGACCGTGAAGAGCCGCATGCCACTCTACGAGAGGGCGGACAGCACCTACGCAGCCAGTTACTACGCCCCGGGCTACCGCGCGCCGGGCAACACGATCCGTATCGGACCGATGGTCCGCAACGACCGCGACGGCACGGTTCGGGCCGCCGAGAACGCGCCCGCAACGTTCAAGCCGAGCCTCTCTGCCGATTGCCTCGCCGCGGCGCCGTGGCTCGATGTGGCCCAGGTGGAGCTGACCTGCGTTCCCGGCGATTTCGAGGTGCGACGCTTGCGCGTCTTTGACCACCAGACGCACCGGATCTTGAGCGAGGACCGGGCGCCGCTCGGGTATCGCCACTACCCGCCGGGTCGGGTGACAAAAAACCACGTGGTGCGGCTGTTTGGTCTGGGCGAAGAGTTGCCCGAGTCGGTCGACGTGTGGCTCGACATCAAGAGCCGGCCGCCGGACAGCCCGACTTTCACGCTCGATCCGACCGTCGGGGCCGGGGTCCACAGCGGGGGCCTACGGATGCGCCTGATCGACCGGCGCGAGGGCAAATGGAACTGGCGCCCCAAGAAAGGCTTTCACGCCGACTTCGATCACCGCGGCGTCACCTTCTTGTATGAGTTGAGCGGCGCCCACACTTCGCCTTCCTCCTCGGGCGCGTGGTCGATCCTCGTGGTAGGAGCCGATGGTGAAGAAACGGAGCCGGGCTGGATGGGCGAAAGGCTCGAAGGGGGGCAACGAACTTTACTCATCGATCTGTCGCCCGACGAGATCGACCACTTCGTCATCCGTCCGTATGCCGAGCCGACCAAGTTCTTTTTCGCCGACGTGCCGCTCCCGGCCGCAAGCGGGCGGCCCTTTGCGCCGCCCCCGGTCGCTAGGGCGGCGATCGGCGGCGAGGAGTTCGACGCCATGCTGCCCGACTTCGCGCCGTTGGATGTGAGGCTGTCTGTGCGGCGCGGCTCTTGGGCAAACGGCGCGGCGTCCAACGTCGGCCGCAGCGCCGCCGTGCTAGCCCGAAACGGCGAGCCGGACGATCGCGACCGTGTGACGACTCTCGCCTACTGGACGCGCGGGGTCGCGGCAAGAATCGAGATGAGTCCGATCGGCGATAACTCTGCGATCGGTCGGAGCCACGGGGGCAGTGGCTCCAGCGGCGGCGAAAAACAAAGCACGGCGGGCTATGAGAAGTACATGGCGCCGCTCGAAGCGATCGACGAGGTCGAGGTGCGTCTGGCCCCCTAGCCGGCACGACTGGCGAGCTCGCTCGGGCTGGCGTCAACCGTCGCGGAGCCATTTGAGCGAACCCGCGGCGACGCCCTTGAACTTCGGGCGCTCGTCGAGCTTGCCCACGAACAGCGACTCGGGTTGAACGAGTCGTTTCAGGTCGTGGTACAGACGCGACTGCGTGTCCGTAGAGCGCACCAGGAAAAAGCCTTCGGCCAACTCCATGGCGTCGTGCGTGCGGCTGCTGCGCAGCTTGCTCAGCCGGGCGGCGCCATCCACGCGCACCACGTAGAGCTGGGTGACATCGGCGTCTGGCATCGTTCGCCTCCCTCGTCGCTCGAGAGTCGCAACATCCAGTGGCGGTCAGCGCTGCACACGCGCCGTGCCGCCCTTGGCGAGTTGCTCGACCTCGTCGAGCCGCGCGATCGACACGTCGCCCGGGAACGTCGTGAGCAACGCGCCGTGGGCCCAGCCCAAGCGGAGCGCCTGCTCAGGCTTCTCGCCGTTGAGCAGGCCGTAGATCACGCCCGAGGCGAAGCCGTCGCCGCCGCCGATGCGGTCCACCACGTCGAGCTTCATCGTGGGGCTGACGAACCGCTCGCCCTCGACCCACAGCACGGCGGCCCAGTTGTGGCGGTTCGTGGACTCGACTTCACGCAATGTCGTGGCCACGGCTTTGATATTAGGAAAATCGGCCTTCACGCGTTCGATCATCGCGAAGAACGCCTCGGGGTCGAGCTTCGACTTGGCGTGGACGTCCTGGCCCTCGTAGCCGAGGCCCAACTGCAGGTCTTCCTCGTTGCCGATCAGCACGTCGAGCTCGGCGGCGATCTTGCGGTTCTGCTCGATGCCGTGCTTCTCGCCCCCCTCGAGGGTCTTCCAGAGCTTGG
The DNA here is from genome assembly GCF_007859945.1 of Pseudobythopirellula maris. Classification (GTDB taxonomy): domain Bacteria; phylum Planctomycetota; class Planctomycetia; order Pirellulales; family Lacipirellulaceae; genus Pseudobythopirellula; species Pseudobythopirellula maris. The sequence continues at coordinate 190,731 of NZ_SJPQ01000004.1, read as the reverse complement.
CGCGGTAGTTGAGGTCGAACGAGCGGATCGCGCCCGCGGCGCCGGCCGCCTTCATGCCCTCGATGATCAGGTCGGAGGTGTTGGCGCCCAGAGCGGCGTAGATGCCGCCCGAGTGGAACCAGCGAGTCTTCGTTTCGCTGAAGATCTTCTTCCAGTCGAAGTCGCCCGGCCCCAGCATCGCGCCCGCTTCGTTGGCGCGGTTGTAGAAGACCACCGGGGCCCGCACGCCGAGGCCGCGGTCGCTGTAGACCGTGGCGATGTTCGGGCCGCGTACGCCGTCGTGCTCAAAGTGCTTGTAGAAGGGCCGAACGCCCATCTCCCGCACGCGGCCCTGCACCAGCTCGCCCATGCCGTAGTCGACCATCGCCGTGGCGACGCCCGTGCGCTGGCCGAAGCAGCTCGCCAGGTTGGCCGACACGTTGTACTCGCCGCCGGAGACGTGGATGTCGAGCGAGCGGGCGCGGCGGAACGGCTGGATCCCCGGATCGAGCCGCGTCACGAGCGAGCCGAGCGAGAGGAAATCGAGCTGGTTGTCGTTCGAGGGGTCGGCCGTGGGGACGTTGAGAGCGGGCATCAGGCGGCTTGCGTCGAGACGGAGGAAGCGGGCTGTAAGACGGTGAAAACCGCAGGATATACCCGCTCGGGCGGACCGTCAAAGGGCCGCTGACGCCGCGGTCAACCCTCGCCTTCGCAGCCCTGCTCCGAACATGATCGCGCCTAGCAACAAGGCGCCGCTGGCAGGCTCGGGGACGGGGGCGATGATTGAAAAGAGAAAAACCTGCCATGCGGACTCACTCGCCCGAGTGCCCGGATCGTAGCCAGGTTCGAGATAGAAGTCGGGATCGGGCTGGGCTGTGGCGGTGGCCCTCAGCGAGTACTCTCCCACTAGCAATCGACCGGAGGCATGTCCTTGCTGGCCGAGGTTGCTGAGGTCGGGAGTTGTTGGTCCGACCAACTCTAAAGCCATTTCAAGGCTAGAAGACCGATAGTGGGCTACGACAAAGGTCGCCTGCCTCGTGAGCTCGAACGAGTACTCGTAAGTTGCGGTGCTGGAGATTTCATCTCCGGGATCGATACTCGCGTAGCTGTTCACCGCCACCAAGGCTCCGAAAGACGAATGCTCGCTAATCGTCGCAACGTAAGGGGCAACGGAGGTGGTCGCCCGCGCCTGATCAAGAAAATTATGCTGGAGCACCTCCGCTCCAATCAAGCTCGAGGGGAGCGTGTCTCTCGGCTCGTAGCCGTTGTCACTGAGCGTTTGGGGCTGCTGGCCCAAGACGTCAAGTCGGACCTCGGCCGTCTGGGAGATGTTTGTGACGAAGGCGCGGCCCTCCGTCGGCGCCACCCCTAATCCGGCCAGACTCAGCACGGCCAGGCCTAGAGCGGAGATGGGTGGTAGGAATCGTGATCCCCCGCAGGTTGCGACTGCCATAAGCACCTCAGTTCGAAGTCGGAGGAAAACGGGTTTTAGCCGATATTGCGGTAGGCTACACGGTTCGCTTTGCCGCGGCCTACTTATTCCCACATCTTGTGCGGGCTATCACTTTTGACGGGTGATTCCGCCTCGAAAGCCGAGGCCCGCTCTCTCGCGCTGTATTGACCGTAGGGCGCTAGAGACCGATCATCAGCCCTACAGACGACTTAACGCGATTCCCCCCCACGCTCCGAAAGGACCCCCCCACCGTGGCTGATTCCTGCGATTTTGGCCTCATCGGCCTCGCCGTCATGGGCGAAAACCTGGCCCTGAACGTCGAGAGCCGCGGCAACAAGGTGGCGGTCTACAACCGCACGACCAGCGTGATGGAGGATTTCATCAACGGCCGGGCCAAGGGCAAGGCGTTCGTCGGCTGCGAGACGCTCGAGAAACTCGTCGAATCGTGCGCCACGCCGCGCAAGATCATGATCATGGTCAAGGCGGGACCGGCCGTGGACGCCGTGATCGACTCGCTCAAGCCGCTGCTGTCGCCGGGCGACATCATCATCGACGGCGGCAACACCTACTACGCCGACACCGAGCGGCGCACCAAGGAAGTCGAGGAGGCGGGCTTCCTCTACTCTGGCACCGGCGTCTCCGGCGGTGAAGAAGGCGCCCTGCTGGGCCCCAGCCTCATGCCGGGCGGCTCGCCCGACAGCTGGCCGATCCTCAAGCCGATCTTCCAGGCGATCGCCGCCAAGGTCGGACCGAACAACGACATCCCCTGCTGCGAGTGGGTCGGCCCCCGCGGCGCCGGGCACTACGTCAAGATGGTGCACAACGGCATCGAGTACGGCGACATGCAGCTGATCTGCGAGGCGTACGCCATGCTCAAAGAGGGCCTGGGGCTCTCGAACGACGAGCTGTACGACGTCTTCGCCGAGTGGAACACCGGCGAGCTCGACAGCTACCTGATCGAGATCACGCGCGACATCTTCAGCGTCAAAGACGAAGACGGCTCGTACATGGTCGACAAGGTGCTCGACCGCGCCGGCGCCAAGGGCACCGGCAAGTGGATGAGCCAGCTGGCCTTAGACTTGGGCGTCCCCAGCACGCTAGTGACCGAGGCCGTTTACGCCCGCGGCCTGTCGTCGCGCAAGGAAGAGCGAGTGAAGGCGAGCAAGGTGCTCAAGGGGCCAAGCCCCGCCTACTCGGGCGACAAGAAGGAATTCATCGAGCAGGTCCGCCAGGCGCTCTACGCCTCGAAGATCGTCAGCTACGCCCAGGGCTTTGTGCAGCTGCAAGCGGCCGCGGCCGAGCACGATTGGCCGCTTAACTACGGCGACTGCGCGATGCTGTGGCGTGGCGGCTGCATCATCCGGGCGGTGTTCCTCGACCGCATCAAAGAGGCGTTCGACGCCAACCCGAAGCTCGAAAACCTGCTGTTGGCGCCGTACTTCGGCGAGGCGGTCGACAAGGCGCAAGACGCCTGGCGGCACGTGGTGTCGCAGGCCGCGCTCTTGGGCATCCCGACCCCGGCGTTCTACACCGCGCTGGCGTACTACGACGGCTTCCGCCGCGAGACCGTGCCGGCCAACCTGCTGCAAGCCCAACGCGACTACTTCGGCGCCCACACCTACGAGCGCGTCGACAAGCCGCGTGGGGAGATGTTCCACACGGAGTGGCTTGATCTGCGTAAGGACCCTTCGTGAGGCTTAGTAGTTCACCACAGAGAACACAGAGAGCACGGAGAGTGCTCTCTGTGTTTTTCTCTGTGTCCTCTGTGCTCTCTGTGGTTAATCCCCCATGCCCCACACGTTTGTCATCTTCGGCGCCTCCGGCGACCTCACCAGCCGCAAGCTGATCCCCGCGCTCTACAACCTGCGGCGCAAGGGGCGGCTGCCGGAGGACGCCAAGATCGTCGGCGTGAGCCGCACGCCCTTCTCGCACGAGGATTGGCGCAAGGAGCTCACCGAGACCACCGCAAAGTTTACCGGCGACCTGTTCGACGCCGCCCTCTGGGAAGAGTTCTCGCAGAGCATCTACTACCAGCCGGGCGACATCGGCCAGGACGAGGATTTCGCGAAGCTCGCCGCTTTCCTCGACGAGCTCGAAGGGGGCGAGCCTTCGACGCGCGTCTATTACCTGTCGACCGCGCCGCGGTTCTACGGGCAGGCGTGCGAGCGGTTGGGCAAGGCGGGCTTGGCCGACGAGACGAACGGCGAGCGCCGCGTCGTGATCGAGAAGCCGTTCGGCACCGACGGCGCCTCGGCCCGCGAGCTGAACAAGACCGTCCACTGCGCGTTCGACGAGCACCAGGTCTACCGCATCGACCACTACCTCGGCAAAGAGACGGTGCAGAACCTGATGGTGCTGCGGTTCGCCAACACCATCTTCGAGCCGGTCTGGAACCGCAACTACATCGACCACGTGCAGATCACCGTGGCCGAGGAGGTGGAGGTCGGCAAGCGGGCCGGCTACTACGACTCGGCCGGCGTGGTGCGCGACATGTTCCAGAACCACATCTTGCAGCTGCTGATGATCACGGCGATGGAGGCCCCCATCCGCTACGCCGCCGACCCGGTGCGCGACGAGAAGGTGAAAGTGCTGCAGGCGGTCCGCACGATGTCGGCCGACGAGGTGAAGACCAGCACGATGCGCGGCCAGTACCGCGGCTACACCGCGGAGGAAGGGGTCGACGCCCGCAGCCGCACGGCGACGTTCGCCGCGATGAAGCTGTCGATCGACAACTGGCGTTGGCAGGGCGTGCCGTTCTACCTCAGGAGCGGCAAGGCGATGAGCTGCCGCACGACGCAGATCGTGATCCAGTTCCGCGAGCCGCCGCACATGCTGTTCGACGACGGCCCGCGCAGCGTGTCCGAGGCGAACCGGCTCGTGATCCAGGTGCAGCCGAACGAGGGGATCCAGATGCACTTCGAGACCAAAGTGCCCGACCAGGGCATGAAGATGCGTCAGACCGACCTCGACTTCAACTACCAGCGCGAGTTTCGCGGCACGATGCCCGAGGCGTACGAACGGCTGCTGCTCGACGCGCTCGAGGGCGACGCGAGCCTGTTCGCACGCGCCGACGAGGTCGAGGCCGCCTGGGCGATCTGCGACCCGATCCTTCATGCCTGGGCCGAACGCGACCGCCCGACGCTCTACATGTACGACCCCGGCTTCTGGGGTCCGGAAGAGAGCACCGAGTGGATGTACCAAGAAGGCCGGCAGTGGTTTGATATCTGCCCGGTGATTAAGTGATGAGAAGCGGTCAGCTGTCAGCGTTCAGCTGTCAGCTCCCTAAGCCCCTCCCAACCAGGGGAAGGGGATTACAAGAAAACTGACCGCTGAAAGCTGATCGCTGAAAGCTCCCCCCCATGTTCACCGGCCTTGTTCAATCACTCGCCGAAGTCGTCGCCATCGAGCCCGAGGGGCCCGGTGTGCGCCTCACGGTGCGCGATCGGGCGATCGCCGAGGCGGTCGCGCTGGGCGACAGCGTTAGTGTGAACGGTTGCTGCCTGACGGTGGTCGCCCGCGAGGGCGTGGACATGGCGTTCCAGGCGGGCGAGGAGACGCTCTCCCGCACCACGCTCGGCGAGCTGAAGGCGGGCGACCGGGTCAATCTCGAGCCGTCGCTGCGGGCCGGCGACCAGCTTGGCGGGCATTACGTGGCGGGGCATGTCGACTGTGTCGGCGTGGTCGACGCCCGCGAGGAAGACAGCGAGTGGGCCAAGTTTTACTTCCAGGTCCCCGCCGAGCAGATCCGCCAGATGGCGAGCAAGGGCTCGGTGGCGGTCGACGGCGTGAGCCTCACGCTGGTCGATGTGGAAGACAACAAGGAGGGGGGCCGCTTCTCCGTCGCCCTGATCCCCCACACCCTGGGCGCCACGACCATCGGCGCCCGCGGGGTCGGCGACCGGGTGAACATCGAGACCGACCTGCTGGCGAAGTACGTCGAGCGCCAGCTCGCGGCCCGGTAGCCCTGCGTCGAGCGCCAGCTCGCAGGCCGATAACACTGCGTGGAGCGGCAGCTCGCGGGCCCATAACCCTGCGTCGAATGGCAATTTGCGGGCCGTCAGGGCTAGGATCGCGTCGCCCCGCAGGATACGGTTGTGTAGCCATTTGCCGGTAGCCGACGAGCTACGCTCGTCGGAAGCGCCACGGGTGACATTGCCTTTGATTCCCCCGACGAGCGTAGCTCGTCGGCTATCGCCCCCACGCTCACGATCCCCCCCTCCCCCCTGCCCCGCCCCGCGCCTGTGCCACCTCCGCTTCAGACCAAGTCGTTCCTCATGCAGAAGCTCCGCGAAATCGGCGTTGAGCCGGCTTCGCGCCATGGGCAGAACTTCTTGATCGACATGAACCTGGTGCGGATGATCATCAGTTCGGCCGACCTGGGACCCCAAGACGTGGTGCTCGAGATCGGCACCGGCACCGGGTCGCTCACCACGCTGATGGCCCCCGAGGCGGGCCGCGTGGTGACGGTCGAGATCGACGGCCACCTGTACGAGCTCGCCAGCGAGCAGCTGCTGCGGTTCGGCAACGTCACGCAGCTGCGCTGCGACGCGCTGAAGAACAAGAACCGCTTCGCGCCAGAGGTGATGGACGCCGTGGGCGACGCCCTGGCCGACCTGCCCGACTCGCGGCTCAAGCTCGTGGCCAACCTGCCGTACAACGTGGCGACGCCGATCCTCTCGAACCTGCTGCTGTGCGAGCACACGCCGCACACGATGGTCGCGACGATCCAGAAAGAGCTGGCCGACCGGCTCGTGGCCAAGCCGTGGAGCAAGGACTACGGCGCGCTGAGCGTGTGGATGCAGGCGCAGTGCACGACCGAGGTCGTGCGCGAGATGTCGCCCAAGGTCTTCTGGCCAATGCCCAAGGTCACCTCGGCGATCGTGCGGATCATCGTTGACCCGGAGCGGCGGGCGGCGATCCCCGACCTGAAGTTCTTCCACCAGTGGATCAAGGCGATCTTCCTGCACCGCCGCAAGTTCTTGCGTGCGAACGTCGTGTCCGCGCTCAAGCAGCACGCCACCAAGGAGCAGGTCGACGTGCTGCTCGACGAGATGGAGTTCGCCCCCGACACCCGCACCGAGCAGCTCGACATCCCCACGCTGCTGCGCTTCACCGAGAAGGTGCGGGCCCTGGCGCCCGACTGGGGGCTGTGAGAGGCCGCGGTCGGCCTTCACCTCTTGCGGGCTCAGGGTGGGCGGCGTCAGTGAACAACCGGCGGTGGTAAAGATTCCGGGTCAGGCGAGGCGGGCGGTGCCCGCCGGGCATCAGTCGCTCGGCTGTCTCAGAAGCTTGCCGCGTCGAGGCTTGCCACGGCTTCGCCGGTTGGTCATTCTAGGGCCCACGAGCGTCTTTTCCCTCATCCTTTTTTAGCTACTAAGGCCACCGATGGCGGACCAAGCTTCCACAAGCGGCGAATCCTCGGGCGGTGAGTTCGAACGCGAGCCCGTGCCCAAGAGCGCCCTGCTGGGCGACGGCAAGTTCTGGGGCATGTACGCCGGCGAGCACTGCGCGGGGACCGAGTTCATGATCGGCCCGCTGTTCCTGGCGGCCGGGGCGAGCCTGCAAGACGTGTTTGTCGGCCTGCTGCTGGGCAACCTGCTGGCGGTGCTCACCTGGCGCTACCTGGTGGCCCCGATCGCGCTGAGCAAGCGGCTCACCCTCTACTACCAGCTCGAGCGGATCGCCGGCGGCTCGCTCGTGAAGCTTTACAACGTCGTGAACGGCGTGCTGTTCTGCTTCTTGGCGGGAGCGATGATTACGGTCTCGGCCAGCGCGGTGGGCATCCCGTTCAACGTCTTCTACGAGGTCCCCAGCGAGACGTTTGGGCTCGGCGCCCCGTCGTTCACGCTGATCTGCGTGCTGGTCGGCGTGGTGATCACGGCCGTGGCGGCCGGCGGCTACGAGCGGGTCGCCCGCATGGCCAACCTCGCCGCGCCGTGGATGATCGTCGTGTTCGCCTCCTGCGGCGTCGTGTCGCTCGGCCAGATGGAGGTGAGCGGCTGGGGCGACCTGACGCAGAAGTGGGACGAGGCGATCGCGTTCGTCCAGGCGCGCAACGGCGAGAACGCCTTCCCGTTTTGGCAGATCGTCGTGTTCGCCTGGCTCTGCAACGGGGCGATGCACTTCGGCATGGCCGACCTGTCGATCTTCCGCTTCGCCAAGAACAAGTCGGCCGGCTGGGCGCCGGCGATCGGCATGTTCCTCGGCCACTACATGGCCTGGATCGCCGCCGGGCTGCTGCTGGCCGCCTCGATGCGGGTGTCGACCGACGCCTACCCGCTCGACGCCGGCGTGTCGGTCAATCCCGGCCTGCTCACCTGGGACGCGATCGGCTGGACCGGCATCCTGTGCGTGGTGATCGCCGGCTGGACGACGGCCAACCCGACGATTTACCGCGCCGGATTGGCTTTCCAGGGCGTGGCGCCATGGATGCCGCGTGTCTTGGCCACGATCATTGCCGGCGCGGTGGCCACCGCGGCGGGGATCTTCCCCAACCTGTCGGCGAAGCTGCTCGATTTTGTCGGCACCTACGGCACGGTCCTCGGCCCGATGGGCGCCATCATCTTCGTCGACTTCTACCTGATGAAGCGTTTCGGGCTGGCCGACGAATACGCCGCCCGTGCCGGATCGGGCATCAACCCCGCGGTCCTTCTCGCTTGGGGCCTGCCGGTGCTTGTAGCGCTTTACCTGATCTACTGGCAGGGGCTGTTCGCCGCCTACGCGGTCATTCCGTGCTGGCTGACCTGCGGGGTGCTCTACCTGCTGATCAGCAAGTTCACGCAGTCCAAGCTGCCGGTCGACGCTTGAGCCTCCTCTTTTCCTTACAGCAATAAGATTCCGATGAAGCCAATCGCCAAGATCGTGTCGCGTGTGTGCCTGCTGCTGGCGATCGCCTCGCCGCTGCTCTACCTAGCGGGCAGCGTGTCGCTCGAGCTGAACAAGACCTTGATGCTCATCGCCACGGTCGGCTGGTTCGCCGGCGCCGCGGCCGCCAGCTACGGCGGCAAAACCCAGCACACGCTCGAGCCGGATAAGGCTGTCATTTGAAGTCGGCATCGCTCATGCCGGCGCTTCGGCGTGCTGCGTCGCACCAGCGGTGAGGCGCTCAACATCCTCCCCTGACCACCGGCCGTTGGCCTGCGCCGCTCACTCCCAGTCCAGGTGCAGCAGCCCGTGCCAGTCGTCGGTCTCGGCCAGCCGCCTGAGCGCGGCGGTCCGGTCGGCCAGCTCGGGCACACGGCTCTCGTGCGTCTCGACGAACGTCGCGTCGCTGAGCTGGAGCGAGCCGTCTTCTAGCATCGCCTCCAGCAGCGGCACCTCGGCGCCCTCGATGTCGATCTTGAGGATCGCCACCCGCGAACCGAGCTCCTTCATAAACGCCAAGAAGTCGATCTGCTGGACCTCGACGTAGCTGTTGGGGTCGATGTTCACCTTGTCGGCGAAGACCGACGAGCTGAGCGACGCCGACTCGGGCGAGTCATCGAACCCCGGCTTGCGGTAGAGCTTGATCGAGCCCTCACACGTGCCCACGGCCGCGTTGTGCAGCACCACGTTCGGCAGGTCGGACGTGTTCTGCTTGAGCCGCGAGAACGAGTACGGATCGGGCTCGAACGCGTGCACGGTCGAGCCGCGCTCGGCGAGCATGCGGGTGAACAGCCCCACGTTGGCGCCGCAGTCGATCACCGTGTCGGCCGGCGTCAGCTGGCGGACCATCTTGTCGAACAGGTAGCGGGTGGACCAGCCGGCGTGGCCGAACCGTCGCTTGTAGAGCCGCCATTTGATCGCCTTGACCCAGAACTGGTCCTTGAGCCGTTGGCGCGGCAAGTGAGGCCCGCCGGTCGAGGCGACGCCCAAGGGCGTGCTGGTGCTGGACGATAGATCGTGGCTGGCGTGGGCGGTGCTCACGGTTGGTCCCTCGGTCGACGGATTGGCGGCTGCCCCCTGGCAGGCGCGGGCGGCGAGAGTACACGAACCGCCGCGGGCGGCTCAAGAGCGATCCCACGGCTCGTCCGCCGCCCCGCCGGGCGGCGCAACCCGAGTCTCAGGACCGGGTTGGTGTTGACGCCATACCGCGAATCAACTTCACTCCCGACCCGAGCGGACAGCCGCCGCCGCCGGGCATTCGCGAGGCGGACAGAATCGCCCAAACCGGGGGCGTTTGAACAAGAAAAGACGCCCGGAGACCAGCAATATGCAGTTCACCACCGCCCCGCCGCCGGCTCCCTCGCTCAGCCGCTGGTGGCGTCTCTGCCGGCAGTTCCCCGGCGTCAGCACGATCCGCAAGCTCGAGTACGAGCTGCTCGAGCGGCTCGACCTGTCGGGGCGGGTGCTCGACGTCGGTGGGGGCGAGAAATCGCTCTACATCAAGCGGCTCCCGCAGGGCATCGACTACTCGTCCGTCAACATCGATCCCGACGCAGAGCCCACTTGGCTTGTCGAACCGGGAGACCCGCTCCCGATTGAAGACGCGGCGTTCGACAAGTGCCTCTCGCTCAACACGCTTGAACACGTCTTCGACCCGCAGCAGATCCTCGAGGAGATGCATCGCGTTCTGCGCCCCGGGGGCGTTGTCTACATCACCGTTCCCTGGATGTTCCGCATCCACGGCCACCCGGACGACTTCCACCGCGTGACGCCAAGCTGGTGGCGGCAGGCGCTGGCCGAGATCGGCTACAGCCGGGCGACCGTCACCCCGCTCATCTGGGGTCGGGCGGCGATGGGCCTGAACATGACCGGCGGCGGCAAGCTGCGGCGCCACGCGGCCCACGCGTGGGACTCGATCGGCGCGTCGCTCTACTTCCGTCGCGGGGTATACGACGGACAGCGCGGCGAGCGGATTTGCAACATCGCCGAAGGCCACTTTATCTCGGCGATCAAGTAGCCGTCACGCAGCCGTCAGCCCCCCAAGGACACGTCACTCAGCGTCGCCCCAAGCCATGCCTCCCGAAGCCCGACTGCCCGTCTCAGCGTTCATCATCTGCAAGGACGAGGAACAGTACCTCGGCAATTGCATCGAGAGCCTGTCCGACTGCGCGGAGATTGTGATCGTCGATTCTGGGTCGACCGACGGCACCGCCGAGCTGGTGAAGAGCTACGCCGCGGCCGGCTGGCCGATACGGTTCGTCTACGAGCCGTGGCGTGGCTACGCCGCCCAGAAGCAGTTCGCTCTGGAGCAGTGCACGCAGCCTTGGCTGCTGAGCATCGACTCGGACGAACGGCTCGACGAGGAGCTGCGCGACGAGCTGCCGCGGCTGCTCGGGGCGCCCGACTCGGTCGCCGGCTACCGCTTCGCCCGCCGCCCCTACCTGATCGGGTTCGGCTACACACCCAAGAGCGTGCGTGAGCGCAAGATCTTGCGGCTCATCCGCAAGGACCGCGGAGCTTTCGACCTCACGCTCAGAGTCCACGAAGGGATCTTGGCCGATGGCGACGTGCTCGACTGCGAGCCGGGCAGCCTGCTGCACTACCGCCCGCTGCCGGTCGAGGAGCAGATCCTCAAGGAGAACAGCTACTCGACGCTCAAGGCCGACATGCTGCTGGAGCGCGGCGCCCAAGCGCGCTTCGCGAAGTTCTTCCTCAACCCGCCGCTCTACTTCCTGCGGCTCTACGTCCGCAACGGGCTGTGGCGGTGCGGGTTCCCCGGCCTGATTCAGGCGCTCACCGGATCGGTCTACTCGTTCCTGACCGAAGCGAAGATCTACCAACGCCACGCCCTGAAGCGGCGGCCCTCGCACGACGACATGGAGGGCGCCCCGCCCCGAACGCTTCCGATCGCGTCGGCCCCGGCCGAGCCGCTCAAGAAGGTCGCCTAGCGTTCGCCCACTCCCCACACCCGGCGGCCCCTCACGCGGCCGATCAGCGACATGAAAGTCCTACACTACCATTTCGGCAAAGAAGGGGGCGCCGAGGCGTTCTTTTGCCACCTGGTGCGCGGCCTCGCCGACAGCGGCGTCGAGCAGAAGGTCGTGATCCGCCCAGGCCGGTCGTGGCGCGACAAGGTTGCCGGCTCCGCTGAGATCCTCGCCGAGAGCAACTTCCGGAATCTCTCGCTCGACCGCTGGACCGTGCCGCGGCGCATCCAACGGGTGATCCGCGACTGGCGTCCCGACGCCGTGCTCGCCTGGATGGCTCGCGCCGGGCACCTGCTGCCCGTCGACGCGGGCGGCGCCTTGCGGCTCGGCCGGCTGGGAGACTACCCCGACCGGCTCACCCAGTTCGAACGCGCCGACAAACTGATCTGCAACGCCCCCGGCATCATCGACCGGGTGCGCGACCTCGGCTGGACCAAGCCGGTCGAGCTGGTCACGAACTTCACTTCGACCGAGCGTGTCGATCCGATCGACCGCGCCGAGCTCGATACGCCTGCGGGCGCCCCGGTCGTCTGCAGCGTCGGCCGGCTCGTGCCGCGCAAGGGCTTCCACTGGCTGATCGAGGCGATCGCCCACGTGCCGGAAGCCTTCCTTTGGATCGTTGGCGACGGCCCCGAGCGCACGGCGCTCGAGGAGCTGGCCGAGCGGATCGGCGTCGCCCCGCGGGTCCGGTTCACCGGCTGGCGCAACGACGCCCGCCCCTGCCTGGCGGCGAGTGATGTCTGCGTGCTCCCCTCGCGGCTCGAGCCGCTGGGCAACGTGATCCTCGAGGGCTGGTCGCAGGGCAAGCCGGTCGTCGCCTCCAACAGCGGCGGGCCGCTGTGGCTCATCCGCGAGGGGCAGAACGGCCTGCTGTTCGAGACCGGCGAACCGGAAGACTGCGCACGGGCGATCCGTCAGGTGCTCGACGACCGCGGGCTGGCGACCCACCTGGCCGCCGGCGGCCAAGCCAGCCTGCAAGGCGGGTTCTCCGAGGAAGCGGTGATCGCCACTTACAAACGCGTGCTCAGCGGCGCCGAGCCGCAGGCCGCGGCCGCTTGATGCGTTGTCTCTGATCTCGTGTCGGCCGGCGTTCAGTCCAACAGGAACTGGCCGTAGCCGGTGTTCGTGCTGTCGACCGACGGCGAACCACGCCACAGGACCCTCGAGGCGACCTCGCCGCGGTCGTCCACGTCGTGCAGCACCACGGCGAGCTGGAACCCTCGCCACGCGTCGTCGCCCGAGCGTTCGCTCAAGACCTCGATCGGCAGCGACGCCTCGAATGCGTAGCCCTGCTCCGTCTTGTGGCCGGCGCCCTCGACGCCTTCGATCGGCTTCTTATCGCCGCGTCGGGCCGAGGCCTCGACACGCTCGCCGTCTCCCACCGGGGCGACGCTCAGCCGCACCTCTTTGTAGAGCCAGTGGCTTTCCAGACGCCTCGCCAGCGGGCGGCCGTCGACAATGAACTCCAGGCGGTCTCCCTCGGTCAGGCGCTCGTCGGTCACCTCGCCGGCGAAGTAGAGACGCTTCTCGTCGTGAGCGGCGGCGAAGGCGAATGATCCGTCGGTGGGCCCCTGCCAATGCTCCGGCGCGTCGAGCACCAGCGCGTTGTCGCGGCTGCGGAACGGCAAGGCCTTGCCGCCGGTCAGCGGGCGCCAATCGCCCAGCTCGCCGTCGATCTTGGGAGTCTCCGTCAATGCCCAGGCCGTGTGCTTGCGGTCGATCAACACCGGCACGAGCCGCTCGGCCCGCAGCGGGTTGTCCGACAGGGTCTTGGTCTTGGCGACGAAGGTCACCATCGACAGCCGGTCAAGGTCCATCGGCTCCTCGAAACGCAAACGGACCGATTTCTCGGCCACGCCGGTCGGGCCGACCGACATGCGGATCTTCTGCGGGTCGACCGTGAGCCCCTTGAGCGGCAGCCCGTCGAACTCGCCCTCGAGCTCGACCGTCTCGCCGAAGTCGTTCACGAGTCGCAGGTGCAAGTCGCCCTCGGTGAATTGCTCCTCGCTGGTGAGGAGAATCGGGGCGACCTCGACCGCCGTGTCCGCCAAGAAGCCGCGGAACGTGTTGGCGCTCTCCTCGGTCACCACGTCGTGCGGCAGGATGCCTTCGAGCCGCAGGTTCACCACGTGCGGGCGGCCCCCTTGCATCGTGAGCCACGTGACGTGGTCGAACTCGCCGTAGTCGTCGCCGCGCAGCTGCGAGCCGCCGCCGGTCGTGGCGAGCGAGTAGTAGTTGCTGCCGCCGTTACGCTCGTACTGCACGTAGTGGTGCACGTGGCCGGAGAAGACCGTGTGCGGCCTGCCGGCGAGCAGCGCCTCGACTTTCTTCCAGTTCGTGCGGTCCGGGCCGCCGCCGGCCAGATCGCGCTCGGCGTAAGTCCACAGCGGCTTGTGCAGGAACACCAGCGTGTGGCTGGCGTCGGCGTGCTGGTCGAGGTCGCTGCGAACGAAAGCGACCTGCTCGTCGCTCAGGTGCTGCGGCGTGGGGTCCTCGCTGCTGAGACAGAGAAAGTGGACCCCACGGTAATCGAACGAGTACCACTCCTTGCCGAACCGTTCGCGCCACAGCTTGTGGAGCATCGGGTTGGTGACGTCGTGGTTGCCGGCGACGAAGAAGAACTTCATCTCCAGCCGGTCGATGAACCCGAGGAACTCGCGCCACTCGGCCAGCGCCCGGTCGCGGTCGTCGGTGTATCCCTCGATCAGGTCGCCCACTGAAACAACGAACTCCGGTCGGAGCATGTTGAGCTTGCGCACCGCTTGCATCCAAACCCCCGGCCGGTGGCCGCCGGTGCGGTCGGTCATGATGGCGATCTGGAACCGCCCCTCGTCGCTGAGGACCGGCTTGTCGGACCACGGCTTGGGGCCATCGAACGTGGGGAGCGCCAGGGCGGACCCGATTTCGCGTGCCCCGATTTCGCGTGCCTCAGTGTCGGGGCCGGCGTGGTCGTGGCTTTCGTCGGCGTGGTTCTCGTGGCCCCACGCGGGGGTGACGGCGAGCAGCAACAGCGCAAAGCAGCGGAGCGATGAATTCACGTGGTTCGTCCTGGGGGAAACCTTCGAAGTGCGTATTGAAGGATAATGCCGTCAGGCCCACGCCTCAACAAAGAGTCGAGAATCTTCATCTTTCGCTCACGTCAAACGACCGATTGCGCCCTCGCCAGTCCCCCCCAAGCCTACAACGGCAGACCCACAGCGCAAGTCGACCCACCCGGCTGCGCAAAGCCGACGCTCACTGCGGGGCCCGCCGCGTGCGCCTGCCCAGCAGCAACGCCGGGGCCGACCCCCAATTGCTGCTGCCCGACCCCAACCCGCACGACAACGTGACGAGGGTGCGGTAGCCAACGCTAGGCGACGACCCCATCGCGTTCCGGCTGGAACGAAAGGGCTTCGATATGGAATCGTATCACCCCGCTCGGCACGTTCCATTCGACGCGGTCACCGACTCGATAGCCGAGGATCGCCGTGCCGATGGGAGCCAGGACAGAGAGCTTGCATTTCGCAATGTCGGCGTCTTCCGGATAGACGAGCGTGTAAGTCTCGACCTCTTTGCTGCGGGTCTGCCGCAATCGAACGGTCGAGTTCATCGTCACGACATCCGACGGGACCTCTCGAGGGCTGACGATCTTGGCGGCATGCAACTCGCCGCGCAAGACCTGGAGGTAAGGCTTGTCGCTGAAGGCGGCGGCGAATTCGCTCGCGAGCAAGCTTTCCAGCCGTTCGTAATCCTCAGCAGTGATGATGATTTGGCGTCGATCGGTCATGCGAAGCTCCTTAAGGTCTCTATTTATCGTCGAGCAGTCAAAACAAAGCGCCGAGAGTCAGCCCGCGAGTGCCCTGCAAGATTTCGAGGTGGAAATCATCGAGCGAATCATCCCTAGCGATCTATTGCCGGAGCGCCATGAGGATCGCCCTTGCTGGAGAGTGAAGCTGGATTCACCTCCCTACGCAAAGACCGAGTCCGTGGTGCGGGGCGGGGGCAGGCCTAAGCTCGGAAATCGTCTGCACTCAACCCGTGCCGAGAGAGCAGCTTGTGCATGCCTTGCCGCGAGAGGCCGGCTTGTTGTGCGGCTTGAGAGATGTTGCCTTTGTGCTTCTCTAGCAACGCCGTCAGGTAGCTTTGGTCGGCGTTGTCGAGGGCTTCCTCTCTTGAAATCTCGGCCAGCACAGAAACCGCACGGGGCGCCGACGCCTCCGCATCGCGTATCGGCTTCGGGAGGTCGGACAGCTGAACGGTTTCCGTTTGAGACAAGGCCACCGAACGTTCAATGACGTTTCGCAATTCGCGGATGTTTCCCGGCCATCGGTAGCGACCGAAGCAGTCGATCACTTCGTCGGACAAGCCTTTGATGCGAGCCTCGCCCCGTTGCAGCTTATCCAGGAACGCGTGGGCCAGCAGGACCACATCGTCACCACGCTCCCGCAGGGGAGGCAGCTCCATGTGGATGACTCCGAGCCGGTAGAACAAGTCTTGCCGAAACCGGCCCGCGTTGACTTCTTCCTGCAAATCGCGATTCGTCGCGCAGATGAATCGGGTGTCGATGTGAACAAGTTGGCTCTTGCCGACAGGGGTGAACGCCTGCTCCTGCACGGCGCGCAGCAGCCTGGCTTGCGACGCCATCGGGAGCTCACCCAGCTCATCGAAGAAAGCCGTTCCGCGATGGCTGTGGCTCAGCAAGCCGTCCTGATCTTGGGTGGCGCCGGTGAATGCGCCTTTGGCGTGGCCGAACAGAACCGACTCGAACAAAGATTCGGGGATGGAGGTGCAGTCGATGACTTGGAAACTTTGCTGGGCGCGACGGCCGTAGCGGTGGATCGCCT
The DNA here is from genome assembly GCF_007859945.1 of Pseudobythopirellula maris. Taxonomy (GTDB): domain Bacteria; phylum Planctomycetota; class Planctomycetia; order Pirellulales; family Lacipirellulaceae; genus Pseudobythopirellula; species Pseudobythopirellula maris. The sequence continues at coordinate 174,625 of NZ_SJPQ01000004.1, read as the reverse complement.
GAGCGATTACCTCCTTGCCTGTGCCGCTCTCGCCGCTAATCAGCACGTTGGTGTCGGTGTGAGCGACTCGATCGACGACTTCCAGCACCTCGATCATCGGCTCACTGCGACCGATGATCTCCGGGTACTTCGCCGAGAGGGCTTCAGCGTCGGGTGGGATCGGAATCGATTCGGAAGCCATCGCCGTCGGTTGAGACAGCATGCGACTCACGCTGGCAAGCAGGTCCTCGTACTTGACGGGCTTGAGCAGGTAGTCCGCGATGCCGAGCCGTACGCTTTCGATGGCGGTCGGCAGCGAGGGCACGCCTGTGATCACGATCAAGGGGATGTGCGGCCACTGCGAGCGTCCCTGTTGCAGCAGTTCGAGCTTCAGGTTGCCCGGCATGTTGAGGTCGGAAAGGATCAGGTCGAATGGCTCCTTGTGAAGCCTCTCCAACGCCTCCTTGCCGTCGGGCACACAAACGCACTCGTAACCCGCTTTGCGCAGCAGTTGGCCGGTCGTCCGCAAGTACAGCGGCTCGTCGTCGGCGATCAGGATTCTCTTCTTCGAGGGTGAGTCATTCATGGCCGGCGACGCCCCGGCGTGGCACGGTGACCGTCGCACACGCTCCGGCAGTTTTTTGATTGCGTAGGGAGATGGTCCCTCCCATCGCTTCGGTCAAGCTGCGGGACACCGGCAGGCCCAGTCCCATCCCTTCGCGGGTCTCCGTCTTGGTGCTGAAGAATGGCTCGAACAGCCTTGCCGACGTTGCTTCGGACACGCCGCCCCCCTCGTCCATCAGGAGCACGCACGCCTCGGCCCGCGTGGTCGAGACTCTGACGACAACGTTGCCGCCGGGCGGCGACGCCTGGATCGCGTTGCGAAGCACGTTCAACAGCACCTGCTTCAGCTCGCCTTCTCGCAGAATCACCTCGGTCGGACCGAGCTGTTCATCGGCGACGCAACCGCCGGTCTCGACTGTGATCCGCACATCGGTTTCCTTCGCCAGCGGCTCGGCCAGCAGGACGACATCGGCGACCGTTCGGCAAAGATCGAACAGCCTCGGCGATTGCTGACTGGGGCGGTAGAGCTGGTACATCTGATGCGTGATCGAACTGATGCGTTCAATCTCACTGTCGATCAGTTCCAGCAGGCCGTAGTCTTCGTCGTCTGGCGACAGGTTGTTTTTAAACAGCGTGAACGCGTTGCGGATTCCTGCCAGCGGATTGTTGACCTCATGAGCGACGCCCGCCGCCATCTGCCCCAGGGCGGCCAGCTTTTCCATCTTGAGCCGCTGCTCTTCCAGTTGAGCGATCTTCGCGGTTCGCTCCTGAACGAGTTGCTCGAGGTGCTGGTTGTGAAGCCGAAGCTCTTCGCGTAGCTGACGCCGCTCGGTGACGTCCCGCGCGCTGGCTCGAAAACCTCGATGCCGCTTGCTGTGGTCGTACATCGGCTGCCAAGACACGGCGGCCCACCGCTCCTGCCCGTCGCGTCGAGCCACCTGAAACTCGACGTGGTTGCCGCTGCCGCCGGCGATCGCGTCTCGGAGGACCTCGGCAACCTTGTCGCGATCTTCGTCGGCAACCAGCGGCAAGGGATAATCCTCCATCGCCAGGCATTCGCTCGGCGAATAGCCAGTGATCCGCTCGACCGCGGCATTGACCCACAGCAACTTGCCATCGGGCTGGTGCCAGCCTTCCCAGTCGTAGGTGCAGTCCGCAATCGCCCGGAAGACATAGCCGTCGATCGGTGGGGCCGTCGCTGAGTTGTGCTCATCCTGGTTTGGCATACGGTCCATTGTATCGCGATGCGTCCTTGTTTCCTTCCCAGCATGCCTTTCCCTACAGAGACTTCAGCCCCTACAGCGACTTCAGCACGACGGCGAGCAGCAACACGAGGAGGACCACGAACATCCCCAGCAACTGTTCGCGGGGAGTCATCGATTCGTAGTTGTTGGTATGGTCTGCAGCGTTGCGACTGCCGTGGGTAGGGCGGAGCGTCGACATGAAAAGTTCTCCAGTTCGAGTAAGGGGAACATCCTTGTTTCATGACAAGCATTAAAGCAATCGCCATGCCGCCCATGAATCCGGTGATTTCCAGGCTTTTTAGCTGCGTGAACCGGTAGGCACAGATGACAGTGTCAACTGCCGGCGACACATTTAGAGTCGAGCGAGGAGTCCGAGCAAGCGCGCGCTCGGTTGATCCGAGAAGCGGTAAACGGGCGAACTTGCCAGTACTGAGGCTCTAGAGCGGTTTGCTCATTGGTGTAGACGCTCGGCTCGCGATCGGCGTCATGGCTTCGTCAGCCTGCATCGATAATGCACCGCATTGCCTGCTTCGGCTTCCTCGCCACGCCGCCAATCGCTTCCCCCCTCGTCCACACCAATTCGAATACCGCTCTAGGTAACGCTGAGAGCAGCGCTCATAACCCGGAGGCGGATCAGCCGAAGAGCGGCGAGCCGGAGGCTCACGAAACGGGGGTCTGAGAAGCACGCCCGGCTGGACTCGAACCAGCGACCTGCGGATTAGAAGTCCGCACGCAGATGATCTATTCACCGCGGAAGAAGTCGATTCTCAGGATAGCGCTGCACTATGCGCTGCACTCGACGACGCATCGTGCGGGCTCGATCCCGATCTGTTACTAGTTGTTGAGTCTTGGACGAAGCTTCCCCGGGCCGCACAAACGGGAATCTTGGCAATGGTTCGCTCCCTGTGCGAATAGCTGCGACTCGCTGTCTCTGAGCGGATGGGTCATGATCCATTGTCTTGAACAAGTCGAGCCCCGACTGGTCCAGCACAGACGTTATCTTGGCAAAGCCTTGGGGGGCTCTGCGGTCTGTGCTTTGCCAACCTGCCGTGCCCGTATCGATTTGGGTCTGCGAGCAGGATATCACGGGGGCGTGAGTTCTCTTTTTTCTAGGCGTTTAGACCCATATGACGCCGAAACCTATCGGAGACCGAGCCTGGGGCTCACGACGCCTGGTTGGATAATTGCGTCATGTACACCTCAAGCACGCATCTAGGTGGACTACAAGTAAAGCTGCGTTGCCCTCTCTAGCACTCAGAGTCTGAGATTGTCGGAGTACAACGAGCAAGCGCCGGCGGCGACAGCTACAATTTTCTTCGTGGGGTAGACGCGAGCTGCGCTGGGGTAGCCAGAATGCACGCTAGGGCCTGTTCGGACATTGCTCATCATTCGTTTGTCCCCGGCTAACAGGAAGCTCCTGTCTGATGTGATACACAGAGCAAGAGGAATGAAGGATGCCGTTGTCAGAACGCGAAGGCTCGCAAGTACGCGAGGAGGTAAATCCATGGATAGTCGCCACCGTAGAGCAGTGCTTCAACTACGCGGCGTGGCAGAACGCTATCCCTTTGCTGCGATCGGTGGTCGTGCACAACCCGACGGGGGAAGACTTGGAGTCGGTCATCGTCGAACTGACGACGAGCCCCGCATTCGTCCGCCCCAAGAGCTGGATCATTGACCGTATAGGAGCCGGCCAGCAAATCTCTCTGAGTGATGTCGATATCGAGGTTGACGCCGACTATCTCGATTCTCTCGACGAAGCGATCCGAGGCGTGCTCGTATTCCGACTGCGGAAGGGCGAGCAATCACTTGCCGAGACTTGCGAGTCCGTGCGCGTCCTCGCCCGTGACGAGTGGGGCGGCATGGGAGGGATGGGAGAGTTGCTCCCGGCATTCGTGACGCCCAATGAGCCTGCGCTCTCCCCTCTGCTCAAATCGACGGCTGAGATTCTCAGCAGTCATGGTCACCCTGCGGCGCTCGATGGCTACCAGTCGGGTGACCCCAATCGGTCGTACATGCTGGCTGCGGCCCTGTGGTCTGCGGTGGCGGCTAGGTCTTTGACGTACGCCAACCCGCCCGGCAGTTTCGAACAGGTCGGTCAGAAGACTCGTCGTGTCACCACGGTGCTCGGAGACGGCTTGGCGACATGCCTCGACACATCCTTGCTCTTCGCTTCGGGATTGGAGGCGATCGGGCTCCATCCGGTGGTCCTGATGACCGAGGGCCACTGCTTTGCGGGTGTCTGGCTGACCGAGAAGACCTTCAACCGCCTCTGTGAGCCGGATTGCAGCGAGGTTCGGAAGGCCTTGTCGGCTAAGGAGCTAGTCGTGTTCGAGACTACGCTCGTCACTCACGTTCCCGCGGCCAAGTTCGCCGATGCGATCCGCGCAGCCGAAGCCAAGGTTTCCGAGGCTTGTGAGCACGAATTCGTCGCTGCCGTGGATGTGGCGAGGGCCCGGATGTCGCAGATCCGTCCGCTCGCGTCGCACGGCGCGCGCGACGTCAAACCCGCGCAAGAGGCCGAGGGGGCCGGGCCGCCGGCGCTGCCAGACACTCCGGGATACGAGCGTCCTCTAGCCGAGCAAGACGACCCCCTTCCTCAAACCCCCGCGGGTCGGGTCGAGCGGTGGCAGCGAAAATTACTGGACCTCTCCCTGCGAAACAAGCTGCTGAATTTCCGGCCGAACAAACAGACGATCCCTGTTCTCTGCCCGAACGTCTCACGGCTGGAAGACCTCCTGGCGGATGGGTCACGGATGCGGTTGGTGTCGCTGAATGAGCACAACGCTGTCGTCGACCGCGACCCCGCGCTCCACCAGCAACGCACGCGGAAAGACCTCGATCTTGAGTTCGCGAGTGAGGCGTTGGAGCGTGGCGAGGTGGCGTGTCCGATCGAGTCGCACGACCTCGAGAAGCGTTTGACAGCCCTCTTTCGAAAGGTGAAGAACGACCTGGCCGAGGGTGGGTGCAACACGCTGTACCTCGCGGTGGGGTTCCTACGCTGGAAGCAAACGCCTACGGCCGAGAAGACCTATCGAGCCCCGCTGCTTCTCGTGCCGGTAAAACTTTTGCGGCGTAGCGCTTCATCACCGTTCTACTTCGCCCACCACGAAGACGATGTCCGCTTCAACGCAACCCTGTTGCAACTCTTGAAAAAAGATTTCGACTGTGACCTCACGGCGATGGAGTCGGATCTGCCGACCGACGACAGTGGGATCGACGTCCCCCGGGTGCTCGACCGCATGCGACGCGCGGTCCGGGACATACCGGGGTTCGAAGTGGTCGAAGAAGCGACGGTCGCCTCCTTCTCCTTCGCGAAGTACCTGATGTGGAAAGACTTGGTAGACCGGGTTGACCAGCTCGAACGCAACCGGGTGGTGCGTCATTTGGTCAATGAACCGGACAAGGCCTTCGCGCGGAGCGATGTCGGACCGATCCCGCGTCCGCATGAGATCGATACACGCTATGAGCCGAGCGACCTCTTTCATCCGCTGCCGGCGGATTCCTCGCAATTGACTGCTGTGATGGCTGTGTCGGAGGGGCACGACTTGGTGATCATCGGCCCCCCCGGGACCGGCAAAAGCCAAACGATCGCCAACTTGATCGCGCAGTGCTTGGCTGTGGGCAAGACCGTGCTTTTTGTCGCGGAGAAGACCGCGGCCCTGGACGTCGTGCACCGTCGCCTCCGTCAACACGGGCTGGGGGATTGCTGTGTTGAGCTTCATTCAAACAAAGCGGAGCGCCGCCGCTTGCTAGATCAGCTCGAGGTCTCCTGGAAAAGGCCTTCTCGGCAAGGGGACCGTGAGTGGATCGCGGTGAACGACAGCTTGCGGCTGCGTCGCGATGAACTCAACGCGTACGTCGCTGCGCTCCATGCCGTGCACCCGAATGGATGGACTGCTTACCGGGCGATGGGCGTTTGTGCCGATCGGCAGGATTCGAAGGCGGTCGATCTCGGTTGGTCCCGTGACCGCCCCCTAATCAGGGACGACTACGAAACACTCAGGAAATCGGTTGACGAAATCATTTTCGATTACGTAGCGTTGCCCGACAACGCCGACCTGGGCCGCATGCAAGCGGCCGAATGGTCGATGGCGTGGGAGGAAGACTTCCTGGCAACGTGCGGCCGGTTGAAAGAATCGTCTGATTCGCTGGCTGACGGAGTAGGGCAGCTTTCGAAGGCAATTGGCTTGCCGCTGTCCGCGAATATTTCTGCTGCACAACTGGGCGCCCTCTATCGCCTGACCCAAGAGTTGCTAGGTGGCGAACAGCCCGCTGAATCGCTCGTCCTTCACGAAAAAATTGATGAGCTCAAGGCGTTGCTTGCCGCAAGGCGTGAATTGCTTGAGCGTCGCGAGCGTTCCCGAAGGGATCTGAATGAGGCCCTATCTTCCTTCGCCGCCGCGCTCGGCGCCCCGCCACGCGACCAACCGCCGGAAGACGCTAAGCCGATGTACTACCGCTTGGCGAACGAGTTGGTTAAACCCGATCCCCCCCCTGCCCCACTCGTCTTCCACGCCGCCTTCGACAGCCTTCCGGAACAACTCACAAGGCACGAGATACTGCTGAAGCAGAGAGCCGATGCCTGGGAAATGATCGATGCTCGCCGCTTCAACCCCTCGCTCGTGAAGCGGATCAGACTCGACGAGATCGAAGCGGCATGGCTCAAGGCCGTCGGATCAATATGGCCGCTGTCGCTCCTCCGCCGGAGGAGCGTCACGAAGAAACTCAAGGCCTACATGCCGGCGGACGCCACCGCGGAACCCGACATCGATCTCCCTTTGCTAAGAGAGCATCTGGATAGTCAGGATCTGCTGGCGGAAAACCACGCGTCCATGGCGCTGCCTCAGGAGCTGCAGTTGGCTGTCGACCAAGACCCGCCGAGCCTTCGCCCGCCGCTCGAAGCGGCCCGCCGGTTGCGTGACGCGTTCGTCGCGGCCGAGAGCTCACCGGAGCGTGTCGGAGAGGCCAACCGTCAATCACTCGAGCCGTTGATCGCTGCCGCCCGGCGTCTCTACCCACCAGGGCGTGTGATGGAGCAGCTACGCATCGAGCTGCAGGAGAACATGGCGGCGCTCGATCTCCCTCCCGATCTTCAAGCGGAGGTGTTGGAAGATGGCTCCGCCCTCGACTCGCAGCTCGAGGCCGCGGGGCGACTCCGTGAAATCGCAGCGACGCTCGGCTTGTCGAACGCGTCGGTCGCTGGGCTGCAGGCATCGCTGACCGAAGAAGGGCGCCAATCGGCGTCCGATTGCCGCCGAAGCGCTAAGGATTTCCAGAACGCATGGCAAGAGTACGCCAGGCTCGCGGAGGTGACGCCCGTCCCGAAAGCCTCCGTCTCGGTCGTCCGCGACGCGGCGGAACAGGCGGAGCGGGTTCTCTCCAATCGTTCCGTGCTGAATCAGTGGATCGCGTGGACGGCGGCTCGTCGCCGTGCCGAGACGCTTGGCCTGGCGCCTTTCGTCGCATCGTTGCAACGGGGCGAGTTCACGGTCGAAGAGGCCGCTTCGCGATTCGAACACGCCTACGCCCGCTGGTGGCTGCCGTTGGCGGTGGACCAGTCCGACGCGTTGAGGAAATTTCAGCGGATCCGTCACGAGGACGCGATCAAGGACTTTTGCCAACTCGATGAATCGGCTCGCAAGGCCGCGGCGCCCCGGGCGGTGCAGGCAATCTACCACGGCCTTCCAGCGAGCGAGCAGGTCCCTCGCAAGTCAGAGTTAGGGCTGCTCCGGCACCAAATAGGGCTGAAGCGGCCGAGCAAATCGATCCGTGAATTGATCTCCGGCATGCCCGAGACGTTCAGCAAGCTCGCGCCGTGCCTGATGATGTCGCCGCTGTCGATCGCGCAGTACCTGCCGGCGGATCAGGCGCCGTTCGACGTGGTCGTCTTCGACGAGGCGTCGCAGATCGCTACCTGGGACGCGATCGGGGCGATCGCCCGCGGCAAGCAAACGATCATTGTCGGCGACCCGAAGCAGCTTCCCCCGACCAACTTTTTTGGCAAGGCCGACGACGACGAAGACAACGCCGAACTCGAAGACTACGAGAAGGACCTGGCGAGCATCCTCGACGAGGCGCACGCCTCGGGCTTGCCCGAGTTGGTGCTCAACTGGCACTACCGCAGCCGCCACGAATCGCTGATCGCCTTCTCTAATCACCATTATTACGGCGACGGACTAGTCACCTTCCCGGCGGCGGAGTCGGAAGACCGGGGCGTATCGTTGATCCCAGTGGCGGGAGGGCTGTACGACCGTGGCAAGAGCCGCACCAACCGCGCGGAGGCCGAGGCGATCGTGGCCGACGCCGTCGAGCGGATGCGTCGCTGCCTCGCCAGGCCCGAAGGGGAGCGTCTGACTTACGGCGTCGTGACGTTCAACAGCCAACAGCAGGCTCTGATCCAAGACCTGTTCGACCAGGCCCTGCGAGACGCCCCCGAGTTGGAGTGGTTCTTTGCCGACGACCGCGTCGAGCCGACCGCCGTCAAGAACCTGGAGAACGTCCAGGGCGACGAGCGAGACGTGATGTATTTCTCGATCACTTTCGGCAAGGACGCGGCGGGCAAGTTCCCCGTCGATTTCGGGGCCATCAACCGGGAGGGGGGCGAACGGCGGCTGAACGTGGCGGTGACCCGGGCCCGGCAGGCGTTGCGTGTCTTCGCTTCCTTCCTGCCCGACGAGCTGCGGGCCGATCGATCCAAGGCACGGGGCGTGCACGACCTCAAGGCCTTCTTGGAATACGCCCACAAGGGGCCGGAGACGGTCCTCGCCGCCACGATAGAATCGACGGGCGACGCGGCCCCCTGTTTCGAGCAGGCGGTCAGTGTGGCCCTCGAAAGCCGTGGGTGGAGTTTGACCCCCGGGGTGGGCGTTTCGGGGTTCCGTGTCGACCTGGGGGTCGTCCACCCCGACCGACCAGAAGCCTACTTGGCGGGGATCGAATGCGACGGCGCCGCCTACCTACGGGCGGCGGCGGCTCGCGATCGGGACAAGACACGCCAGCAGGTGCTCGAGAACCTCGGCTGGAATATCTTGCGGGTATGGTCGCCCGATTGGTGGCGCCACCCCGACGCGGCGATCGATGACCTGCACAACCGGCTCACCAGCCTGCTGCAAGCCTCTCGAGAGGGCGACCGGCCCTCAAGCACGCCGGCCAACGAAGATTCGCCGGAGGGCCTTCAGGCGTTTACGCCGCCAAGGGCAGGCGCCGCCGGTGACGATCTCCTACCGCCGGTCAACTACACGCACGAGATCGCCGACGCGCCTGCGACCGATGACAGCCGCCACCCCCGGCTTGTCGCCAAGCAGGCTTCGAATGACAAGCCACGAAAGGCCTATGTCATCACCAAACTGGACGACCGCACCGCGGACCAGGACCGATTCTATGACGACGAATACTCCCGTGATCTTCGAGAATTGGCGTTGGCGATCGTCGAGACCGAAGGCCCGATCCGAGACGACGTGCTAGCGCGACGCATCGCACGGGCTCACGGGTTCGCACGAACCGGGGCGAGGATCCGTGATCGGGTGCTGGCGATGATCCCCGAGGTCACCTCGACCAAGGAAGAAGCCGGCCGGTTCCTATGGCCCAGCGACAAGCCCGCCGCGACCGCGCCATTCCGCCACGCGGCGCCCGAGGACGAACGGCGAAGCCTCGACGAGATCCCGATGGCGGAACTCATCGGCTTGGTCTCGAGCCGACCCGATCTGACTTCGAGCGACGACCCGGCGATCGCCTTCGCTCGCGAAATCGGGCTGTCGCGGCTCGCCAAGTCGGCGCGAGAACGGCTCGAAACCGCGATCGAATTGGCAGGGGGGGTGGGTTGAGATGCACAGCCGAAATGCCACTTAGCCGACATGGGGGGCGTGCGCGTTTTTTGCGGAAACTCCGGGGGTCCACGGGTGCGGCGCGCCGCATGCCTCATCACCCCTCCCAGCAGCTCTGTCGCTAACCGCTAGCCGCTCCGCAGTGGCGATCAGGCACGCGTAATGTTTGCCGGTCATCAAGACGCCGCTCACCAGGCATGGAATGCTTGTGTCGATGATGCGTTCGTCGCTGCTCACGCCTTCGCTCTGGCTGAAAAGTTCTCTTCGACACGGACGCCCAACGTGTTCCGCAACTTTTCTAGCGTTGCTGGGAGATGTCTATCGAGCACAAGCATCACTCGGATATCGGCGACGATCTGCTCCGTGGCCCGCCACGCGTCGAGTACCGCTTGGTATTTCACGCACTGAAATAACCCACGGATGATGTCCTGCTCACCGGAGATCGACGACTTGACCTCGATGCCGAACTGCTTCCTCCCGCTGGTAAAGAAAACGTCGATGCGGTCGGCGGAAGGCAAGGCAAATTCCAATTCGCCCTTGGAGCGTACTGGAATGCCCAGCAGCCGGGGGTTGTTCAACACCAAGTCCTTGAGGGCCTTGTGGTGCTCACTCTCGGGGCCCCCTCGGAACGCACGGGCGGCTTCGATCATGTCGCTCGGTACGGTTTCCGCGAGCGACAGCCCCAACGCCGGCAGCACTTCAAGCCACTTCGGATAAGCGAATATGTCGGCGTGGTACTCCTTGAGCTTCGCCTCTAGCTGCTGGCGTGTGGGCTTCTCCAGCTTCGCGAAACCGCTGAAGAACCCTGCCCCGGGAAGCCCCGAACCTTGCGAGACCACGAGCGACTGAATCGGTGGGATCCGCTCGCCCCATCTAGCGCCCAGCTTTTCGAGCGTGGCCCCCACGCTGCCGAGGACGAAGTTGAGGTTACGGGGATTGGGCATCCCCATCTCCTTGGCGAGCGGATCGTACTTGATCTGCTCCTGAGCGAGCGCCTGACGCACCAACAGGGGCAACGCGATTCGCGCTCGCTGCTGGTATAGCTTCTCGCCCTCGTCCATCGGGTGGGCGTATACCGCTGTCTTTTTCCGCGCCATGGCTGCTCCTTACTCCACCCGGAAAACCTTCATCACCTCGTCCCCCAGGTGGTTGATCACCTTCACCGCGATGCGGCCGCTCTTCGGCTTGTCGAAGGGGCGGCTGGTGTCGCTGTTGAGGGTGGCCCAGGCCTCGGCGTCGATCTCGGCCTTGAGCGTTGTCTTGAGGCTCTTGTACGGATCGCCCTGGCCGAGGAAGTAGGCGTGGCGGACGAAGAAGCTCTCTTCGTTGTAGTCGTCGTCGATCATCCAGCAGGCGATGCCGTCAGCGTTGTCGCTGCGGACCTCGCCCGTGGAGGGGTCGAACACGTCGACGCCGTTGACCTTCACGCGGAGCTGCTTGCCCCCCTTGTCCGAAGAAACGCTGAGCATCTCGATGTCGGGCTCGCCGAAGATCACAAACAGGTTACCCTTGCCGGTGTTGGCCAGGTCGCCCGCCATGTGCAGGTCAGCGTTCATGCGGGCCTTCAAGACCGGCAGGGCGCCGAGCTTGTCGAACTCGCTTGCGTGCGCGTCGTAGCTGAAGGCGCAGGTGATCAGCACGTCGAAGCCTGCCTCGGCTGCTTCTCTTGCCGCGGCGGCCAGATCGCTGCGCGCGACGGTGCCGAACTCGGGGCCGATGAACACGGCGGCTCGCTTGTCGTCACCCGACTCTTCGTACTGCCCCTCGGCGCAAACGTGCTCGCCGGGCCAAGGCTTGAGCGACAAGAACTCGATGCGGTCTTCCTTGCTTGCCTGCTGCACGCCGGCGGTGCGGAGGTTTTCGAGGATGACGGTCACGAAGTCGGGCGACGTGCCCGAGTCAGACTGCCCGCCGCGACGCTTCTTGCCCAGCTTGAGCGGATCGATCAGTTCGTCATCGGCGCCGACCCCCAGGGTGCGGTGCGGGCTGAGGCTTTCAACGGTGAACGGGCCGGCGACGCGGACCTTCTTCTTGTCCTCGTACGGCTTGTCGTACAGGTACTCGTAGTCCGCCTTGGCGGCGATGCTGGCGTCGATCTCCTTCTGCCGCGCGATCCGCTGCTTCCACCAATCGACGTGCAGCTTCTTGGCTTTCTTGCTCCAGGAGTCGTCCGCCTCGCGGGGGATCTCCCACTCCTCCCAAGGCTTCTTGAGTTTCAGCTCGGCTGACAGCTGATCGCTGATCGCTGAAAGCTCCCCCTGATACTGCTCCCAGATGACATCGATCTCGGTGTTGTTCGCAATGCTCTTAAGCGTGATGTGCGGCACCCGCTCGTAGACAAAGCCTTGCCGCACGCGGCCGTAGGTAGGCTGGGTGCTCGGCTCGGTGCGGCTGATCTTCGCTTCTTGCTGCTGTCCCTCGGGGCTGTCGGCCAGCAGGTAGTACGGGTAGCGGGCGCCCATGATCCTCGCTCGTGCCAGGGCAAGGCTCACTCGCGAGGTGTCGATCGTGATCCACCGCCTGCCCCACTGCTCGGCCACGTACGCAGACGTCCCCGACCCGCACGTTGGGTCCAACACCAGATCGCCAGGATCGGTTGCCATCAGAAGGCAGCGGGCTATCGCTGAGGTAGAAGTTTCTACTACATACTGTTTGTCAGTTCGAACCGCCAGATCATCCCAAATGTTGTTGACTTCGTAACTCGGATAATCATCCAGAAATCGGCGATACTGAACACTCTTTCCAGTGCATCCAAGACGACCAGCCTTCGTTAGACGGACCATCCCTTGTCGATTGGTTTTCCAGCTCCTACCACCGCCTGGCTTGAAGGTCTGCCCTTCAAAATCAAGCGGAAAAATACACGTTGTAGTGTATCCAGACGAAATTAAATTGTCATAACGGAAAGTGCTGACTGACGGGGGGATCAGAGATGCATCCGCACGCTCCTGCCTGGTTAATGTACGGTACTCCCCTGCTTCACGATCGTAGACCGCGCTGTATCGGGCTCCAGTGGAAGAACCCTCTCCCTGAACTTTAGTCAGAAGCGGTTTCCGAAACTTCATAACTTCTTTATCTCGGGCATACCATAGTATGTAGTCTCCGACGCTCTTTAAGCCTGCACTACCTAATCCACCTGTAGTCTTCATGGTTACAAGCGAGACGAAATTATCTTCCCCGAAGACCTCATCCATCACAGCCCTAACACGGTGGACATTTTCGTCGCCGATCTGAGCGAATAGGGAGCCGGAGTTGGTGAGCAGGTCACGGGCCGTGATGAGACGGTCGCGCAGGTAGGATAGGTAGGTGTGAATGCCGTCCTGCCACGTGTCGCGGAACGCCTTGACCTGCTCCGGCTCGCGGGTGATGTGGTCGGCCTTGCCGTCCTTGACGTCGCGGGAGGTGGTGGACCACTGAAAGTTGCTGTTGAACTTGATGCCGTAAGGTGGGTCGAAGTAGATGCACTGCACCTGGCCGCGGAGGCCCTCGCGTTCCGCCAAGGAAGCCATCACCTGGAGCGAGTCGCCGAGGATCAGCCGATTGGTCCAGTTGGCGTCGTGCTGGTAGAACTCGGCCCCCTTGGCTTCCTCGGGCACCCCGTTGAAGTCCTCGTACATGTCCGCAAACAGCAGCGGCTCGCGGTCGCCCCGTTCCAGCTCATCCTGTTCCTGCTTCTTCTCCCGCTTTGTCGATTCGCGCAGCAGGTCGTCGACGAGCGCTTTGGGGTGGACCCGCTCCTGGATGTAGACCGGCGGCGCCTGGACCTCGAGCTTCGATTCGTCCCCATCAAACTTGCCCCGCCAAACAAGCTGCGGATCGAGGTCCGGATCACGCCGCTCGATGGCCACCCGCACCGGCGCGCGGTCCTCCGCCGCCATCACCGGCTCGTGCTCGGCCGACGGCAAGTTCTTCCGCTTGCTGGAGGGGTGCGTCAGCGCCTCGACCGTCTTCTTGGTCTTCTTCTTGGTGGTGCGTTTTTTAGCCATCGTGGCGATCTATTCCGGTGTTATTCGTTTTCGTCTTCGTCGAGGCTGGCTGCGGAGTCTGGGGCGCCCAGAACCACCGGTTTGCCCATCGCGTCCGACACGAGGCCGGAAAGGGCGTCGACGCGAGAGGCGACGAAAGCTTCGAAGTCGTCGTTACGGAGATGCTGGGGCTCGATAAGGTGGCTGCGGAGTACCTCGTCGAGCTGCTCTGTCGAAAGTCCCGTTTCGCTCTCGATCTTCCGTAGATAAATCGATGGGGCGGCCCCACCAATGATCTGGTTGGATCGTTTTGAAAGCGGGGTCTTATTGAGGATGCTGTTGAACCGCGTCTTGGGGATCTGTTGGCGTATGCACCACGCGCGGGGGAATACGTGATGAATGTCGATCTTCGATTGGTGGTAAGTCATCAAGTCGGTGGGTTTACCGGTGATGAAATCGCGACAGCCATTCCGCATCAGCAGGGCATGGATCGCCTTGTACGCGGCAGACATTTTCCCTCGGAGCGACCAAAGCCGATTCTGCTGAAAGATGGCGTCTTCGACCGTCTTCGGCGGCCCCCCCTCGCCACGTAGCCAAGCGACCAGTTGCGGCAAGTCAACCGCCATCCGCGTTTCGCCGCCGCTGCCGTAGACTTCGCCGAGAGCGCCGCACCAAAACCATCGGACGAGTTTTTCGTACGAGGCGATCGTCGGCGGCTTTCCACCGAGCGAGGCAAACACCGCGGCGAGCGTAACGGTATGCAAGGGGTACGGCGTGTCATCTTCGTCGATAATATTCTGCTGGTGCATGAACTCGGCCGCCTCGCGGTACGCGGCTTCGACCATCGGCAAGTCACGCTCGAAATCCTCAAGCGGCAGCCCAAGCATTGCGGGGCGTTTGCACGAAATCTGTGGGAGGTCGCTTGGCGCCACGCCCGCCGCCTCACGCTCACGGCGCACTCGCCAGGTGTGCAAAACCGTGCAGGTTTGCAGGAACTCCGTGTTCTCCAATGGCTTCAATACGGCTCGCTCTTCGCGCTTGCCGACAAGCCGCTTCTTGATGCCATTCCAGGCGTCGCGCAGGTCAAACTGATTGGCGGCGTAGATGGCGGTGAGCAGCTCAAACGTGTCGAGCTTCTTGCCGCCGATGTTGAGCTTCTCGAATACGAGGCAGATCGCTTCGCGTGAGTTGCTCTTGTCGAGCTTGATAAGTGGGACGTTGTACGCTGCAAGCGGCACCAAGAACCGGTCGTTGAATGCCTGCATAAGGTCCGTCACGTCATCACCACTCTCCTGCGCGTAGGCCTGCCACTTTAGCACCCACTCTAGTGGGTCGAGCGAGCGATTCAGCGGGAAGAGCCGCTGTTGGTATTCCAGTTCTCGGGTGGAGACATCGAGATCGATCTTCTTGCCAAAGTCCGATCGCAAGACGCGGTCGTGAGGCACTGAGAGGATCGCATCGTAGATGTCGGCCGACTCCTCTAGGGCCGCCTCGATCCGCAAGTAGTAGTAACGGTCGAGGGTCTTCTTCTTTCGGTACCGCGTCTTGACCGGGTCCTTGCAGGAAAGGGACTGGTAGAGCGATGTGACGCGTTGCTGACCGTCAAGCAGCAGGTGCTCGGGCTCCACGTCGCTCTCGGGTACACCTGCGAGCAGCCGTGGCTGAAAGGAAACTTCGCCGCCCGCCTCTAATGTGAGCAGGGCTCCGATCGGGAATCCCTTGGCGATCGACGCGATCAAGCCTCGAACGTCTTCATCACCCCAGACATAGTCGCGCTGAAAATCGGGGAGCTGAAGCTTGCCCGACTCGGCGTCCTCCAAGAGCTGCTTGAGTTGTATCTTCGAAGTGTCAAACACGACGGTCTCCGGTTGCAGCGATCATGTTGCGGAACTCTTCTTCGAGGCGCTCGTCGAAGTCGCCACTCATCTCCAGAATGCGGGTCAGTTCTTGAAACGCCCACCGGCCATGCGTGCCGAGATTGTTGACGCCGGGTACCCAGTAGGTGTCCATCGTCAGGCGTTTGTCCTTGGCGTTCTCGCCACGGTAGCCTTTGACCTCGACCACCAGGTGCAGCGGGTCATCGCGTCCGTTGCCGTCGTCCACCAGCAAGATGAAGTCGGGCACGTACTGTCGCTGCCGACTGCCGTCGCGGTAAGGAACCTCGAACCCCATGTTGTGGTTCTTGACGTAGGCGTACACCCGAGGGTGCTGCTCGGCAAGGCGGCAGAACTCGCCCTCCCAGCTGCTATCGAGCACAGCGTAGTTGATGTGGCATCGTCGCGAGTCTGTCTCCCACAATTGAGAAGCCGACGTGTTGAAGCCGACGTGAGCCGTCGAACCGGTTGGGTTGTAGGGATCGAGGATCGCCGTCACCGGCCGCTCATCGGCAAAACGGGTCGTGATGGCGGCGTAGATACGCTCGCACGCCATCTCAGCGATCGGCCGGTACTTGAGCTGGGCGGGGAACGTGCCTGCGCGGCACTTGAGGCACTGATCGATCCACTTTTCGCAGACGCGAACCAATGGAAAGTAGAGGTGCTGTTTGGGGTCTTCGTTGGCGTCACGGAAACGCGTTTCGAGAAGCTGCTGGGCAAGCTCGAACGCGATCGTCTTGGCCCGCACCTTCCCGGTATGGATCAGGTTGAGATCGACGGGTTTGCCGATTATGCCTTGGTTGCGGGCCTCAGTCGGACCAATCAAATCGGTCGAGAGTTCGAGGATCGACTCGGCCGTGAACTCGACATCGAGTTCCTCACTCGGCAGGTCGATGCGGTAGCCCTCAACCCGAGGAAAGCGGATTTCGCATACGTCGCGCTGCGGGCGGACCGCTTGCACCCGAACCGTCGGGCGTGGCGGCGTCGGCTTCGTGACAACCGGCTTCGCGGTGAAGTCGAATGGGATGCCGAGGATGTCGGCATACTCGACGTCAAACAGCCCCTGCTCGTTGATCTCGTAGTTCTGCCGCCGCAGGGCCCGGCCGATGACTTGCTCGCAGAGCAGCTGGGTCTTGAAGGCCCGAACGCCTAGGACGTGGGTCACGGTGTTGGTGTCCCAGCCCTCGGTGAGCATCGAGACCGAGACGACGCAGCGGATCTGTTCGCCGAGCCGGTCCTTCTTGCCTACGGTATTCATCACCTCGCGAAGCAGGTCGGACTCGGATAGGTTCTCGGCTTCCTGGCGACTTCCGGTCCGCTCGATGATTTCCTCACGGAACCGGGCGATCTCGTTGGACGCCGCGTCACGAAAGTTCTTGTCGAGCGCCTCGCCCGACTCGAGTTGCTGGCTGTCGATCAGCAGCGTGTTTGGCCGGGCGAGCGGCTGGCCGTACTCGTCGTAGTTGCGGAAGAGTTCGAGCTGCCCGGGAACGTAAGAGACTTCCCCCTCTTCGGTCAGCCGGTCGAACCCGGAGATGTAGTCGTAGATGAGCTTCGACGCGGAGGTGTTGCTGCAAACAACGATGAAGCATGGTGGCACGTCGATGCCGGCCTTTTGCCATGACGCGTAGGTCTTCTTGTAGTGGCCGTAGAGGGCGTCGAGGGCCGCCATCAGCTCGGCTGGCAGCTTGCGCGGATCGACCTGCGTTTCTCCCTTCCTCTGCTTTGTGCCGCGTCCTTTCTTGGGCATCTTCTTGCGGATGTGCTTCCACAAGTCGCGATAGATCGGCATCTGATCGCCGGGTAGGTTGTCGGCGACCGGCACCCGCGGCAGCTTGACGATGCCGCACTCGATGGCGTCCATCAACGAGAAGTCAGTCATCGTCCAAGGAAAAAGGGTCCCTTCGGCGTAACCCGACCCGCGAAGGAAGAACGGCGTGGCGGAGAGGTCGACGATGCGATTGAGGCCGAGCTTGCGATTGACGGCCTCCAATCCCGATATCCACATGCGGGCCGCTTCGGCATTCTCCTTGGCGTCGTGCTTCTCGTCGGCGTCCAGCTCGTCATCTTCAACAGGATCGCCCGGCTTCTCGCGGTAGCAGTGGTGCGCCTCGTCGTTGAGGACCATCACGTTCTTGATGCCCATCAGGTTGGGCATGACGCGTTGGATCATCTGGCCCTCGGTTTCGAGGGTTTGCATCTCTTCTTCGCGGCCTTCGAGCAGCGCCCGGGTTCCTTTGGCCAGCTCCATCCGCTCGCGGAGCTTGAAGGCGTGGTAGTTGGTGATGACGATTTCCGCCCGGCCCAACTCGCGCAGCATGTCGTTGGGGACCAGCTCGCGAGAGGCGTAGTAGCTGTCAGGGTCGTTGGGCTGGAGGACGCGGAGACGGTCCTTGATCGTGAGGCCGGGGGCGACGATCAAGAAGCCACGCGTGAAGCGTTTGCTTCCGGGTCGTCGCACCGCGTTGATCGTTTGCCAAGCGATGAGCATCGCCATGACGGTCGTCTTGCCGGCGCCGGTGGCGAGCTTGAGCGCCAAGCGGTTGAGCCCCGGGTTGGCCTCGTCATTCGCCTCATCGAGTCGGGAGAGAAAGTCCTTGCCGCGCGCAGTCTTGGGGGCGACCTCGGTCAGCCAGATGGCGGTCTCGACCGCCTCGAGTTGGCAGAAGAACGGGCGTACGCTGCTGAAAGGATGGTTCCGCCAGTGTTCTAGCAGTCGAGCCGTTTCGGGCGTGACATTGTTGTCGCGCGTGTGGTCCTTCCGCCAGGCGTCCACTTCGGCGCGGATGTCGTTGACCAGTCGGGCGGTCTTGGCGTACTCCTGCTCGGCGGTGGAGACATCGAAATCGACGTCCTCGTCGCCCATCTCAAGCGAACGCTGCTTGGACCGGTTCCGTTTCTTAGCCTTGGGGATTGGCGTGACGAATTTGGCGGGCCTACGGCTCGCGATTACCTGCTGAGTCGGCTGCCCCTCTTCGTCAAGTTCCCAGTGGCTCGTTGGGTACTCGTAGGGAGAGTTGAGAATCGGCTGATCGAAAAAAGGGTTTTCCATGCGTCACGACGAAGAGAGGACTGCTTAAGCAACGCCAATATGAAGTAGCATTATGTAGCAGATTAGGCGACTCAGCGGGAGTTGCTTGACTCCCAGTGCAGTCGATATGTTCCGAATCGGTGCGAGCGCTATGCCAAGATCAACTCCTGAGACAAGAGCCGCACTACGATACCGAAGATCGGCTGAGCGTGCGATCGAGATCCTCGCTATCTCAGAGGATGAGATCCCGAATCCGACCCAGCGATCGAAGTCGCTCGCCGATTCCCTGGAAAGCCTTGCTCAGCACGCGGTCGACTTGGGTCTGCCCGAGCCGCTGAGGCAGCAGTTCCGTGTCGCCTCCGACGAAGGAGACGCAGCGGTGGCTGGCGCCAACGGAGACGAGGAATGGTACGACCTAGAGTCACTTGCCTACGTTGACTCGATCTCGCCCTGTGAGGTTGAGCGTCACGGGCTTGAAGATCAGACCGCTTCTATCACGGACGAGCGACGATTGGTCGTCTCGCTTCCTTGGGGGGAACGTTACCTCGACCACCACAGCGAAACCCGAACACCGGAGGAGAAGGAAGCTCTGCGTGAGGCGGTGCTGCACGCGATACGCATCTGGCTCAGCGATCCTCGCGTGCGGGCGTTGCCGAGAAGCAGCTCGAACATGGGACTGATCCCACTCGAAGCCGAATGGATTCGCAGTGATCTGAAGCGGCTCGAGACCTGCATCGAGAGATATTGCGAGATCGACTCCGAAGACCTGGGCCCACCCGACGACCACGATATCGAACCGGACGAATCCGATGAAGCGATGTCCCAGCGGGCGCCGCTGAGCCAAGAGGAGTTGGTAGAGCAGCAGGCTCATCGCCAAAGGCTGAGGGAACAGGAGTGGCAGCAGGTCGAACCGGAGAAGCGCTGGGACGTGCGCCAGCTGATCGAACGCCTTTGGATACGCCTCAACCAAGGGGATCTTGAACTGATCGACTGCCGTGAAGATCAGCGCAATGATCTCGCGGTGGTCTGGGAGGCTGTGGAAACAAGCTACTGGTTCCTCGAGTTTGAAGAGAGCAGTGGTGGGGACGCCCTGATTAATCTGAACAAGGGTTACCCCTTCTTTTTTGAGGGAGTTCCTGAAGCCGTGGACAGGCTTTGCGACGGGCAGGCTCCGTCGGGACAACCGGCTACGGGACCGACGCAACACCAACAGCGTGAGAGCAAGCGTCTGCTCGATGAGGCAATCGAGCAGGACGAAGAGCATGACCAAGCGACTGCCGAAGTGATCCTGCCAGAGCACAGGAGTAGACCGGTTACCAAACGCAGGGTTGCGTGTCTTATAGGTAAGACAAATCCGGACAGCGGGGTTAAGTACCTCAATAAGCTTATCGAGGACGGAGAAATCAAGTGCATTGAGGTAACTAGGCAGTCTTATATCTTTGACTTGCGTTCGGACTGGTTTGACGAAGGAATCTGCTCGGAGCTCCGGCAATCCTCCTGAGCAAGCAATGCCGTGGGACTGCCGCTAACTGCGGCTCAACTGCTGCTAACTCCGCTGAGCCGCTTCTGAGCTGTGTAACTTGTGGGTGTTGAGGTTTTCATTCCTTTCACTCACGAGGACACGATGAGTCACGACACCATCTCAGCAGCCAACAGCGTTGGCTCTCCCCACCCCACGACGCCGTTGCTTCTGACGGCAGACCAGGCCGCCAAGGCTTTGTCGATCAGCCCCCGCAAGCTCTGGTCGCTGACCGCTGGGGGCGAGATCCCCCACGTTCGCATCGGCCGCAGCGTGCGATACCCGGCCGATGGGCTGCAAGCCTTCGTGGCCGCCAAGACGGAAGGGGGTGAGGTATGAGCCAAGAAAGAAGTACCCCCAGCGCCGACAAATGGACGACCAACCCCGTCGACACTGACACAACCTCTCGAATCCCAGGGAAAGACGGGGTTTCGTCAGCGTCAGACACGTTCGGTAGCGTTAAAGCCTCTTTAGCACGGGACCTGAATCCGACGACAGCCGCCGGGCACTACGCTGAGCAGCACGGCTTGGCGGTGTTCCCCTGCAATCGAGACAAGAAACCTGCCACCCCGCAAGGATTTAAGGACGCTACCAAAAACCCGACAGTATTCGAGAGGCAGTTTAAGGGCGGCTGCATCGTCGCGGTCGCGACAGGTGAGACCTCTGAAGTGTTGGTGCTGGATGTCGACATGCCCGGCGGAGACGAGTCCCTCAAAGAACTGGAGGCACAGAACGGCAGCTTGCCTGCGACGGTGACGGCCACGACACCACGGGGCGGTCGGCATTACTACTTCCGGATGCCTGTGGGAAAGGATCTCAGGTGCTCGGTAGGTAAGATCGCCGACAAAATCGACATCCGGGCCAACGGCGGCTACGTGCTGGCCCCCCCCGGCAAGACCAAGTCTGGTGGCTACGAGTGGGTCACTGACCGATCTCCTGACGAGGCGTCGTTTGCCGAGCCCCCCGAGTGGTTGGTCGATCTGATCGAGAAGAGCGACTCCACGGCGCCATCGGAGTACGACTCGCCCGGAGGCGAAACCATCGCTGAAGGGTCGAGAAACTCGACCCTCGCAAGCCTCGCGGGCAGCATGCGTCGTCGGGGGATGTCGCCTGAGGCGATCGAGGCTGCGCTGTTGGCGGAGAACAAAACCCGCTGCCTTCCGCCGCTCGAAGCGGTGGAAGTTAGGCAGATCGCGTCCAGCGTGGCACGTTATGCACCGGGGCAACAGGCATCGACGCCACCGCTGGTCTTCGAGCCCTTCCCGGTCGAAGTGCTTCCAGAGCCGGTCAAGGGTTTTGTCGTGGAAGGCGCCAAAGCGATCGGTTGCGACACAAGTTACATCGCCCTGCCAATGCTCACAGCCATGGCGGCGGCGATCGGTAACTCTCGGCGAATCGAGTTAAAGAAAGGCTGGACCGAGCCCGCAATCCTGTGGACTGCAATCGTCGGCGATTCCGGCACGATGAAGAGCCCGGCGTTCGAACTCGCGTTGGGGCCTGTCAGACGTCGCCAAAGCCAAGCGATGGCCGATCACGACGCAAACAACACCGAGTACTTGGCGAAAAAAGACTTCTACGATGCGGACAAAGCCAATAGGAGGAAGCGTGGGGGCGAAGGACCGCAGCCTGACGCCCCCGAGGCCCCTATCGCAGTACGGTACGTTGCCGACGACCTGACGATTGAGGCGTTGGCGGGGCTCCTGTCGAATCAGCCACGGGGGCTCCTGGTAGCCAGGGATGAACTCGCGGGGTGGTTCAATAGCTTCGATCGCTACTCCCAGGCAAGCGGTGGAGACGCTGCCCGTTGGCTCGAGTTACACGCTGGCCGCTCACTCATGGTCGATCGGAAGACCGGGGACAAGCCCACCCTATTCGTCCCACGTGCCGCCGTGAGCATTGCCGGGGGCATCCAGCCCGGAGTCTTGCGTCGTGCCTTGAGTCCTCAATACAGGGAAAGTGGAATGGCGGCACGACTACTGTTTGCGTCGCCGCCCCACCTTCCCAAGAGATGGACCGAGGAAGAGGTCGACCCAAATAAGACTGCCGCTATGGAGAGGCTTTTCGATAGACTCTACGAGCTAGATTTCGAAGCGAATGAGAGAGGCGATTTGGAGCCCCGGATAGCATCGCTCTCCTATAGGGCGAAGCCGGTGTGGATCGAGTTCTACAACAACCATGCGAACGAGCAAGCTGCGATGACCGGTGAGCTGTCCGCCGCGTGGTCCAAATTGGAGGGGTACGCCGCACGACTTGCTCTCGTAATCCACTACGCCGTGTGGGCCGTAAAGGACTCTGCGCTTGGTGGCGACGACCCCAGGATCGTCGAGGAGTCGAGCGTCGTAGCTGGGATCAAGCTGGCGGAGTGGTTCAAGCACGAGGCCCGCCGGATCTATGGCGATCTGCACGCAAACGAAGCCGACCGGTCACAGAAGCAGTTGATGGATCACATCCGTTCCTTGGGTGGAACGTGCACGGTGCGTGAACTGCACAGATCGGTCCGCAGCAAGGCGACCGCAGCAGAGATCGAAGAGGAGCTGAATGTTCTCGTAAAATCCGGTCATGGCGATTGGAAAAGCCAACCTCCGGGGGAGAGCGGTGGCAGGCCGACCCGCAGGTTTGTGCTCCAGGAAAGCGAAGCCGAGAAGGTTTTCAATGAAGTTGGCTGTGACGACATCCAGCCATCGGACTTGGACAGTGACTCGCGGTGCGATGGGCGACAGTAGCCGTACAATGCGGCGTGCCTCACGGATTCTCTCTTAGGAATTAAATACCACAGTCTGCGTGGTTGCGCGACTCAGTGCGACACGCGACAATAAAATGCGAAAGGTACAACCAAAATGGCATCAATCACCAAGCGCGGTGGCCGCAAGGCCAAAGGCAAGCCCTGGATAGTCCAGTGGTACGACCACACGGGAAAACGACGGACAGTCAACACGAAGACAACCGACAAGGCGGCCGCCGAGGCGATCGCCCGCAAGCTCGAATCGGAGGCGGCCCAGCGGCGGCATGGTGTGATCGACGCCGATGCCGAGGCGATTACCGATCAGTCACGGCGTTCGATCGAATCGCATCTGGCGGACTTTGAGTCGAAGATGCAGGCGGCAGGGCGTACCGATAAACACGTGCGGAGCACGATCGGCTTCATCCGTCAGATCTCTGATCTTGCAGGATTTACGGTCGTTGCCGACATCGAACCGGACTCCGTGAACCGCTACGCCGGCAAGCTGCGCAGTGAAGGCCGAGCACCGCGGACGATCGGCGCCCACCTCACCGCTATCCGTAGCTTCACCAAGTGGCTTGCCGAGCAGCAGAAGCTCCTCCGTGACCCCCTTGCCGGCGTGAAGAAGCCCAGCCCGGATAAGGATCGGCGGCTAAGACGACGGATGCTGCTCCCCCAGGAATGGCGGCATTTAGAGGCTTATCTGACTGATGCACCGGATCGCTACGGCATGGCAGCTAGCGAACGCAGCACGCTGTACTTAGCCGCTATCGAAACCGGACTGAGGGCCAACGAACTGCGTAGCCTCAAGCCTGGGAACCTTCATCTGGACGGGGAGAGTCCCTGTGTCGTCTGTGACGCCGGTAAGACCAAGAACGGCAAAGGAGCCCGCCAACACGTCAGGGCCCCTCTGGCAGTCCGCCTGCGGTCTCTGATCGCGACCAAGTCCTCCAAGTCTCCGGTATTCGACCTGCCGCACGAGGCAAATCTGGCGAGGATGCTGAGGGCCGATATTGAGGCGGTCCGGCAATTGTGGCTGTCGAAGTCGAAGCACGATCTGAAAGAGCGCCAACGACGCGAGCTTAGCGATTTTCTGGTCAACGAGAACCACGAGGGCGAGCGACTCGATTTCCACAGCCTGCGGCACACCTGTGGAGCTTGGCTGGCGAAGACCGGATCGAGCCCGAAGGAGGTCCAGACAATCATGCGTCACGGCGATATTAACCTCACGATGAATCGGTACGGCCACCTGTTCCCCGGACAGGAATCTGCCGCCATCGCCAAGCTCGATGACTTGCTACCTCCAATGACTGCCGAGACGGCAGGGGCATCGGGGAGGGAAGATCACCCCGCCGAAGAGCGCCCCGAAGCGCTGCACAGGGCGCTGCACAGAGGGCGCGAAAAGGGTCGACGTGGCGCCGGAGGGTGCGACGAACCGGCCGTTCCACTAGTTGCGTCTGCCGCGCCTTCGTCCCTTAAAAACAAGGGCTTCAGCGGCTCTATGCGAGCCGACGCCAAAGAAAACCAAAGCACGCCCGGCTGGACTCGAACCAGCGACCTGCGGATTAGAAGTCCGCTGCTCTATCCAGCTGAGCTACGGGCGCGTGCTTTTGTCTGAAGGGTTATACGTTCTATTCCCGCCGGGGGGGAGTGCTGGCGGGGAGCGTCCGAGAGGAGGGCGCTTGCCGCTGCGGGCCGGCGCCCGCGGCGAGACTACTACTATAGGTTCCGCAGAGGTTGGCACGCTATGGGATCGAGAGAGATCCGTGGCGGCTGAGAAGACGTGACGGACTGGGCGGATCGACTGCTCGGCGAGGTAACGGGTTATCCCGCCCCACCCGATTGCGAGTACAGGACGCCCAGGCCCGCCAGGTAGGTGAGCATCACCCACCACGAGTCGACCCCCATGCGCCACAGCGAGCGGTCGCGTCGCTCGAGCAGCCCCCACAGATAAAGCGCTGTCATCACGATGCTCAGGCCGCCCATCAGCAAGGCTGAGTTGTCCACGGCGTTCATCACCGGGCCGTCGCGGTAGGCGAGATCGGCGGGCAGCAGCAGCGCGATCTCCAGGGTGTTGGTGCCGAAGATGTTGGCGATCGCCATCGTGTACGCCCCCAGCCGCACCGCACCGGCGGTGGTGCTGATCTCGGGGAGCGACGTGGTGACCGCGACCAAGGTCGCCCCGATGAACCCGCTGCCGATGCCGGTTTGAGCCGACAGGGCGTCGGCCGAGGCGGTGACCACGCCGCCGCCCAGCAGCACGAGGAGACAGTTCAACGCGAACACGGCGGACAGCCAAGCCAAGCTTGCGCCGTCGCCTTTGTTGGTGTGCTGTTGTTCTTCTGAAGTTTCCACATGCTCCGGGTCGTCTTGCGCGCCCGCCTCTTGCGGTCGCTCGGGCAGCCGCACGGCGTCCCAGGTTTCGCGCGTGTTGAAGCGGTCTAGGTAGTACAGCGACATGCCGTAAATCCCCACCAGCAGCACGGGCCAGAAACCGAGATGGGCGACCACCGCCACGTCGCCGGCGGCGATCGCCACGATCGCCAAAGCGACTTGCAGCACCAGCAGCACACCGGCTAGCAGCAGCACCGGGTCGGGTGAGAAGAACGTGAGCGGGCCATCGCGGACGCTCCAGAAATCGATGACCGCCAGGACCGCTAGCTGCATCGCGACCCCGCCGAACAAGTTGTTCACCGCCAGCGGCGCGTTGCCCAGGGCGCCGGCGGTCATGGTGGTGACGATCTCGGGGAGCGAAGTCGCGCCGCCGAGCAACAGCGCGCCGGCGATCACCCGCGACATGCCGGTCCGCAACGAGATCGTGTCGGCTAGCCTCGAAAGCTTGAATCCTGCGGCCCAGACGACGAGCCCGCCAACAACGAGGATCAGCAGGTTCATCCAGAGAGGAAACGATTTGAAGTCGATCTCGGGCATCGGTTCCTTTTCTGAGCGGCAGCTATCCAGCTACTCCGACGAGCGATTGCTGGCTTATCGAGTGCGTGCCTCTAGCGCGGGCACATACTGCGCCACAGGTCGCACAGGCCCGCACTCTCATCGGTTATAGCGGGCGACACCGGTCCGCTTGGGGCCATCGCGCTCTGTCTAGTGGCTCAGCGCCCAGAGTGGTCCGCCCCGCCCCATGCACGAGGGCTGAGACGCGGGAGTTGGTTTGCGTATTCGCTCGCGCTGCCGACGGGTGACTGCGAACGGGTGGTCGCTCCACGCGCCGGCGCGCTGTTTGCTGCCTCAGTCAATCGACAAACCCCATTTAATTCCCGATGAACGCCTTAAGGCAATCAACAAAGCAAGGAACCCTTGATGATGAAGACTTCTCGACTCCTACCCACCATGGCCACGGCCCTTGTCTTCTCAATGGCCGCGTTGTTCGCTTGCGTCACTGAACGGGCGCAAGCACAGGCTTTCCGCTACTCCCCCGGCCCGGGTGTGAGCGTTACGTGGGGCGCCGGGTCTCCCTACTACGGACGTGGAAACTACCTCGGACGTGGCGGCTACCGCGACTACTCCCCTTATCGCTACCGGGGCGTGCGTCCCTACCGTCGCGGCATCCTGCGCGACAACTACCGCACGCCGATCTTCGGGCAGCGCTACCGCTATCGCAACTGGCGGTGAACCTAGCCCCCGCCGCGGTCGGCGCATCCGCGTCGATCGCGGCTCAGGGCGGCGCTCATCCCCAGAAATCGAACCCACCACAAAGAGATCAACACCATGACCACAACTCAAATCGAAGACCAACGCACACACTTGGAGCGTGATCTGCTGCGGCTCAATCGTGAGCTGACCAGGCTGCGGGAAGAATCGGCCCAGTGCGTCAACACGCCGGGCGACCGCGTGAGCGCCCCGAGCCACCCCGGCGACCACGACTCCGAGGGGGCCGCGATGCGGTTGCAAGAAGTCGCTTCGCACCGTCTGATTCTGCAGCAGACCGAGGAGGCGCTCGCTCGGATCGAAGCGGGCGAGTATGGCCGCTGCACGCGCTGCGGTGAAGAGATATCCGCAGAGCGCCTCGACGCCGTGCCGTACGCCGCACACTGCATCGCGTGCGAGCAAGAGGCTACCGGCTGAAGCTCTTCTCAGTAGTTCAGAATCTAGAGCCCGCTCAGCGGCCGGCTGCTCAGGCGATGCCCGAGCCGCCGCGCCGCGGGCGCCAGTCGCTGGCGCCGTAGCTAGCGTTGCACTGGAAGTCTTGATCGCGGCGGCCGCGCTCGTCGTCGACCACGATCCGCACGCTGTGCGAGAGCACACGCAGCACCTGCACGCGGTACCGCTGGTTCACGAGGAACGACTTACCCGCCTTCCTCTCCAGCAGCAAGAAACGCCCGTCGCGGCCCGACACGTAGTGTCCGGGGCAGTCGATCGTAGCCGAGCTCTTCTGGCCATCACGGCCGGGCCGTGAGCGGATAGCAAAGACCACCTCTTCGCGGCGGCTGCTGAGCTTGAGCGGCACGAGTTCAAACGCGTCGCCCAGCGGCAAAGCGTTGCCTCTCAGCACGGTGTGCAGGCGGGTGTCGGTGTGGCGCCGCAGGGTGGTGGGTCGAGCGGTGGGTCGATCCGAAAGGAGCGTGGGCGGTAGCGTGGATGAATCGATCATGGGGAGTATCCCTCCGTTGGGAAGGTCTTGGGGTGGGACGCCGACCACTGCCGCATCCGTACGGATCGCTGGGACTTTGTGCTCGACACCCGTCTACACAGAGAGGCCCGAAACGGGGGCGGTGGTAACGGGGAGTATTGTTCCGGGACTTCGTGGGCAGTTCTTGGGGGAGATGCAGCTGTTCCGATTAGAGAGAAGAGAGGGCGGCCCCCCGCACTCGCGCGGAGCGACTCTGAAAGCTGTAAAGCAATCGCGGCGCCACACCGTCCCCCGACAGAACGAAATCGGCCGATCACTGCCCGCTAGCGGCCATGATCTCTGAGCCTTGAGTCGCAAAGCCCGACAAAAAGCCTTGTCTTGCGTGCCGTCGAGAGTCGCCCGCGACGAAAGCTGCTGACAAGATTTCAATAGAATGCATCGTGGGCCACCCAACGATCCTGTCGGCGGCCCGCTCGCCGCCCGGCCATTCGGTCATCCACAAAGCAGCCCGCTGATCGCCCCACTACCAGCCGGGACAGAAGAAGAGCAACGGCCCAAAGCGCCAGCCGGCGAGGGAAAACCCGCCCGCGGGGGACGCCACCTTGCCCAGCCTATTAAGTTTGCGCAGAGCAGGAAGTCCGCGATAAGAGTGCAATGTCCAGAGCTAAAGTCCGCGGGAGGAATCAACAGGCCGATCCCCGCCCTGCCTGCCCTGCCCTGCCCTGTCGTGGCTCAGCCGGTCACCAGATGCTCGGTCGATTGCTTCGGCTCGCGCATCCGCCGCAGTTCGACGTCGTGCAAGCGCATCTTCGCCGACTCGAGGTAGACGCCGAAGCAGCCCTCCTCGAACGTGCCGTCGGCCAGGGTGAGGATCACCCGGCCGTCGACCGAGAGCTCCAGGTAGTTGCCAAAGGCGATCAGCTGCATCTCCGCCTCGCCGGGCGTCTCGACGTGCCAGTTGCCCCCTTGCAGGGCCTGGAACTGCATCATGTGCTCGCCGCTGCCGGGCGGGCCGGTCCGCCAGGCGCGGAGCTGCGCCACGCCTTTGAGCAAGTCGAGCGACAGGTAGTAGCCGTCGTGCGTCTCGGGGTCGACACGGAAGACCAAGCCGCACTTGCCCAGGCCCTCCAGGTCGATCTTCGCCCGCAGCCGGGCCGACGACATCACGCCGTCGAACACGAACGCCTGGAAGCCCGCCTCGCAGGAGAGGTCCAACTCGTTCCCGTCGACCGAGCAATGCTCGTCGGTCGAGGCGTCCTGGCGCAGCGGCCGCACGCAGCGGGTCTCGACCCGCTCGCCGACCCAGCGGTCGAGGCCCTCGAACGTGTTGGCGCGCAGCAGCCCCCCCTCGGTCCGCACCAGCCGCTTGGGCGGCGGCATCATGTTGTGCGTCGTGCGGTCGGGCCCCCCCAGCGTGAAGAAGTTCCACATCAGCCAGCCGTGCTCGTCCTGGCAGATGCGCCCCGCGTAGTTGCCCTGGGCCAACAGCACGTTGTCGTGGTAGCTCCGCCACGGCGAGCCGATGCGGTCGGTGTGCCAGTAGCGGATCTTGGCGTCTTCTCTGAGCGAGCCGATCAGGTAGTACTCGCCCTCGATCTTCAGCAGGTTCGGCACCTCGACGTCGTCGTACAGCCCCGGGTGGTGCAGCGCGGGCTGCGGGGTGAACTTGCCCGGCGACGTCTCTTCCATTTGCCCCACGCAGCCGCGTCGCACGACCGGCCCCTCCTTCATGCGGGCGGCCATGATCAGCCAGCCGCGGCCCCCTTCGCGGTAGTAGTACGGGTCGCGGAAGCTGACCCACTCACGCCCCTCGTCGAGCGACGACTCGTAGTAAGCGGGGTCGGCCTCCAACGGGAAGTTGCTCTCGGGATCGATCTTCGCGTGGCGGCAGCTGGTCGGCTGCTCCAGGGCGAGCTCCCGAGCCTTGAGCACCAGCTCCGGGTCGTTCGGCCCGCGGTGGTCGGTCCAGTCGACCGGCGTCTTCTGCCAGTGATAGAGATCGTCGCTCACGGCGAGGCCGATCCGCTGGATGTTCCCCTGCTCGCGGCGCGAGAGCCCGGTGTAGAACATCCGCCAGCGCCCCTTCACGTGCGGGTCGGGCGACACGGCCATGGTCCACAGCATCAGGTCGTCCCACGACCCGGGGTCGCCGATAAACAGGGCGTTGTTCACCCGCCGCCAGTTGATCGCGTCGGTGCTCACCGCGTGGGCGATGAAGTCGTGGTTCGGCAGAACCAGGTGAAACAGGTGGTAGAGGCCCTCGTGGTAAAAGACGTCGACGTCGCCGATCGCCTTGCGGGTGCCTTCGGCCTCGGTGAACACGGTGGACTGATCACTGGTGGGGAGCGCGGGGGGTGGTAAGCCCCCCAGTCTAGCTAGTCGCGCCGACGAGATCGACCGCGGTTCGGCGGGCGTCGCACCGCCCCCCACCTCATGCGGGTCTACGAAAAACGAACCCAACGGATCACCAAACTTTTTCATCAACCGGATAGCCCAGGTTCTTGAACCTGGGCGGCGAAGCCGCAAGAAGCATCACCAATGGCTCACCCGACTCGTGACGCGGCGCTCCTCGAATGGCTTCTTGTCGCCTGCGGCGACCCAGCTTCAAGAAGCTGGGCTACCCGATGGGCTACCCTTTACTCTGGCGTCCTGCGGAGTACCCGATACCCAGTGCGTCCAGTTACTCAATTGATTGGGTAGCCCAGGTTCTTGAACCTGGGCGGCGAAGCCGCAAGAAGCATCACCAACGGCTCACCCATCTCGTGGCGTGGCGCTCCTCGAATGGCTTCTTGGCGCCTGCGGCGACCCAGCTTCAAGAAGCTGGGCTACCCGATGGGCTACCCTTTACTCTGGCGTCCTGCGGAGTACCCGATACCCAGTGCGTCCAGATACTCAATTGATTGGGTAGCCCAGGTTCTTGAACCTGGGCGGCGAAGCCGCAAGAAGCATCACCAATGGCTCACCCGACTCGTGGCGCGGCGCCCCTAGAATGGCTTCTTGTCGCCTGCGGCGACCCAGCTTCAAGAAGCTGGGCTACCCGATGGGCTGGTACCCGGTGCGTCCGATCACTCGAGCTCCAGCTCAAACTCGTGCTCGCCAGGGCCGACCGTTTCGCTCGCCCGATCGGTGGGGAACTCGATCGTAGCGGTCGTGTTGGGCGGCGTCACGACTCGCATCGTTACGCGGCCGCCCTCTTTTTGCCACGAGCTCGCCGCTAGGCCGTACGCCGTTTCCAGCTCGACGCCAGCCGATTCGAGCGAGCCGTCGACAAGCGGCCGGACGAAAAAGTGCTTGTAGCCCGGGTGCGCGGGGTCGGGCGCCAGGCCGGCAACCCGCTCGTACATCCATTGGCCGATCGCCCCGTAAGCGTAGTGGTTGAACGAGTTCATCGACACGTTCCCAAAACCGTCCGCGTGGCTGTAGCTGTTCCACCGCTCCCACATGGTCGTGGCGCCTTGGTTGATCGAGTAGAACCACGACGGGTAGCTCTCCTTGAGCAGCAGCTCGTAGGCGAGCTCCGGGTAGCCCTGCTCTTCGAGTGTGCGGACCAGCAGCGGGGTCCCCAGGAACCCGGTCCGGAGGTGGCCGTCGGCCTCGCCGACCAAACGCACCACGTGCTCCGCCGCCCGGCCGTGCAGCTCGCTGGGGATGAGCTCAAAGGCGATGGCGAGCAGGTAAGCCGTTTGCGTGGGCGGGGCGTTCTGCAGCGTCCCCTCCGAGTCGAAGTAATGCCCGGCGAAGGCCGCTTTGACCCGGTCGGCCTCGTCGGCGTAGCGGCGGGCGAGGTCGTCGCGGCCGACGATCTTGGCGGCCCGCGACAGCAGGTCGGCGCAGCGGGCGTAGTAGGCCGTGCCGATCAACGCCGCCGGCGTGTCGCCCTTGTTGCTCTCGGAGTAGGGCTGCAGCCAATCGCCGTAAGACTTGATCTCGGTGATCCGCCCGTCGGTCGACTGCGAGCGGTACCAGCCGACGAGCCGCTCCATCATGGGTAAATTGTCGGCCAGCAGCTCGGTGTCGCCGGTGCGGACGTAGACCTCCCAGGGGATGACGACGGCGGCGTCCATCCAGCCGGGGCTGCCCCCATTGCCGAGCACGTCGGGTACGACGTGCGGGATGCGGCCGTCGTCGAACTGGTCGTCTCGCATCGAGCCGAGCCAGCTCTTCCAGAAGGCGTGGCTGTCGTAGTTGAACATCGAGGTCGGGCAGAAAACCTGGGCGTCGCCGGTCCAGCCGAGCCGCTCGTCGCGCTGCGGGCAGTCGGTCGGGATGTCGAGGAAGTTGCCGCGCTGGCCCCAAACGATGTTGCTCTGCAGCTGGTTCAATTTGGCGTGCGACGAGTCGAAGCGGCCGACCCGATCGAGGTCGCTGTGCATCACCAGGCCGCTCACCCACGAGGCCTGGGGCTCGGCGCCCGCGGGCAAGCCGCTCAGCTCGACGTAGCGGAAACCGTGGAACGTGAACGAGGGGCGCCACTCGATGCGGCCCGTCTCGGCGGCCGTGTAGCGGTCGGTCGACTCGGCCGTGCGGTACGCCTCGGTGTAGAGCGTGCCGTCGGCCTTGAGCATCTCGGAGGTCCGCAGCGTGATGGTCTCGCCCTGCTCGGTCGGCACGCTGATCCGCGCGCAGCCGACCATGTTCTGCCCCAGGTCAAAGACGAACTTGCCGGGGGCCGGCTCGGTGATCTGTTGGGGCGAGAGCTCCTCGACCACTCGGACCGGCGCCAGCGGCTTGGGGGTGAGCCGCGCCGGGCCGAGCTCGGCGTTCGCCACGACCGGCGCCCACCCCTCGACCGCCCGCCGGGCGTCGTGCCGCTCGCCGTCGTACAGGCTGGAGCTCAGTACCGGCCCGTCGTAGGTCCCCTGCCACTCGCCGTCCGAGACGACCGTCAGCTCCTTGCCGTCCGCCAGCTCGATCTCCAGCTGGCAGAGGAACTCGGGCCGCCGGCCGTAATGGGCGACCTTGTTCCGCCAGCCGAGCTTGCCCGCGTACCAGCCCGTGCCGAGCATCGCCCGCAGTGTGTTCTCTCCCGAGCGCAGCTGCTCGGTCACATCGTAAGTCAGTGTGTCGAGCCGCTTCTCGTAGGAGGTCCAGCCGTTGGCGAAGTGGTCGCGGCCGACACGCTCGCCGTTGATCTCCACCTGAAAGACGCCTCGCGCCGTGACGTGCAGCCTCGCGCGGGCGACCTCGCCCCCCAGCGAAACGACACGCCGCAGCCAGGCGACGCGCTCTTGATGGGGGTCGATCTCCCCCGCCGGGTGGATCCAATGTGCTTGCCAATCCTCCGCGGAGAGCAGCCCGGTCTCCAGCTCGGCCCGCTCACTCCAGGGGCGCTCTTCGCCTTGCTCGTCGCGCACCTGCACCCGCCATCGCACCCGCTCGCCCGAACGGAGCGGCCGGCCGCCGTACTCGACGAAGACCGATCGCGGCGACTCGACCCAACCACTCTCCCAGCGGTCGCCATCGGCGACGACCTCTAGGCGGTAAGCGGTTTGCCGTTCGGCGCCCGCGGGCAGCTTCCATGAGAACCGCGGCGTGGCGTCGTGGAAGCCGAGCGGGCTGACAAACCCTTCGCCCACCGTGAGCGAGTGGGCGGGCTGGGCGTACGCATCACCGGCCCCGCAGGCGGCCAGGAACGTCGCCACGACGAGCAAGAAAGCGGGGCGCAAGAAAGAAGGACATAGCCGTTGCATGAAAGATCGCCCGAGGAGTTGATAAGCGTGATTGAGAAGCAGCGTAGAAAAACGAGCGCCGAACGCGGCGCGAGACCCCCCGAGCGTAATGAGGATCGACCGCCAGGTCTGCACGCCGCCCCACAAAACGGCGCACATGGCGCCCGACGGGACGGGGCGCTCAAATCCGCCGGCGGGAAAAACCGCCGCGTTCCCAGCCCCTCAAACGACGGCCGCCACGCCGCACTAAACCAAGCAGCGACGGCGGCTTACGACAAAATCGCGAACGGCCAAGAATCGCTGCTGCGCGCGCGGCCAAAAGCGATTGTCGAAATTAGGTGAAACGGCTGCTACAAAGATAATTGGGCGCCGCAGGGGTGTATCGCCCCGCCCGCCGCTGCGATTTCGCAGACCTTTCTCGCCGTTCTAGCCGTCGCGGCTGCGTCGATTGGGACATCGGCGCCGCTATCCAGGCGGGAAACTTTTCTGCGGACGATTCCACCGTGCGTTTCTGAAAAACTATTGGCCGCGCGGCAGTCAGAACCAACCACGCCAAAGCCTAACGCGATCAAGCATCCAAACGAAAAGCAACAACCGTCAGGTCATCCGGCTTGCTCGGCGTGAGCCCCGTCGCTTCTTCGAGAGAGTCGTCCATCCGGCGGCGGGCCTCTTCTACCAAACCGGTGATCGCCTTCGGGAGCGATCCCTTGCGGATGCGCTCAACGACCTCGGCCACGTGCAGGTTGTCGAACAGGCCGTCGGTCGCCAGCAGCAGCGTGTCGCGCGGCGCGAGGCGGTGCGTGGGGCCGATCTCGATCCGCATCTCCGACCAGCCGACAACGTTCGACACGACGTGCCGCTCGTCGTGGTGCATCGCCTCCTGGTCGCACAGCACGCCCGCCTCCACAGCCTGCGCCACCGGGGCGTGGGCCACGGTGAGCAGCTTCACCCGGCCGCGCTGACCAACGACCAAGATCTGGCTGTCGCCCACGTGGTAGGGCCGCACGAAGCCGTCGACCACCTCGGCGGCGGCCAGTGTGGCGGCGGCGCCGACGCCCAGGGCGATGACCTGCTGGTTGGCCCGCTCGATGCCGTCAAGAATCGCGCCGCGGAGCGGCGAGCCGGTCAGGGCGATCCGGCCGACCTCGTCGCGGAGTGTCTCGACCGTGAGCCGAGATGCAGCC
Source organism: Pseudobythopirellula maris (assembly GCF_007859945.1). GTDB lineage: Bacteria > Planctomycetota > Planctomycetia > Pirellulales > Lacipirellulaceae > Pseudobythopirellula > Pseudobythopirellula maris. Next base: position 140,472 of record NZ_SJPQ01000004.1, on the reverse strand, counting down.
TCGCCGGCGGCCTCGCCCCCCAGGCCGTCGGAGACGGCGAGCACGCCTCCGGTCCAAGCCGCGTCGGCCGGCCCGGGCAGCACCGCCAGGGCGTCTTCGTTGGGCGACGGCTTGTCGGGGCAACGCGTCGAGAAGTATACGACCTCGCCACCCATGGCGCGCGTCGACTCCGGCGCGTCCATGGTCGCGGCGAGGCAGAGCGTCGGTTCAGTACAGGTCGTCAAAATGGCTGGCTGCTTGCCGTGCGGGGCGACGCGTTGGGCTGGCAAAGATTAGTCGGGGAACGATTCGCGACCAAGCGGCGTGACCGTCGCGTGATCTTAACAATCATGCCTCATAGCGGGTGGACTGCGGGCGGGCGGAATCACGGCTTATTAAGATTTCGTACGGTGCAAACCGAGGGTTTTATCGAGTTGCTTGCCGCACCACGGGCACCACCCCCAAAACCCGACGGCCACGCCGCACGCGCAGCGAGGGCACTTGCTTTTGGGGTGGTCGTCGCTGGCGGGCTCGAGCTTCCATTTCTTACGCACCTTGGTGCGGCACCAGGGGCAGTATCGCATGAAGGGGCGGAGCTGCTTGCGATCGCACGAGGCGTTCGCGCACTTGCCCGTCGCGAGCTTGTCGGCGAGCGGTCGGTCGGACTCCGGCTCGAAGCCGGCGCCGAAGCACCACGGGCAGTAACGCCAGTCGGCCTTCAGGCCGCGGTCGCAACGCGGGCAGACGGTGGGCAACACCGTGGGGCCTTTGTGCTTCTTGCGGGCGACGCCGCACCACGGGCAGGCGGCCATCGCCTCGGCCACCGGCGCGCCGCAAGAGGTGCAGGGGCAATGGCCGCCGAGCGCCTTGCCGAACAGCCGCAGGTAGTGCCGCCATTGCACCTCTTGCCAGCCGATGCTCGAGGTGTGGGTCGAGGTGCGTCGGCGGGTCGCTTTGGCCCGCGCGCTCCCCGCCGTGCGGCCGGTCGAGAGGCTCTTGCGCGCCGCGCTGCGCAGGGCGGTGAGCATCGGGGCGGCCGACGCGTAGCGGCGTTTGGGGTCGAGGTCGATCGCGCGGCGCAGGACCGTCAGCAGGTCGGCGTGGACCTTGCGTTTCATCCGCTCGACGCCCGGCGGCGGCCACGTGAACGGGTACTCCGGCAGCACGCCGGCGAGCATCCGGTAAATCACCAGGCCGAGCGAGAAGACGTCGCTGCGGAACGACGGCTTGCCCATCGCCTGCTCCGGGGCGCAGTAGCCCACGGTGCCCGAGCCGGAGCCGCGCACCGTGCGCAGGGCGACGATCGCGATGCCGAAGTCGGTGAGCATCAGCCCGTCGGGCGTGATGATGAAGTTCTCCGGCTTGATGTCGCAGTGGATCACGCGTTCGGAGTGGGCGTGGGCCACGGCGGCGGTCATCTGCTCGGCGAACTCGAGCGCCTTGGCGAGCGAGAGCCGCGACTGCAGCCGGTCGGCCAGCGACTTCTCGCCGAGCGGGTAGGCCAAGACGTACCGCCCGTCGATCGTGTCGGCCGACTTGAGCGGCATGATGTGGGGGTGGCGCAACTTGGCCGCCAGGCGGATCTCCTTGAGGAAGTCGGCCTCGGCCTCGGCGTCGAGCACCGACTTGTTGGGGATCTTCAGCGCCACACGCTGCCCCTCGAGCGTGTCGTAAGCCCGGTAGACCGTGGCGAATCCGCCGTCGCCGAGCTTGCGCTCGACGCGGTACTTGCCGAGCCGGGCGCCTTTGCGGAGCTTGTCAGTCGAGGGGCGGGGCGGCACGGGCGTAGTGGCTCAGCGAGGGATCGGCGGGGGTATCTCAAGCATAGCGTTGGAATCGGCCGTGCGAAGCGTGGCGTGGTCCGATCGGCCTGCGGCTGAAAGGTCGTCGGCTATTCCCCCTCATCCCTGAATCCTGATCCCTACTCTTTCGCCAGCTCGACGCAGACACATTCCTTGTCGTTGCGGACGTACATCCGCTGGTCGGCAAACGCCGGCATGCACCAGACCACGTCGCGGCCGAAGGCGACGTTCGTCGGCTCGAGGATCTTGGCGCGGTCGAGCTCCTCGTAGCCCTCGGGCGTGAGGCGGGCGATCAGCAGCTCGCCGTTCTCGTTGAAGAGCCAGAACCGGTCGCTCTCGCCCTGGCGGACGATGAACGCCGTGCCGGTGCCCAGCGGCCGCTTGCTCACCGGCGCCGGGGTGTCCCACAGCCGCCGGCCCTCGGGCAGCTTGACCGCGGCCAGCGAGCCGCCGCCCCCCATGCCGTAGAGGATGTCGCCGACGATGATCGGCTGCACGTTCACGGGCGAGACGGCTTGCTTGCGGCGGTTGCGCCAAACGACCTCGGCTGCCGGTTTGTCGGCGGCTAGCTTCAGCAGCAGGCTCTGGTCTTGGTAGCCGGCCGCGTAAAGGTGCTCGCCCATCTGGAGCGGCGCCATGATGATCGAACCGCCGGTCGCCTGGTACGGCACGGACCAATGCTCCTCGCCCGTCTCGGGGTCGACCGACGAGACGGCGTCGGGCCTCAGCAGGATGAGCTGCCGAGAGCCGCCCGCCTCGATGATGGTGGGGGGCGAGTAGCCTTGCTCGGGGGCGGTGAGCGAGCGCCACAACTCCTTGCCCGTCGCCTTGTCGAGCGCGACGACGTGGCTTCCCTCGCCGCCGGCGAGCGTGATCAGTTTGTCACCGTCGATGAGCGGCGGGGCGGCGTAGCCCCACAGCGCGGGCTTGGTCTTGTAGTCGGTCGGCAGGTGACGCTCCCAGACGACCTTGCCCGTGGCGGCCTCGAAGCAGAAAAGATGCCCCTCGGCGCCGAGCGTGTAAACGTGGTCGCCGTCGACGGCCGGCGTGCAGCGCGGGCCGGCCGGATAAGAGATGGCGTACTCGACCGCCGACTCGTGCTCCCAGAGCAACTTGCCGGTGGTTTGGTCGAGGCAGCGAACCCGCTCCGCGCCGACGAGCGCTTTGCGTTCGAAGTTCGCCGCGGTGTAGTCGCCTTCGGTGACGAAGTCGGCCACGAACACCCGCCCGTCCGCCACGGCGGGGCCGGCGTAGCCCCCGGCGGTGGGCGTGCGCCACACGACCTCGGGGCCCCCTTCGGGGAATTCCTCCAGCAGGCCCTCTTCACGCCAAACGTTGTCACGCTCGGGTCCCATCCAGTGCGGCCAGTCGTCGGCCACGGCGGTCGAGACCAAGGAGTGGGCTGCGGCTAGGCAGACTATGGCGAGCAGCAGGGAGGCGGTAGGCCGAGAAGAGAGCAGCATGGCGAGGGCGTCCGGGGGCGAAGTTGCAGCGCGCTGGGGGCGCCGTGGATTATCCCCCTCTGCCGCCTACGGCACAACGCCACCCTGCCCCGCACTGCCCTGCCCTGCACTGCCGCTTACGACCCTCCGCTCACCGCGATTGCGGGCGTGATCTCACACGACGGTGATGTCGTCGAGTCCCGACTCGCTGGGGGGGAACTGCGGGTCGAGCTCTTCGAGCGTGCTGCGGAGCAGTTCGCTGACCACCAGATTGCGGTACCACTTGCGGTCGGCCGGAATCACGTGCCAGGGGGCGTGTTTCGTGTTGCAGTGCGCCAGGGCCGCTTCGTAGGCCTCTTGGTAGTCGTCCCACAGCTTGCGTTCGGCGAGGTCGCCCTTGCTGAACTTCCAACGCTTGTTGGGGTTGTCGAGCCGCTTCTGCAGTCGCTCGCGTTGCTCCTCTTTGCTGACGTGCAGCATGCACTTGACGATCGTGACACTCCCCTCGGTGAGCATCTGCTCGAACTCGTTGATCCGCTCGTAGCGGCTGCGCCACTCCTCCTTGGGCACGAGGTTGTGGACACGCACGACGAGCACGTCTTCGTAGTGGCTGCGGTTGAAGATGCCGATGTTGCCGCGGCGGGGCACGGCTTGGTGGATCCGCCACAGGAAGTCGTGGTCGAGTTCCAGATTGCTCGGCGCTTTGAACGGCGTGACCTGGCAGCTCTGCGGGCTCACGCTGTGCATGACCGCGCGGATGGTGCCGTCTTTGCCAGCCGTGTCCATGCCTTGCAGCACGAGCAGCACCGACCGGCGGTTCTCGGCGTACAACCGGTAGGCGAGGTCGCGGGTCCGCTCGGCGTTCTGCTCCATGCGCTCGGCGGCCGACTCTTTGTCCCAATCGCCGTCGATCTTGCGAGGATCGATGTCGGCTAAACAGACTTTCTCGCCAGGCTTGAACGTGATGGGTCGCGGCATCGGCTTGCTCTCGGCGTGCAGAAAAAACTAGCGGGGGTGCGTTACTAGCATAGCACGCAACCGCGACGCCAGCTTTTCGCCGCGGACGGCTGGTGCGCAGCTCGCCGCAGCGATCGTCGGCATCGTCGGCTTGGTGCAGCGCGATATGCGAGGAACCAGGCCGCTGAATCTCGACCGCGTTACGGATCGATCGTGATCGGCTCTTCGCCGATCAACTCCGCCTCGAAGGGCGTGAGGCCGTTGGCGAGAGAAAAGACGCCGCCTTGCATCGTCCCGTTGGCTTCGTTCACCAGGCCGGCGGTGAGGGCGCCCGTCAGGTTGATCCAAACCGCCGTGCGGCCGAACGAGTAGCCGACGCCGGGCGTGGGGAACGTGGCGCGGAACTCGGCGACGAGCAGCAGCTGGTCGCTCTGCTCGATGACGACCGTGTAACTCGTCTCGCCGCTGGTGAGCAGCCACTCTCCCTCAACCTCAGCGGCTTGGGACGAGCGGGCGGCCGACACGATCGCCAAGAAAGCAAGGCAAAGGGTCGCGGTTGATCGACGGGGGGAAGCATGCATCGCGGCGCCGTGGCTGGTGGTGCGGGGTCGGGCTCTCGAACGCCACCGCACGCTAACAACCGTCCAAGCGGAAGTCAAAAAATTATCCCAAGGTTTTGCGATTTCCTCGTCTCACTCCGGCTCCGCCCAAACGCGTGCTTCGCCCGAATGGTCGAGTTCGACGTGGATCACACTCGGCCGGCAACAGACCGGGCAGTCCTCCACGTACTCCTGATCCTCGCCGGCCGACAGGTCGACCGGCACCACGATCTCCTCGCCACAGGCGTCGCAGATGTAGGAGGCTTCGTCGTCCATCGAGAGCGGGGGGCTAGGGGTTAGGGGTTAGGGGTTAGAAGCTCTAGAAGTTCGTGCGGTAGCGAAGCAGTCGGGTGGAACTCTCTAGCCCCTAGCCCCTAGATCCTAACCCCTCAATCCTCACGCCTGGCGCCTCAGTCTTCCGCCCGGCTGCCGTCGCCGCACATGCGGACCACTCGGGGGTCGAAGCGGGCGACCACCTCCACCAAGTCTTGCTGGGCGGCCATCACCGAGCGGATGTCTTTGTAGACGCCCGGCACCTCGTCCGAGCCGGCGGCGAGGACCTCCACGCCCTGGGCGGCCAAGTCCTTGCGGACAGCGCTGAAGCGGTACGTGTCGCGCGCCTGGCGGCGGCTCATGCGGCGGCCGGCGCCGTGCGACGCCGAGTCGAAGCTCTCCGCCACGCCGCGGCCGCGCACGACGAACGCCGGGTCGGCCATCGAGCCGGGGATGACGCCCAGCACGCCGGCGCCGGCCGGGGTCGCCCCTTTGCGATGGACGACCACCTCGCGGCCGCCGTGGAACTCTTTCCAGGCGAAGTTGTGGTGGTTCTCCACGCCGGCGATGACCTGCGCGCCGAGCAGCTTGGTGACCAGGCGGTGGATCACGGCGTGGTTGGCCGCGGCGTACTCGCCCATCAGGTTCATCGCGGCCCAGTAATCCTGGCCCTCGGGGCTGTCGAGCGCGAGCCACGCCAGCCGGCCGAGCTCGGCGTGGCGCTTTGGCAAGAGCCGCTGCGCGATCTGGCTGTAGGTTTGGCACACGGCCGCCCCCGCGCCGCGGCTGCCGCTGTGCGACAAGAGCGCCACGTGCTCGCCGGCGTCGAGGCCGAGCTGCTCGTCGCGCTCGCCGAGGGTGAGCACGCCGAACTCGACGAAGTGGTTGCCCGAGCCGCTCGTGCCGAGCTGCTTCCACGCCTTGTCCTTTTTCTCACGCGTGACGCGCGTGACCGACCAGTCGCGGTCCATTACATCGTGCTGCTGCTTGGGGGTGTGCTCAACGCCCACGCCGAACTTGGTTCCCCTTTCGAGCGCCTCGCGGTAGAGGTTGCGGCGCTTCGTGAGCGAGTCGACCGGCAGGTCGATCACCGAGAGCTTCATGCGGCAGGCGATGTCGACGCCCACGGCGTACGGGATCACCGCGTTCTCGCAGGCGAGCACGCCGCCGATCGGCAGGCCGTAGCCCAAGTGGGCGTCGGGCATCAGCGCGGCGCCGACGGCCGAGGGGACACGGCAGGCCTGGCGCATCTGGGCGTGGGCCGAATCGTCGATCTCCTCGCCCCAGGTGCGGTAGTCGATCGGCTTGTGCGCAGGCGCCTCGGCCTCGGCGAGCAGCTCCGCTGCGAGGGCGCCCCAAATAGGGTCGTCGCGAAAGCCGGTTGGCTCGGCGAGCACGTCAGCAACAAGCTTCTTGGCGCGGGCGCCTTTGAGCCCGAAGCCGGTCCCCTCGTTCGCCGCGCGGCCGAGGGCGCTCGTCGCGGCGGCGACGCAATCGGGCGGCACGCCGAGTTTTTGAAGCTGCTTGCGGTTCATGGTTCCGACCGTGCGGCGGGTCAGCGGGAGGGGAGTCGAGGTCATCCGTGATCCGAACAGACCCTTTACCCGCCAGGGGGTTCACCGAATCGTCATGAGGCCGAACCCGAGAGTGCTGGCGCGGGTCTTGAGAAAAAGTGGCCCAAACCGGCGGGAAATCTCTCGTGCACGCCGGCGGGGCGCCGATTATACTAACGCCATCAGGTCGCGTTCGCAGCGCGACGGACTAGCAGGCCGGCTGGAAGTGTCTCTGGCATTCATTTCCGGCCCGCCATGTTTTAAGTAGGAAGGAGGTGGTCCTTGATCGACTGTCCTAGTCTTTTTAGCCAGCGAGGTGGTCGGACCTGACGACGACCGGCGGGTCGCTCCGCAAGAGGCGACCACCACCTGCTTCTGAGTTCCCGCTGCGAGTGAAGAGCGGTAGGCATGCAAGCCGCAGCGCCCGTGGCCTGTTCTCAAAGCAAAAGCAACGGCCCGGCCCCGCGAAGTGCGGGGCCGGGCTTTCTTTTTTTCGCCGCTCGGTGTGTGTTAGTCGTATGGACTCACCCACGCCCCCCGATTCCGATCCGCTCGACGCCCAGCAGGCGCTTGTCGAGAACTCTCTCGCACTGCTGTTCGAGACCTACGACACCGCGCTCAGCGACGGCGTTAAAGACCCGGTCGTGCTGCTCGTGGACTGCGAAGACGATCTCGGCGCCCAGATCGCCTGCGGCTGGCTGGGCGAAGAGGCTGTCGACGACGCGATCGCGATGCAGCACGCCGAGGCGGCCGACGCCGAGGCTGAGCTCGACACAACCGTCTACGCCAGGGCGTTCGCCTGGCGTGAATGCCAGCAAGAGCTGCCGTCGGCGTTTCCTTATTTGGCGGATGTCTTTGCCGGTGGCCCCCCCGTAGGGGGCTTTTTGGCTGTGGGTGTCGCGGCCGGCGGCGCCTCGGCGTTGACCGTGCCCGAGGAGCTGCGAGAAGAGCTCTAAACGCCTGTTTTAGGCCGTGGCGTCGCGAAGTTTGAGTCGGCTCCCGCCACTCCGTATAGTAGGAGGGCCGGGGGAAGGCTCCCTCGGCCGGGCCCCCGGGCCCCCTCGCTTCCCTCCCGCTCCGGATACAGAGATGCAGGCGCGACGCTACACAATCCGTCGGTGGGCGCCCGCTGCGCTGGCCGCAGTCCTTGCCCTTCAGGCCACGGCATTCGGCCAAGACATTCAGTCGTTCAGCTCCGACGGCGAGATCCCCGCCGGCGTCCCGCCGGAGATCCGCGCCCAGATCGAGGCCGCCCGCGCCAAGGCGCGCGGCTCGAAGCCGAAGCCTGAGAAGAAAAAGGAAGAGAAAAAGAGCGACGACGCCAAGAAAGAGGGCGAGGATAAGAAAGAAGAAAAGAAGGAACAAAAGCCGGCCGGCGACACGGTCAAGCGGCCCGAATCGCCGCCACGCACGCCCGACCCGCGCGAGTTCGACGCCCGGCCCGAGAACGGCCGGGTGCGGTTCTCGTTCACCGGGCAACCGTGGCCCGACGTGCTGCAGTGGCTCGCCGCGGTGTCGGACCTGAGTCTCGACTGGCAGCAACTGCCGAACGACTACCTGAATCTCACCACGACGCGCGCCTACACGCTGCCCGAGGCCCGCGACCTGATCAACCGCCACCTCCAAGCCCGCGGCTACGCGCTGCTTCTCTCGGGCGAGGTGCTCAGCGTGTTCAAGCTCGACGCGATCGATCCGAGTCTCGTTCCACGCGTCACCGAAGACGAGCTCTACGACCGCCAGCCGCACGACATCGTGAAGGTGTCGTTCCAGCTGCCCGACGAGATGTCGGTCGAGAAGGCGGTCGAAGACCTCAAGCAGGCGCTGAGCAAGAACGCCAAGGTGATGCCGCTGGCGGCCAGCGGCCGGGTGCTGGCGATCGACGCGGTGGCCAACCTGCGTCTGGTGAGCGCGGTGCTGAACGAGGAGCGGATGGCGGCCGCGAGCGAGGAGACCTTCCGCGAGTTCGAGTTGCAATACGTGCAGGCCTCGCAGGTGATCGACTCGATCTACGTGGTGTTGGGCCTCGACCCGCAGTCGCGTCCCAGCCAGATGGACCTGCGTTTGCAGCAGCAGAAGATGGAGTTGCTCAAGCAGATGCAGCAGAAGGGCAAGGACGTGACGAAGATGATCCAGAAGGACGGCCCGCCCGTTTACCTGATCTACAACCGCCAGCGCAACAGCATCATCGCCAATGCGCCGGGAGAGCAGATGGAGATCATCGCCCGCACGATCGAGGCGCTCGACGTGCCGGTGGGCGGCGGCCCCGCGGGCGAGTCGTCGACGGCGAACCTGTTCGGCCGCACGCTCAAGCCGTACGAGCTCAAGACGATCGACCCGCAGTCGGTGGTCGACGCCCTGCAGCAGATCGGCGACCTGAGTCCGATGGCCGAGCTCAAGGCCGACAACGACAGCAAAACGCTCTTCGCACGCGCCAGTCAAGTCGACCACGCCAAGATCGACTCGATGGTCGAGGAACTCGACGGCACGGGGATGCGGGTCGTGGTCTACTCGCTACGCCGGCTGCCCGCCGACGCCGTGGCGGGGTCGATCGAGCGGCTCCTCGCCCCCGTGGAGGAGGAGAAGGAGGACGACATGCCGTTCTACTTCTACCGCCGGAACAACAACAAGAAAGAGAAGAAGCCTCAGCACGAGATGCGGATCGACGCCGACATCGACAACAACCGGCTGATCGTGCGCGGCACGAACCAGCAGATCGCCGAGGTCGAGAACCTGCTGAAGATGCTCGGCGAGCCGATCGGCGAGCCGCGCGACCGCGGCCCGGTCCGCACGCTCGGCGCCCTGCCCCCCAAGGAGACGGCCGAGCTGATGCGCCGGCTGCGCGAGGCGTGGCCCTCGGTCGGCGGCGGCGTGGAGCTGATCATCGAGGGTGAGGAGGCGATCCAAGAGCAGGCCGACGACCAAGCCAACGACGACGAGGCCACCGAAGACGAGGCCGAGAGCCAGACCCAAGAGAGCGGCGACCGCGTCACGAGTCTCCCTCCCTCCGCGGACTCGGTGCGGCTGGCGGCTTCGCCGTTCCGGCTGCTCGCTTCGCCCGTCGCGGCCGCCGAGTCGCAAGGCGAGGCCAAGGCCGAGCAACCCGCCGTGCGGGTGTCGATCGGACCGGACGGGTCGATCGTGCTGAGCAGCGCCGACCCAGAAGCCCTCAGCCGGTTGGAAGACCTGGCGACGGCCGTCGCCCCCGAGCCGCCGCGTCACAAGGTGTTCCAGCTCGAGAACCGCTCGGCCTACTACATTTACTCGCTGCTCGAGGAGTACTACGACGACGAGCTCTCCGGCGACCAGGACTACGTGGTCGACTGGTGGGGTCGGGTCAAGCAGACCGGGCCGAAGGACACCGGCGTGCGGCTGTCGCAGCGTCGTCCGATCCAGTTCGTCTACGACAACACCAGCAACACGATCCTCGTCAAGCACGCCACGGCCGTGCAGCTCGAGGAGATCGAGGGCCTGATCAAGAGCTGGGACACGCTGCCGCCGCGCAACGCGATCCTCGCCCGCCGCACCGGCACGGTGCAACTGCAGTACTCCAAGGCCTCGGCCCTAGCGGCGACGCTCAAAGACGTCTACCGCGACCTGCTGAGCCGCCGTGACGAGGAGTTCGACACCGAAGAGGACAAGGGCACGGGCGGCACAAGCACGCGCTACGCCACCTCGATCCACTACGAGGCCCAGGGCGAGCAGCGTGAGACCGAGCCGATCGGCGCCAGCTTCGACGGCGTCTTCTCCGTCGCTGCGGACGACATCGCCAACCTGCTGGTCGTCTCGGCACAGACCGAGATCTACGACAGCGTGGTCGACATGATCCGCTCGCTCGACGAGGCGGCCAAGCCGAACACCACCGTGGCGGTGGTCGACGCGGGCGGCGTCTCGGCCGAGCAGTTGCAGCGGGCCTTGGCCCAGGCGCTCGGCCAGCCGTGGACCGGCGGACGCCCCGAGCAGCAGGCGGGCGGGGGCCGCAACAACGACCGCGGCGATCGCAATCGCGGCCGTGATCGCGGACGCAACCGCCGCCGCAACCGCTGATCTCGCGCTCGTCCAGCCGCTAAATAGCTGAACTGTGGGAAGCGTCTCCCACAATCAAAGCGATCTGCCTGAATGCCTCCCACGGCAAAGCGGCGGTGGTTACATTGACGGCATGCCACGATCACTTTCTACCGCGTGCGTGCTCCTGCTGATCTTCGCCTCCCCGGCGCTGGCCGCCGACCGGGTTACGGTCGCGCTCAACTGGAAGGCGCAGCCCGAGCTGGGAGGCTTCTACCAGTCGGTCGCCGACGGCACGTACGCCGCGGCCGGGTTGGACGTGACGATCCGCCCCGGCGGGCCGCTGGTCAACAACCGGCCGCTGCTGGCCGTGGGCCGCGTTGATTTCCTCGTCGGCACGAACCTGCTGCAAGCGTTCGACGCCGTGAAACAGGGCATCCCCACACGCGTCGTGGCGGCCATGCTGCAACGCGACCCGCAGTGCCTCATCGCCCACCCGCCTTCCGCCGAGGGAGGCTACGACAAGTGGGAGGAGCTCACGCGGGCGCCGCTGTTGATGGCCCCTCCCGGCCGGCACAGCTTCTTCCTCTGGATGGAGTCGGCCCACGGCTTCCGCCGCGAGATGCTGCGGCCTTACAACCACAGCTTGGCGCCGTTCCTCGCCCACAAGGATTGGATCCAGCAAGGCTACGCCACGGCCGAGCCCAAGCGGGTCGAGGAGGAATTGGGGCAAGAGCCGCGGGTCTTCCTGCTGGCCGATCATGGCTGGGAGAGTTACTCCACGACGATCGAAACCCGCCAGGAGTTGATCGACCGGCGGCCGGAACTGGTCCAGCGGTTCGTCGACGCGACGATCTTGGGCTGGGTCCGCTACCTTTACGGCGACAACGCCGCGGCCAGCCGGCTGATCCAGCGGGACAACCCCGACATGACCGACGGCCAGATCGCCTACTCGCTGCGCAAGACCAAGGCGTGGGGACTCGTCGACTCGGGCGACGCCCTCACGCGCGGCGTCGGCGTGCTGCGGCCCGAACGCGTCAAGGCGTTCTACGAGGCGATGGTCGCGGCGGGGATCTACCGGGCGGATGAGATCGACCCGCTGAAGGCCTGCACCGAACGCTTCGTCGGCCACGGCGTGGGAGTCGCGCAGCGCACCAAGTTGTTAGGCGAGCCGTGAGCCCTCCAGAGGTGGGTAAACTTCGCGACCGCAGGGCTGGCGCGCCGCTGTGCGGTTTTGGCCGCTCCGGTCGCTGACGCTCTCGGCTCGCCTTTGTTATTTTAGAGGCAGACCCCCCACCACTCACCAAGGCGGATTGTTGTGATGCAACGTACCCTCTCGATCTTTATGCTCGTCCTGCTGCTCGCAGCCGCCGGTTGCACGCCGGCGCCAAACACCAAGCCGCTCGGCCGTGCGTTCCAGCTTGTGACCATGGCCGCCGACGAGGCCCACGAGGCGTTCGCGGCCGGCGATCCCGAGCGGGCGCACGACACGCTGCACGACGTGGGCGAGGTGATCAAGTCGCTGCCGCTCGTGGCGTCGCAAGCCAAGCTGAGCGCCGACGCTCAGAAGCAGATTGTCACGATCCAAGACGAGCTCTACGACGCCTTCGGCGAGTACGACGGCGTGCTGCACGCCGGGACCGAAGAAGCCGCGGCCGAACTCGACCACGAGGCGGTCGACGCCAAGATCCGCGCGTCGCTCGAGAAGCTCAAGGAGATGCTGCCGGCCGAGGCGCTCGCCGTCGCGGCGCCCGCAGAGAACGCGTCGGGCGCGCATCAGCACGAGGAAGAGGCGGCCCACGACCACGCAGAAGAAGCCGATCACGACGAGGCGGCCCACGACCACGCAGAAGAAGCCGATCACGACGAGGCGGCCCACGACCACGCAGAAGAAGCCGATCACGACGAGGCGGCCCACGACCACGCGGATGAGCCCGAGCACGATGAGGAACACAAGGACGAGCACGCCGCCGAGTGAGCGGCGATCGTTCCGCCCCCGACCAACCTCGGTCGGGGGCGCCGCCGCTAGCCGAGCCTCATCGCCTTCTCGCGGCGCGACACGGCGAGCACGGCCAGCAGCCCCAGCGCCAGCGGCGCCAGGAACCACAGCAGCTCGGTGACACCCGGCTGCGTTTTCGTCACCACGCTCTGGTAGACCAGAAAGCCGATGTAGGCGAAGTAGAACAGCAGCATCGCCACCCCTTCGCCGCGGGTGATCGACAGCCCGCTGAGGAAGATCGGCATGCAGGCGGCCGACACGGCGATCATCAGCGGCACGTGGAACGCCAGCGACGGGGCGTCGACCACGATCCCCGCCGGCGCCACGGTGGACGAGATCCCCAGCACCGCCAGGACGTTGAGGATGTTGCTCCCCACGACGTTGCCCACCGCCAGGTCGCGCTTGCCACGCAGGCACGCCAGGACCGAGATCACCAGCTCCGGCATCGACGTGCCGATCGCCACCACGGTGAGCCCCACCACCAGGTCGCTCACGCCGAACGCCAGGGCCAGCTCGCGGCAGCCGAAGACGAGCCAGTCGGCGCCGACGATGAGCGTGACGAGCCCGACGAGGAACATCACGACGCTCGTCACGAGGAACTTCACGCTGGTCGGCGAGCCCTCGGGGAGCGGCGTGAGCCCTTCGAACTCCTTGCTGAGCCGCTTCGACTCGCGGCGGCCCTCGTAGACGGTCCAGCCGAGGTAGCCGGCCAGCCCAAAGGTCATCAGCATCCCCTCGCCGGCGCTGAGCACGCCGTCGCGGCCCATCAGGTAGAGCGCCGTCGCCACGCCGATCATCACCGGGATGTCGAGCCGGAAGAGCTTGATGTTCACCGCCAACGGGGCGGCGATCGCCGAGGCGCCGAGCACCAGCAGCAGGTTCGCCAGGTTGCTCCCCACGACGTTGCCCACGGCCAAGTCGCTGGCGCCCGCCAGGCAGGCCTTGATCGAGGCTGCCAGCTCCGGCGCGCTGGTGCCGAGCGCCACCACCGTGAGCCCAATCACGAGCGGCGGCATCTTGGCCGCCAGCGCGAGGTTCGAAGCCCCGCGCACGAGCAGCTCTCCCCCGCCGATGAGGCCGAGCATGCCGAGGGCGATCCAGAGGTAAATCAGCGGGTCCAAGGGGCGTTCCGTCGTAGGAGAGAGTCTGAACTTGGTGAAGCGTCGCTTCTTGATCCCCCTCCCCCATGGGGGGAGGGGTTAGGGGAGGGGGCACGCGTTCAGGACAGGAATACTCACCTGTGCTGGTACGCTAACCCCCTCCCCCAGCCCCTCCCCCCATGGGGGAGGGGAGTATTCCTTAGACCGATTCGATCGGCCCGTCGATCTCTTGCCCCGCCCCGCGCAGCACGCGGTTGATGAGGCTCACAAACGCCCGGGCGCCCGCCTCGACCGAGTCGGTCGACACGCCGCGGCCGCGGTAGCGCTTGTTGCCCTCGACCGCCTCGATGGTCGATTCGGCCTGGGCGTCTTTGCCTTGGGTGACGCTGTGGATGCGGAACTCGCGGACCCGCACCTTGGCGCCGGTGATCTTCTCGATGACACAGAACAGCGCGTCGAACGGCCCGTCGCCGCCGAAGAACGTGTCGGTCACCACGTCGTCGCCGCGACGCAGCGTGACGGTGGCGCTCGGCACGCCGTCGGTCGTGATCTTCACCTCGTACGCGTCGAGCGACCACTCCTGGCCCTTCTCGGCGTACTTCTTTTCAATCAAGGCCAAGATATCGGCGTCGTAGATCTCCTTCTTCTTGTCGGCGAGCTTCTTGAACTCGGCGAACACCGCGTCGAGCTCGTCGCCGGCGAGCGGGTGGCCGAGCGCCGTGGCGCGGTCGGCCAAGGCGGCCCGGCCGCTGTGCTTGCCCAGCACGAGGTCGGTCTTGGTGAACCCGACGTCCTCGGGCCGCATGATCTCGTAGGTCGTGGGGTTCTTGAGCATCCCGTCTTGGTGGATGCCCGCCTCGTGGGCGAACGCGTTGCGACCGACAATCGCCTTGTTGCGTTGCACCGTCATGCCGGTGATGCCCGAGAGCAACCGGCTGGTGGGCATAAGCCGCTGGGTGTGCACCCCGGTGTCGGCGCCGTAGTAGTCGCCCCGCGTGCGCAGCGCCATCACGACCTCCTCGAGCGAGCAGTTGCCGGCCCGCTCGCCGATGCCGTTCACCGTGCACTCGATCTGCCCGGCGCCGTTCTCCACACACGCCAAGCTGTTGGCCACGGCGAGGCCCAGGTCGTTGTGGCAGTGGCAGCTGATCACCGCCTTGTCGATGCAGGGCACGCGGTCGACGAGCGACTTGATCACGCCGCCCATGTGCACGGGCGTGGCGTAGCCGACCGTGTCGGGGATGTTCACGGTCGTGGCGCCGGCGTCGATCGCCGCCTCGACCACCTCGCACAAGAAGTCGATCTCGGTGCGGGCCGCGTCCTCGGGCGAGAACTCGATGTTGTCGCACAGGTTCCTGGCCCGTTTGACGCCCTCGATCGCCCGCCGGACGATCTCCTCCTTGCCCATCTTGAGCTTGAACTCGCGGTGGATCGCGCTCGTGGCGAGAAACACGTGGATCCGCGGCCGCTCGGCTTCCTTGAGAGCCTCCCACGCGCGGTCGATGTCTTTGTCGTTGCAACGGGCCAGGCCGCAGACCTGCACGCCTTTCACGGCGCCGGCGATCGCCTTGACGGCCTCGAAGTCGCCCGGCGAGGCGATCGGGAAGCCCGCCTCCATGACGTCAACGCGCAGCTCGACGAGCGCCTGAGCCATCTCGAGCTTCTCGCTCAGGTTCATGCTGCAGCCGGGCGATTGCTCGCCGTCGCGGAGCGTGGTGTCGAAGATCGTGATCTGGCGTGGTTCGGACATGGCCTCGGCATTCATGGTCAGGGGTCTGCATTCTAAGGTTTAGTGGCGCCCGGGCCGAGGCGCCAACGCCCCGAAAGCCTGGGCGGCCCGGGGCGAAAACGAAAAAACCCCGGAGCCTGCGAGGGCTCCGGGGTTCTTGGTGGCTGCTTGAATCGCTGCGTACGAACCTAGGCCCTCTTGCAAGAGAGTAGAAGGAGCAGGTTCGGTAGGAGCGTGGCGTTCATATTTCTCTATTTCGGTAGGAAGGGGCCGGTCGGTCGAGCCCTTCTGGTCCGTTCATAAGTAGCTGACGGATCGGGGTGGGTCAAGGTTCGCGGCGAGAAACGCGTTAATCGCCCCCGCATCCGCCACAGCCGCCCCCGCAACCACCGCCGCCGTCGGATCCGTCCCCCCCGCACCCGCTAGCGCTGCAGCCGCCATTGATGGCGGCCGTGGTCGACAACGATCGCTGAAACTGCTTGAGCTCGGGCGCGTGGCATGCCGACAGCCCGAACAGGCCAACCGCTAGGGCGAGTTCTTCGGCGCCCAACCCGGAGGTTTTTTGCTCGGCTCGCAGCTTCAAGACTTCACGCTTGCGTTGCAACTGCTTCAGCAGGCGTTTGCCGGTGCGTGTCTGGCGGGGCATCGACGCGATCAGTGCATAAACGATCGTCATCACCACGACCGAAACAACGAGCCAGCCGACTGGCTTGTCGCGGCTGATTCCGCCGACCAATTTGGCGACCCCCAACAACCAGGCGGAACCGAGCAGCAACCCGCAGACGGTCCTCACCGACGCGTAAGACGCAGGCGCCTCTAACAAGCCTTCGTCCTTCAGGCGCTCAACGATGCGGCGGGCTTCGGGCCGTGACGCCGGGCCAAGATGGCTGAGATTCATCCCTCGGTCTTGGGTCGATTCAAGGATCGACCGACGCAGCGGGCTGTCTTCGGGCAACGGCTGGCGCCGCGCGCGGACGAGATAAGTCTTCCCTTGCAGGAAGGCGCCGTCTTTCTCGAATTCGATGGCCTCCTCGGCCATCAACCCGGCGAGCGCGGCATGGAACGCACCCTGCCACCTGCCGCGCAGGGCGCCAATGGTCTCAGCGTCTTCGCTGCCGAGCCGGGCGCTCGGGTCGTCGGGCTTGCGCAAGGCGAACCGGCAGACCATCGCCGCCACGGCCGCGAACAGACAGAGCGGAATATAGAACGAGAGAAACCGCGGCCCGTCGAAATCCAACGGGTTGAGCGTCGCTCCGGCGGCGAGCGGCGGGCCGATCGCGATCAGGCAAGCGGCGACGACGAGCGGACGGCCGCGATCGACCCGCCACGGCTTGGGCACGACCCACGCCGCGCGGCGGTCAACGAGCACTTTCTCACGCCGACCAAAGCGCGCCTCGGCTCTCGGCCAAACGTCCTCGGGCGGCGCTTCACTGAACGCTGCGCGGTAGCTCGCCAGCGTCTGGTTGTAGAGACCGATGAATTTGTCAGTCTCGTCGGCGCCGCCTCGGGTCGGGTTATGGTGCAGTGGCTTGCCCAAAACGCCCCGGCAGAGGCCCTCCCAGTAGCTGTGTGTGTAGGTCAAGTGCAGGTGCCACGCCTGATCCACCTCATCCGAGGGGCAAACGACATGGCCGGCGGTCATCGCCAGGTAGACGAACCGCTTGTACTCGCGCGTGACCCGCTCGGCGAAGTCGAGCGACCAGCCGTTCTCCTGCGCCAGCCGGTGGGTCATCGGCAGCGCGGCGCCCGGCTCGTCGAGCCGGAACGCCTCGAGGCGGCGCCAGAGGTCGTCGTCGAGCAAGGCTCTGGGTGGGTTGCGGGTCATGGTCTCGCCTATTCGAAATCCATGCGGATGCCCCCGGCCATGCCCGCCACAAGGTTGTACACAGCCGCCATAATGATCCCGCCAACGAAACCACCGACGGCGTAAAAGATCGGGATGAGAACCGCCACCACCAAACCGGGAGCGGCTTGATTGGGGTTCATGACAGCCGCGATCAGAAAAAACGGGAGGATGATCAGGCCCATCAAAGCGTACATCACCCCCAGCACTTTGCCCGCCTGCAGCGGGTGGACGTGCTTCAATTCCTTGGTCGCGGTCACGGCGCCGATGCCTGCGGAGCCCATGGCGGGGGCGGCTTGGTACGGGTTGTCACTCATGGGGTCTCACTACCTCGTCACCGGAAGGGAAAAGACAATCGCATTGCCGAGAAGAACGGCGGCGCCATCATAGCCGATTCGGCATGCGGGTAGCCGGGATTTTGGCCGAATCGCCCGCAGTTATGCCGCATCGAGCCTGGGCGTTATTGCCCGCAAGCCGATCTTTCCACAGAGCGCCCGATCGGGGTAGTTTACCGGTTCTGCCAAACCCGCGTAGCGAGGCCCCCCGTCGACCGTAGGTCGTCGGCTAGGATGATTTCCTCGCGCGCTCGCTTTCACTCCTAAACGCACGCCACTATGTCCGCCAGCACCCAAGACGCCCCGCAAGCCAAGGCCGCCGCGCACCCCTCGCTGCAGGTCTACGACACGCTCACCAAGAAGAAGCGGCCGTTCGAGACCGTCGAGCCGGGCAAGGTCGGCGTCTACCTCTGCGGGCCGACCGTGTACGACAAGGCCCACATCGGCCACATGGTCGGGCCGGTCATTTTCGACTGCATCAAACGCTACTTGAGCCATTGCGGCTACAAGGTCTTCTGGGTGGTGAATATCACTGACGTGGACGACAAGCTGATCAAGAAGGCCAACGAGCGCGGCATCACGATGCTCGAGGTGGCCGAGGAGAACATCCAAGACTACAACGACAACCTCGCCGCGCTCGGCGTCGATCAGATCGACGCCTTCCCGCGCGCCACCGACTGCATGGACGAGATCGTCGCGCTAGTCGAGTCGCTCGTCGAGCGCGGGTTCGCCTACGCCTCCGAGGGCGACGTTTACTTCGATGTCGGCAAGGACCGCGAGTACGGCAAGCTCTCGAACCGCACGGTCGACGCACTGCAGGGCGACGGCGGCGGCCAGGCCGAGCGCAAGCGGCACGCGGCCGACTTCGCACTCTGGAAGGGCGCCAAGCCGGGCGAGCCGAGTTGGCCGAGCCCCTGGGGCGACGGCAGGCCGGGGTGGCACATCGAGTGCTCGGCGATGAGCAAGAAGCTGCTCGGCGAAACCTTCGACATCCACGGCGGCGGGCTCGACCTGGTGTTCCCCCACCACGAGAACGAGGTCGCTCAGAGCGAGTGCTGCCACGGCAAGCCGATGGTCACCTACTGGGCCCACAACGGCTTGCTGAGGAGCGACCCCTCGGCGGGCAAGATCGGCGGCAAGTCGGACCGCGACGGCGCCGACACTGCTGGCGACGCCGATGCAACCGGGGATGCGAGCGCCGGCGGCAAGATGAGCCGCAGCAAGGGCGCGGGCGGGCTGGCCGAGTTGATCGGCCGCCAAGGTGGCGAGCGGATCCGCTTCTTCCTCCTGCGCACCCACTACCGCAGCACGGTGCTGTTCAGCGAGCCAGCGATCGAGGAGGCGGGGGTCGGGCTCGACACGTTCTACCGGTTCTTCAAACGCTACGAGCGCGTGACCGGCTCGAGCTTCTACGCCCTCTCGGCGCCCAAGTCGCGTGAGGCGGGCGCCATCGCCGCTGGCCAGTGCAACCTGCTCGACCGCGTCGCCGAGCTGCGGACCAAATTCCTTGCCGCGATGGACGACGACTTCAACACCGGCGGCGCCATCGGCGAGCTGTTCGAGCTCGCCCGCGTGCTCAACAAGCACTGCGACGACGCCGGCCTGGAGACCAAGGAGGCGGCCGGCCGCGACTTGGAAGCCTTCCGCACCGCCACCAAAACACTGAAGGAATTGGCGAGCGTGCTGGGCGTGTTCATCGAGCCGCCCGCCTCGGCCGCCGGCGGCGGCGAGCTGCTCGGCCAGGTCATGCAGCTGGTGATCGACCTGCGGGCCGAGTCGCGTAAGGCGAAGAATTTTGCGGTCGCCGACGCTATCCGCGACGGCCTGAAGCCCACCGGCATCGTGCTCGAAGACCGCGCCGGGGGCACCGAATGGGAAGGGGGCGACGCCGACGCATTGGAGGGCGTGATGCAGATGCTGATCGAGCTCCGCGCCACGAGCCGCCAGAACAAAGACTTCGCCACGGCCGACGCCCTTCGCGATCGCCTCACGGCGATCGGCGTCACGATCGAAGACCGCCCCGGCGGGGCCGAATGGACCGCGGCCAGCTAATGGATTGAAACCACTAAAGGGAACCCATAAGTGCGATACAAGATCAGCTTGCAACCATCGGATGAGGGCGTCGCTGCGTCGGTGCTCGGTTTGCCTGGCTGCCATTCGCAGGGCGCCAACGAGGAAGAGGCGATGGCCAACATTCAAGACGCCATCCGCGAGTACCTAGCGGTACAGAACGAGCTCTGGTCCGAGCGTGACGTGCGTGAAGTGGAAGTGGAGGCGTAACCTTGCCGAAACTTCCTGGGGTCAATCACCAAGACGCGATCCGCGCATTGGAGAAGGCTGATTTCGTCGTAGCCAGGCAAGGCAAGCACACGGTCATGACCGACGGAGAGCGGATACTCACAATCCCGAGGCACAACCCGATTAACGCCCACACGATGGGATCAATCGTCCGCGATGCGGGGCTGACCGTTGAGGAATTCCGGAAGCTGCTCTGAGATTTGACCACAGATTCCACGGATAAGCACGATTCTGTGATCTCGCCCGTCATCCGTGTTCATCTGTGTCATCCGTGGCGCCCTCCCTCGTACTTAGATCATGCGTATCCTCGGCATTGACCCCGGACTGAACACCACCGGCTATGGCGTGATCGACTGTGCGCCCCGCAAGGTGCGGCTCGTCGAGGCGGGCGTCGTGCGCGGCGGCAAGGGCAAGTCGCTCGCTCACCGGGTCGGCGAGATCCACGCCGGGCTCACGGACGTGATCGAGTCGCTCAAGCCCGAGTCGGTTGCGCTCGAAGAGCTCTACTCACACTACGAGCGGCCGAAGACGGCGATCTTGATGGGCCACGCCCGCGGCGTGATCGTGCTGGCCGCCACGCAAGCGGGCCTGCCCGTGAAGCACTACGCCGCCACGCAGGTGAAGCGCATCGTCACCGGCGCCGGCCGGGCGCCGAAGGCCCAGGTGCAGCTCGCCATCCAGCGAGAGTTGGACCTGCCCAATCTCCCCGAGCCCTCCGACGTGGCCGACGCCCTGGCGATCGCGATTACACACTGGTATTTGAGCTGTCAGCCGTCAGCGGTCAGCGGCCAGCTTTGACGGATTCGGCGGTCGGCGCTCAGCTGTCAGCTCATCGCCAGTCATGCCTCCCACTTTGACTGGGCACAGCTTAGCGTTCTAATCTTGCTTTCGATGAAGCTGATCGCTGAGTGCTGA
This sequence comes from Pseudobythopirellula maris, assembly GCF_007859945.1. Classification (GTDB taxonomy): domain Bacteria; phylum Planctomycetota; class Planctomycetia; order Pirellulales; family Lacipirellulaceae; genus Pseudobythopirellula; species Pseudobythopirellula maris. The sequence goes on along the minus strand of NZ_SJPQ01000004.1, from coordinate 119,646 downwards.
CCGCTGAAAGCCCCCCACCATGATCACCAAAATCACCGGCAAACTGGTCGCCGCAACGGGCGACACCGCCACCCTCGCTGCGGCGCCGTTCGAGTACGAGGTGCTGATCCCCGAGTTCGTGCGACGGCAATTGCAGGGTCGCGTCGGTGAGAAGGTCAGTCTGCACACGCTCGAGTACATCGACGGCGACCCCAGCCGCGGCAAGCTCACGCCGCGGCTTGCTGGGTTTCTCGCCGCGGTGGAGCGCGAGTTCTTCGAGATGTTCTGCCAGGTCGACGGCGTCGGCGTCAAAAAGGCCCTGCGGGCGATGGTCCGTCCCGTCGACGAACTCGCCACACTGATCGAAGAGCAAGACGTCAAAGGCCTGTCGGCGCTGCCCGGCATCGGGCCGGCCACGGCCGAGCGGGTGGTCGCCAAGCTGCGCAGGAAAGCGGCCAAGTTCGCCCTGATGGTCGGTCGCAAGCTGCCTGAAGGGGGCGAGGTCGAGCGCGACCTGTTGGCCGAGGCGTTCGAGATCCTCCGCACTCTGGGGCACAGCGACGCCGACGCCCACCGCCTGCTGGAAGAGGCCGCCGGCCGCAAGAAGAAGTTCAAGGACGTCGAGGCGTTGCTGCACGCCGTGTACGAGCAACGCAGCGCTTGAGCCCCATCTGCAACGCGACAACCTAATTGGCGCCCCGCAGGCTCAACTTTGCAGCCGCGGCGCCGTCCGGTTAGAATCGCCCACCGGACAGCTGAAGCGGCCATCGGGCCCGCAGAAAGGCTTTTTGCCGCACGCGGGCCGACATCTCCTGATAGCGGAGAATCGCGATGGCCCCGCGAACGATCCAGCCGTGGCGTAGGGCGCTTTGCGCCCGGGTTCTGCTTGTTCCGTCATCTGCGTCGTCAGCGGCGATGCTGCTCTTCGCGTTGCTGCTCGGAATCGGCTCGTCCGCTCCAGCGCGCAGTTGGACGTACAACGGCGAAACGATCGTGGGGGAGTACGTCTCCCGCAGCGGCCGGCATGTCACGGTCAAGCTCGAGGACGGCACGGAAGACTGGCTCCGCCTCTATCGACTCGACCGCGCCGACCGGGAATGGATCGACCGCTACCACGAGCTCACCAAGTCGAGACGCTGGGGCCGACCCACCGGCCCGCAGCCCCGCGGCGGCTTCGAGTCGTTTGAGAACGGCAAGCTGCGTGTCGCCCATGGCGATGAGGTCACGCTGATTTACCCCGACGAGCTGACGAGCGGCGACCTGCAGCACCTTCGCAAGCTGCACCTCCACATCGGCGCCACGCTGCCCGCCGATCTCGCCAATCTCACCCCACCGGTCGATGCTCCCGCCGACGCCCCGCGCGCAGAACAGCGAGAGTGGGTCGACGTTGACGGCCGCACGATCGAGGCGAGCTTTGTCCGTCTCGAAGAGGAGGGGGTCGTGCTGCTTTACAAGCAACGCGAGGTCGGTGTCCGATTCGCTCGGCTCAGCAGCCACGACCTCGATTGGCTCCACAACCAGCCGGGCGTGTCGCTCCCGGCTCACGCAATACGCGTCACGACCGTCAAACGTCAAACGCCCTCCCGCGTCGAGTCGTCGCCGTCTCCCGAACCGGAAGCCGTGGCTGTGGCTGCTCCCAGGGAGCGTTTTGCTACCCCGCGCAGCGCGGGCCGCCGCGACACAGCCCGAGGCGAGTCGAACCGCCGTGAGAAGTCTCATGATGGGCCTGCGGGAGAGCCGGGCGCCGATTTCTCGCGTGATCCAGAATCACAAGAACCAGAATCACAAGAAAGCGATACGACCTCCGATCCCCCAACCGCCGAAGCGAGCGAAGGCGGCGGGGAGGACACGCCTGACGCGGAGACTGACGAGGAGTACGATGAGTACGACGACGAAGAGTACTCCGCGGAAGAACTGGCGATGATGCGCAAGCTCGACGAAGCCTTTGGCGACGCCGAGAGGATCGGCATCGCTGAGTGCTATCACTGCGACAATGTGTTCGACTACCCCGCTGCGTTCGGTTCGGGCGACAGCTGCCCCTTCTGCGGCAAGCCTGTGGGCGAGTTGATCACCTACGAGGAGATCGGCGAGGCGCTGGCCGTCAGCCTGGGGGGCGGCCGGCCGTGGTACTTGCAGCGTTGGTTCCGCCGCTTGGCGGTCGCCTTGGTCATCGCGGTGGTCGGCGGCGTGATCAAGGCTATGATGGGCGATTGAGAAACGCCTCTCCCGATTCGCCCCCCCTGCCCCCCTCACGCACGCCGCTCGCATGAAACCACGCCTTCGAAGGCGAGTGCGGCTGGCCCGCGTGGTGCTGCTCTCCCTTGCTGGATTCGCCTTGATCTTGATGATGCTCGAACGCCGGCTCGTCTACCCGGCTCCGGTGGCCGACGAGACGATCGCCAGCTTCGTGCCGCCCGACGCCGAGGACGTGAGCTTCGAGTCGGCCGACGGCGTGCGGCTGCACGGCTGGTTCTTCCCGCACGAGAAGCTCGAGATGACAGTGGCGAACGGCGCGGCGCCGCGTGCGGTGCTCTACTGCCACGGCAACGGCGAGACCGTGCCGCGCAACCTGGCCCGCATGCGACTGCTGCGCGACGTGCTCGGCGCCTCGATCTTCGTGTTCGACTACCGCGGCTACGGCAAGAGCGAGGGCAAGCCGTACGAACGCGGCGTGATCGCCGACGGCGCCGCCGCGCGAAGGTGGCTGGCCGAACGCACCGGTGTGGCGTCCGCCGAGGTCGTGCTCTACGGCCGCTCGCTAGGCACGGCGGTGGCGTGCGCGTTGGCGGCCGACGAAACGGCTGACGGCGAGCCCGCCGCTGGAGGCGCCAAGGCCTTGGTGCTCGAGAGCGCGTTCACTCGGCTGACCGACGCGGCGGCGCACCATTACCGGTTCTTGCCCGTTCGGTTGCTGATGCGCAACCGCTTCGACTCGCTCGCTCGCATCGCCAAGCACGACGGTCCGGTCTTCGCGATGCACGGCACGGACGACTGGGTTGTGCCGATCGAGCAGGGGCGTTTGCTGTTCGAGGCGGCGCCTGGCGGGCCGAAACGGTTTGTCGAGATACCCCATGCAGGGCACAACGACACGCCCCCGCGGGAATGCTTCGAAGAAATGCGGCAATTTCTCGATACCGCCACATCCGCCGCAACCGGCCCAGACGGGCTCTGAACGTCTCTCAACCCGACGCTCGCCCGGTTGATCAAACGCCCCAAGTCTGGGCAGCCGCTCGATTTGCGGCCGGCCGCGGCGATTCTTGGCAAAATGCATGTCCCTGCTGAAATTACGCAAACGCTCAGGACACTAAACTCGTACCCTTGAGCTGGGGCTGCTAACCCATTGACGGCCCCCTACCGCTCAGCCGATATTACCTACCCTCCCCGAACGACATCATTGTCACGCCCCCACAGGCTTGGCTCGCCCCAGGTCGCTCGATCCCTCCCGCCTCACGACAGCACGCGCGTTCTCGCCCGAGTTCCTCAGCTCCCCCCAGCAAGCACGCCTGCTCCCGCCATGATTAGCTACGTCGAACGAATGTTGATCTACCCTGCCCCCTCGATCGATCGGGGCAACTGGAAGACCAAGTGGCTCGACAAAGAGGATGTCCACTTCGAGTCGAGCGGCGGCGTGCGGCTGCACGGCTGGTACGCGCCGGTCGAAAACCCCGACTGCGTGGTGCTCTACTCGCACGGCCAGAGCGAGCACGTGGCGAACCTCATCAACGTGGTCGCCCGCCTGCAGGAATCGCTGAACGCTAGCGTGCTGGTCTACGACTACCGCGGCTACGGCAAGAGCCAGGGCGTCCCCACCGAGGCTGGCTGTGTGGCCGACGGCCTGGCGGCGCAGCAGTGGCTGGCCGAGCGTGCGGGCGTGTTGCCCGAGGAGCTCGTGATTGTCGGTCGCTCACTGGGCGGGGCCGTTTCGACCGCCATCGCCGCCGAACGTGGCGCCAGGGCGCTGGTGCTCGAGAACACCTTCTCGCGGCTCACCGACGTGGCGGCCTACCGTTACCCGTGGCTGCCCGTTCGCCAAGTGATGCGTAACCGCTACGACTCGGTCGAGCGCATCTCGCAGTACACAGGCCCGCTGTTCCAGATGCACGGCACGCGCGACCGCGTGGTGCCCGCCAAATTCGCCCGCGAGTTGTTCTCCGCCTGCCCCTCGGCACACAAGCGTTTCTACACCGTCCGCGGCGGGAATCACTTCGATTCCACTCCGCCGGCGTTCTACGCCAAGCTCCGCGAGTTCCTCGCCCAAGACGAAACGCCCACGAGCTACGGCTTGCTCGATCCGGCGCCGACGCTAGCTACCCCGTCGGTGGCCTGAGGCAGGTCAGATTGTGGGAGGCGTCTCCGACGCCGATAAGAGCGCGCCAGCTGCAGATCGCTTGATGCGCGTTATCGGGGGCAAAGCCCCCCTTCAATGCCCTATCGTGCTGCTTTTCGATCTGTCCTGCCTGTGTTTGACGTTTCCGTCCCGTCCGGGCCTCTGGTAGACTCAACGCCATGCCACGTGAACGGATACTCACCGCCGACGCCATCGATTCCGAAGCCGCCGAAGAGCCCTCCGCCGAGGGCGCTGGCTGGAATCGCGCCCCCGACGCCCCCCGCGAAGAAGACCCCGCGCTGCGGCCCAAGAGCATGGTCGAGATGATCGGCCAGCGGCAGGTTTACGAGCGGATCAAGATCGCTGTCGACGCGGCGATCAAACGCTCCGAGCCCCTGGGCCACGTGCTCTTTGACGGCCCCCCCGGTCTCGGCAAGACGACGTTCGCCACCTGCATTCCACGGGACCTGGGCGTCACGCTCCAGATCGCCAGCGGCGCCGCTCTCGCCGCGCCCAAAGACCTGCTGCCCTACCTCACCAACGCCGAGGAAGGATCGGTCCTGTTCATCGACGAGATCCACCGCCTGCCCAAGGCGGTGGAGGAGTTCATGTACCCGGCGATGGAGGATTACCGGATCGACATCACGCTGGGCGAGGGGATGAGCGCCCGTACGGTGAACATGAACCTGCGGCCGTTCACGCTGATCGGCGCCACCACACGCACCGGGCTGCTCTCCGCGCCGCTCCGCGACCGGTTCGCCATCCGCGAACACCTGGACTTCTACAGCCTCCCGGAGCTCACACAGATCGTGGAGCGCAACGCCGAGAAGCTCAATGTCGCGATCGACCAGGAGTCGGCCGAGAAGATCGCCCACTGCAGCCGCGGCACGCCGCGGATCGTGAACAACCGCCTGCGATGGGTCCGCGACTACGCCACGAGCCGCGCCGCGGGCGAGATCACGCTGCGTGTAGCCGAAGACGCGCTGCAGATGCTGGGGGTCGATCCGCGGGGGCTCGACCCGCAAGACCGTCGCTACCTAGAGACGCTGATGCGGGTGTTCAAAGGCGGACCGGCCGGCGTGGAGGCGATCGCCCACACACTCAACACGGCCGTCGACACATTGACCGACGAGGTCGAGCCGTTCCTCTTGCGCAGCGAGCTGGTCGTACGCACCCCCCGCGGCCGCAAGCTCACGCACCTGGCTTACGAGCATCTCGGCGCCGTGGCGCCGGACGGGCTGTAAACACAGGCCCGGCTGTAAACGCTGTTTGACGAGAGCCCTTTAGAGAGCCTGACTCGGCTCCCAGCGCAGCGTTAGATCGCACTACCGCTAGCCGTAGCGTTGTTTTCGCCATATCGACGTCGAATCACACCGCCACCCACGCTACGTATCCGTGCGATTCGCACTAGGCCTGAGAGGCTTACTCCGGGCGCCAGGGTTCAGCAGCCACCATCAAGCGACTGACCGGCGCAAAGTGCATGCGCCTGGGTCGTTTAAACGATCAGCACGCCAGGGCGGACATCACTCGTGCCACACCAGCCCCCAAGTATCGGGGGTTGTGAAGGCGTCAGCCGGGGCGATCTCACCGCCGACCGCGATGCCGAACTGATCGAACAGCTGGGATTGTGTCAGTCCCACGTACTCGCTGGGGATGTGGTCTTGAGCCTCAGGAAACGGCACGTAGTCGGCGCGTTGTTGATGGAAATAGAGACGGTGATTCGAATAGTCGCCGTAATCGAGCCAAACCTCGCCGTAACGGAAGACGTGGCCCAGATTGCCGATGGCGTCCTGGGTGCGGAATCGCATGGCGACGTCCTGGATCGGGGCCCCTGTGACGCTGCCGAAGAACGGGTCACCGGTGACCGTCACCCTACGGTTATTGTGGTCGTGGGTGTTGACCACGATGTTCCAGTTCTTGCTGATGTAACGCCCACCATTGACCACTGAATCGCCCCCGGGGGCGGCGAGTATGGCCCAGGCGTAGCCTTCGACGCGGAGATTGTCGTAAACGATGCTCTCAGTCACGGCGTTCGCATCGACACCCGTGTTGTAGCTTGACGTGGGATCGACCAGCACGGTGAGGTCGCGGAGCACGGTGTTGTTGGCATAGGGAAGCGATACCCCTCCCGTGTTCCAGAAGGTCGAATCGCTCAGAACGCTCTGCGCCGAGTGCGGAGCGTCTCGCAGATTGTATTGGACGGTCAGCCCCATCCGCGACGCGTAGCCAACGTTGCCCTCGAACTTGAGGATCGGGGCGTGATCCACGGCTATCGTCGACTGGCCCTGGGCTAGCGAGGGGTCGTAGAGGTTCTCCGCCAAGTACGGAATCGCGTAGCCGTTGACCTTAAATCCACGGGTGTAGTAGATGTAAGCGCTGCCCTCAGAGCCCGACACCACGTTGTTGGTGACCTCGACTCCCGGGCTCTGGAGCCAGAACCCCTCGCCGTTGAAGCCGAAGTCTTGGCGCCCTTGGCGGTCATCGACGTTCTGATTGGCGCCGGTCGTGTGCAGCGCGATGTTGCTGTCGAACAAGCCGATCTCATTGCCCGCCTCGGCCACGTACGCCGCCCCGTTGACCCCGTAAGAAACGTTGTCGGTGAAGTTCACGTAGCTGCTGTGGTTGACGAAGCCCCAACCCGGGCTGCCATTCACCACGCTGCCGTAGACGGTCGACGGCGCCGAATCGGCCCGCACGCCGTTGCGATGGAAGTGCACCGCGTAGCGGGCCCGCTGGTTGTCGCCCGTTCCCTCGATGAGGTTCCACTCGGAGTCGACGGCCGAGTCGGTCACACCGAGATCTTTGTCGGTGCGCCCCAAGTTGTTGAACGCCACGTGGCCGATGTGCACGTCGCGGTTGTGCATGAACATCACGTGCCCGAGGCGGCTGTTGATATCGCCCTCGGACTCGATCACGACATTGCGTGAGAGGTTCGCCAAGTGGACCTCGAGCCCCTGCTCGAGCGTGGTGTGGCTGTAGTCGAGCGGGTCGATCGTGACCGTGGCGCCGTCGATCGCAAGGATCTCCCGGACCTCGTCTTCGCCGCCCCCGATCGCCGTGCCGGCGATCACGATCGTGTCGCCAACCGCCCAGCCGATGGGCGCCGAGGCGAGCAGGATCGTGTTGTCGCCCGCGATGATCTCGCTGGCAGCCGCGTCGTAAGCTGTCACCTCGGCGCCGAGCATCTCGACGGCGCCGTGGGTGATCAGACCCCGCCCCAAGCCGAACGGATCGGCCTGGCGGTCGATAGCGCCGTTGTCGGTGAACACAAGCCTAGCCGTCACGCCGCGTTGCACCGGCTCTGCGGCGGAGCCGATCGTCAGCCTACCGGAGTCCGTGACAACCATCGTGTCGACCCGCAGCTCGGTGTCGACATCGGTAGCGAAGCCGAGGGCTCCATCGACGCGGATCGTCTCGAATTCGATCTTCGAAACCCCGTCGATCGTAACCTCGGTCCCGTACGGAATCAGCACACGCGCCCCCTCGCTGGGCGCGGATCCGTTGGCCCACGTCGACGGGTCGGACCAGTCGCCGCTGGCCACGGCGGTGTGGGTGACGTCCGCATAGCGAACGAGTTGGAAGAGGCTCAGGTGTTCGAGCAGCTTCGACTCGCTGTCGGGATGCGGCAGCAGGGTGTGGATGGTTTCTGACGGGTCCAGGTTTTTGAGTTCATCGATCGAATCGATCAGATCGAAACCCTCCAACGCCGGCAGGGAACTCAGCAGTCTTCCGAAGCGGTAGTCCTCCTCACCACCAACAACACCCGGGCCCAGGGGGCTGTAAACGCCATTCGATGCGGACAACACGAACCAGTCACGGTCGGCGCCGCCCTCGATCTGGTCGGCTACCAGGTCCTCTTGGATCGTGTCGACCGGGATGAAACGGATCAAAGCCTCAGGATCGGAGAGCTGCTCGATCCGTTCTTCGTAAGCCGACGCGCCCGCCCAGACCGCGATCGCCTCGATCAACGCGTCAAGGTTCGTGTCGTACTCGGTCGAGGCGCCGATCATGAGATCTTCGCCCCCCTCGCCGTAGAGCGTGTCGATGTCCCCGCCGCCGATGAGCATGTCGGCGCCGTCGCCGCCGAACAGCAAGTCAACGCCGTGGCCGCCGACAAGCACGTCGGCTTCCGCCTCACCCTCGAGTTGATCATTGCCCAAGTCGCCAAACAGCAGATCGAGACCGGCCCCGCCCGAGAGCCAGTCATCTCCGTCGTGGCCTTGGAGCAGGTCGTCCCCTAAGCCGCCGAGGATTCGATCGTCGTCGGCGCCGCCGTAGACGCGATCGTCGCCTGCGTTGCCTTCGATGTAATCGTCTCCCTCCTGGCCGAAAATTGTGTCGGCTCCGTCCTGGCCGAACAGGAGGTCATCATTCTCACCGCCGTAGATGAAATCGTTCCCGTTCTCGCCATCGATCTGGTCGCTGCCGTCGCCCCCCAGGAGGAGGTCAGCACCGTTGCCGCCCGAGATCCAGTCGTTGCCGTCGTGGCCCTCGATCCGATCGTCCCCCTCGCCGCCGAGCAATCGGTCGACGCCCAGCCCGCCTTCGATCCGGTCCGCGCCGCCACCCCCGTCGATGTAATCGTCGCCCCATTGGCCGGCCAAGATATCAACACCGTCGTGGCCGTAGAGAGCGTCGTCGCCGTCGCCCCCGTACAGGAGATCGTTGCCGAGATCGCCTTCGAGCATGTCGTTGCCGTCGCCGCCGAAGATCAGATCAACGCCGTCGCCGCCCGAAATCCAATCGCTGCCGGCTTGTCCTTCGAGGCGGTCGTCGCCCTCACCGCCGAGAATCCGGTCGATTCCCGTTCCCCCGTTGATCCGGTCGGCGCCGGCGTTCCCCTCGATGAAGTCGTCGCCGGCTTCCCCGTTGAGGATGTCGTCTCCCTCGTAGCCGAAAATGCGGTCGTCACCGTCGCCGCCGTAGATGAGATCTTTGTCGTCGTCGCCCTCCAGCACGTCGTCATCGGCGCCGCCGTAGATCAGGTCGGCGCCGCCCCCTCCCGAGATCCAGTCTTCACCGCTGTCGCCATCGAGGCGATCGACGCCCTCGCCGCCGATCATCCGATCGTCGCCCGACCCGCCGATGAGGCGGTCATCGCCGGTGTTGCCCTCGATGTAGTCGTCACCCGCTTCGCCATCGAGTGTGTCAGAACCTTCGTGGCCGTAGATGATATCGTCATCCGCCCCGCCATAAATGATGTCGTTGCCGGCGTCGCCCTCCAGTTGGTCTTTGCCCTTGCCGCCAATGAGGAGGTCATCGCCGTCACCGCCAGAGAGCTTGTCGTTGCCGGCGTTCCCCTCGATTCGGTCGACCCCAACGCCGCCGATCACGCGGTCGTCGCCATCGCCGCCGACGAGCAGATCGTCGCCGGCGTTGCCCTCGATGTAGTCGTCGCCCCCTTCACCGTGGAGGTTGTCGTTGCCGTCGTGACCCAGAATCGAGTCGCCGCCAGCCCCGCCGTAGATGGCGTCGTCTCCCAGGCCGCCTTCCAGCATGTCGTCGCCGTCATGCCCATAGATCACATCGTTCCCGTTACCGCCGGTCAGCCTGTCGTCGCCGCCGAAGCCCAAGATCCGGTCGTTGCCCTCGCCGCCGATCATCCGGTCGGCGCCGGAACCGCCCGAGAGGTAATCGTTGCCGTCGTTCCCCTCGATGTAATTGGCCCCGCCCTCGCCGATCAGGATGTCTGAACCCTGATGCCCGTAGAGTTTGTCGTTGCCGATGCCGCCGTGGATGATGTCTCTTCCGGCGTTGCCCTCGAGATGGTCGTCGCCGTTGTTGCCATCGAGGCGGTCGTTGCCGTCGCCGCCGTAGAGCGTGTCGTCGCCGTCGTGCCCCTCCAAGTGGTCGTCGCCCACGCCGCCGAACATGAGGTCGTCGCCCGCCCCGCCGGTGAGATGGTCATCGCCAAGATTACCGGCGATGTAGTCCGCGCCGGCCCCGCCCCTGATCGTGTCGTTGCCGTCGCCTCCGTGCAGGATGTCGTCGCCCGATCCCCCCTGGAAGTAGTCGTCGCCGCCGTTTCCTTCGGCGAATAGCTCGATGTCTGTCTCGTTGATAAAGCGATCGTCGCCCGCCCCACCGTAGAACCGCAACGAGGTGACCAACGCCTTCGGATAGCTCGTGACAAGCTCCACACCAAGCACGTCCTGCCGCACTTGGATCATGTCCGACGTCGACTCGGAGACGACCACGGAGTTTGCTTCACTAGTGCTGCTGATGATCAGCGTCGTCAGAGCTAGATTGTGGTACGGCGGGCTCGCCGAAAGCATGCGGCGGTCCTCCAGCGACTCGAGTCGGAGGACCTGTTTGTGGCTGCGAGCTGAGCCTGCCTCGCGGCGTTGAAGAGAACGCTTCAGGCGCTTCCATGCTTGCTGATAAAAAGACATCGCCGTGGAGTTCCTTTGTCTTTCTGTTCCGTTTGCGCGGTGACTGTTCTTCATCGCTGCGACGGCGAGGCTCGCCCAATCGGCCTGAACGCGAACACGCCTGACGGCGTGTCTGCGGGACCTAACCGAAGCCCGTTCCCGTGCGATCACAGCGAGAAAAACTCGTGTGCTTTTCCGTCTCGAAGCAACTCAGAGGAGGCGTCTAGCCAATCACCGACACCAAAGCCCTCTCACGCCTTGGACTCTGGTCGGTGGCTAGCCGTAGAGTTGCTAGTGCGACATTTGCCTCGAATGACGCACGCAGACCATTGCCTAGGCCCGCGAATTCAAGCAAATAATCCTATACAGCAATATGGCAATATTTGCAGATTGCACAGTTTGCGTCAATTACTAAGGCTGTTTCGGCCCAACGGCACCTAGAGGGCCAACCCAACACGATCCGGTCAAGAAGTGCTTAGTAGTTGTCGCGGGGCAGAGGCGCAAGGAAAGAGCGGAGGATGCCCAAAACCGCACAACGCGGGTCTCGGCATCACTGTAAGAAGTTGCAGAGTATGGGCTTAAACGCCCATTGCACGAATGCACTATCCCCCCGCCAACAGCGCCGGGACCGCGCGTTGGACACCATGGGGGAGCTACTCGGGCGAAGCGGATCAACTTGCCCCAAGCCGAAATCGCCACTCGACTAATCGAATAGTAGAGACCCCTCGGCGGGGGGAATCGGCGGTCAGACTTGGCTGTGGCTGACCGCTTCGGTCTCGCCCTCTTGGCCGTCGGGCCCAAAGACCGTCAGCCCGCCCGACTTCACATCGTAGATCGCGCCGCGGATCATGATCCGTCCCTCTGACTCCAAACGGGCAAGCACGGGGCTTTGTTCGAGCACTTCGTCGACCACACGGCTGACGTTCTTACGAGCGACCTCGTCGATGTACTCGTCTTGTTCCTCGGGAGTCATCGCTTCGAAGCTGGACTGGTCCGAAGCCTCAATGCATTGATGGATGTCCTCGAGGATCGACTCGACGTGGCTGCACTTGGCGGCCTCTTCCCCCAGCGGTTGACGGAAGGCCCACTTCACCGCGGCGGTCACGGCGCCGCAACGCGAGTGCCCCATCACGAGGATCAGCTTGGCGCCGGCCACGGCGCAGGCGTACTCGACCGAGCCCATCACCTTGGGACTGGTCACGTTGCCCGCGATGCGGGCGCTAAAGATGTCGCCTAGTCCGCAATCAAAAATCATCTCGGCGGGGGCGCGTGAGTCGATGCAGCTCAGCACACAGGCCATCGGGTGTTGGCCGTCGGCGGTGGCGCGGACCTGGCGGGTGAGGTCGCGGTTGAGCTTGTCGCCAGCGCGGAAGCGGCGGTTGCCGTCGAGCAACAGTTCGAGCACTTGCTGGGGATCGAGGTCTTGCTGCCGCTCGCGGGTGGCGTGGTCGACGTGCTCGGTTTGGTCATCCATGGCGTACTTCGAGCGGAAGCCACGCAGGCTGACCTTCACGCCGTGGGCGGGGGCGGTCTCGTTCTTGTAGTCGCGGATCAGGTCCAGCACGTCCGGGTCGATGTAGTCCGTGTTGGTGGCGTCGAGGACGAGCTGCGAGCCCGCGGGCAAGCTGTCGAGCTCCTTGGTCAGGGCGCCGCGTTTCAGGAAGCTCACCTGCTCGGCGAGTTCGATGCGGATGACGTCGCCGCCGAGGTGCTTCTCCATGTGGCGGCGGATCGGGCGCCGGAGGTTGCTGTTGAGGATGAAGCTGATGGCCACCGCCAAACCGATCAACACGCCGATCAGCAGGTCGGTGAACACGATCGCCAGCACCGTGACGACGAACGGGATGAACTGGTAGCGTCCCTCGTCCCACATCTGCTTGACGAACTTGGGGCTGGCGAGCTTGATGCCCGTGACGATCAGGATCGCCGCCAGGCACGAGAGCGGGATCATGTTCAGCAGCCATGGCAGGAACACCACGCTGGTCAGCAGCAAGACGCCGTGGATGATGGTCGAGAGCTTGGTTTGGCCGCCGGTGTCGATGTTGACCGAGCTGCGGACGATGACCGAGGTGACCGGCAAGCCGCCGATCATACCCGAAACCACGTTGCCAACGCCCTGCGACAGCAGCTCGTGGCTCGGCGGCGTGTGGCGCTGCTTGGGGTCGATTCGGTCGACCGCCTCGACGTTGAGCAGCGTCTCGAGCGAAGCGACCAACGCGATCGTGACCGCCCCCACGTAGATGGCCGGGTCGACCCAGCGGCTGAAGTCGGGCGACTTGAGCGCTCCGAAGAAGGAGCTGAACGAGCCGCTCGAGGGCACATTCACCAGGTGGCCGCTCTCGATCGCCCAAGGCCCGCCGATCGAGCGGAACATCATGTACATCAGCACGCCGAGCACCGCCACGAACAGCGGCGCGGGCAGAGGCGACGACTTGAGGGCTTTGATCTTTCCCCAGGCGAACAACAGGCCGAGCGAGACGAAACCGATGGTGGCGGCGCCCAGGTGCACGTCGCCCGTTATGTCCCACAACGACGAGAAGGTGTTGCCGTGATCGGGCTGCTGGAACGCCATTTCCCCCTCCGGGTCGGTGTCGTGCCCGAAGAGGTGAGGGAGCTGTTTGAGGACCAGGATGACGCCGATAGCGGCGAGCAAGCCCTTGATGACGCTGGTGGGAAAGAACGCGGCGATAAAGCCCGCCTTGGCCAGCCCCATGCCGATCTGGATCACGCCGGCCAGGACCACCGCGAGCAAGAACGCCTCGAAGCCGAGCGAGTTGATCTGGGCGATGACGATCGCCACGAGGCCGGCGGCCGGCCCGCTGACGCTGGTTTGCGACTTGCTCAAAGGGCCCACGATCAGGCCGCCGACGATGCCGGCCAGCAGGCCCGCGATCGGGTCGGCGCCCGACGCCACGGCCACGCCCAGGCAGAGCGGCAGGGCCACGAGGAACACCACCAGGCCGGCAATCGCGTCGCGCGGCACGGTGTAAGAGAGCGGGTCGCGCTGCGGGGAGAGGGCGGAGCTAGCGGCAGACATGGCGGGAATCCGGTGAGTGAAGATCAGCAGGGCGTGGGCGTACTAACGCGTCATCTAGCTGTGGCGCGGGGCCGAGGAAGCGTTCGGCCCACCCTTGAGTTGTTGCCTAAAGATTATTGATTAAGACTGGGACCGATACCATAGAAATCGGCGGGTTGCTGAGGCTACGCAGCCCCCGAAGGGCTGGTTCGCAGGTTGTTCCCAGGTTTTCATAAATAATTGCAAGCAGCGTGAAAGCGGAGGGCTTTCTTTATTCGAGACCCTCGATCTCGTGCACAGTGATGATGTCGTGCTCGCCGCTGATCGCCACGTTGGCCTGCGAGCCATCGGTCAGGTGCGAGCCGCCGACAATCACGATGCGGTCCCCCTTGTGGCACAAGCCCACGCGGCACGACCAGCGGTCGGCGTAGCGGATGAGTTCTTGCAAGTCGCAGGCGGGCGCCCCGCGCAGCGGCGTGACGCCCCAGTAAAGGCACATCCGACGCAGTGTTTCTTCGCTCGAGCTGACGCCGATCACCGGCACGCTGCTGCGCTGCTGCGAGAGCCCCAGGGCCGTGCGGCCCGAATGGCTGGCCACGACCAGCAGCTTGGCCCCGAGGTCGCGGGCCAGCGAGCCGGCGCTCTTGACCACCGCGCTGGTGACCACGCTGATGGTGGCCGACTCGACGATGTTGCGCAGCTTGGGGATGCGGTGGACGTCGCTCGACTCGGTCGCGCGGCAGATGCGGTTCATCATCTCCACGGTCTCGAGCGGGTACTTGCCGATGGCGGTCTCGCCCGAGAGCATGCAGGCGTCGCCGCCGTCCAGCACGGCGTTGGCCACGTCGGTCACCTCCGAGCGTTTGGGCTGCAACGAGTCGTGCATCGAGTCGAGCATCTGTGTGGCGACGATCACCGGCTTCTGGTAGCGGTGGCAGGCGTCGATGATCCGTTTCTGCTCGATCGGCATCTGGGCCACGTCGATCTCGACGCCCAGGTCGCCGCGGGCGACCATGATGCCGTCGGCGTTCTTGACGATCTCGTCCAGGCGGACGAGAGCTTCGCCCTTCTCGATCTTGGCGATGACGTGCGCCTTCGATCCGTTGGACCGGAGGATGTCGCGCAGCACGCGCACCTCGTCGGGGGTGCGGACGAAGCTGAGGCTCACGTAGTCGACGCCCGCCTTCGCACACCACTCGGCGTGCTGGTGGTCGGTCATGCTGATCGCCGGGGCGCTGAGGTTCACGCCCGGCAGGTTGATCCCCTGCCGGCTGCGGATGACGCCCCGTTGCACGGTGCGCACGCGGACCCGGTCTTCGAGCTTCTCCTCGACAATGAGCGCCACGGTGCCGTCGGCCAGCATCACTCGGTCGCCGACCGACAACTCGGAAACCAGCGGCTTGTAGGTGCAGGTGAACTCGTCGGGCCCGCCGGGAGTGTCTCCCTCGATGAAGAAGAACTCTTGGTCGGTCTCGCAGAAGACGCGGTCTTCGTGAACGTCGCCGAGCCGGATCTTGGGGCCCGCCAGGTCGGCGAGGATGCCGATCGGGAACCCGATCCGATTGCTGATCGCCCGCAGGTTGTCGACGTGCTCCTGCTGCGCTTCGGGCCCGGCGTGGGCCATGTTGAGACGGAACACGTCGACCCCGGCCGAGGCCAACGCCTCGAGCCTTTCGGGGTCGCAACAGGCGGGCCCGATCGTCGAGACAATCTTGGTCCGCGCCCGCAGGGCCAACTTGGTGTAGTAAAGCGACTCGCCTTCGGCGGCCGGCTTGGCTTGTTTGGAAGGGCTGGGAGCCCCGTCGGTGGGAACGATGGCGTTGCTCGACATAAGGTTCCTGGTGGGTGACGTGGGGACCGCCCGGCGTCACTGACAGTGTCGCTCGGAAGCCCGCAAAGGTGAAGGGGAGAAAATGCTCTCGCCAAAAACCCAGGGGATTCTAGCTCGCCGATACCAGCCGAGGGCCCGTGGCGGCCGGCCGTTGCAGCCGATACGCTGGCCTTGTGCCGCAACCGCCATCCAATTGGAATGATAAACGCGCGCTCGTGACCGGCGGATCGGCCGGCTTGGGGCTGGCGATCGCCGATGCGCTCGCCAGCCGCGGCGCCGCGGTGCGAATCGCCGGGCGCGACGCCGGCAAGCTCGACGAGGCCGCCGCTTGGTTGCGGCGGCACGGCGGGATGGTGGAAACCACGGCCGTCGACTTGGCCGAACAGGGCGCCGGCGGTCGGCTGTCGGCCGAGGCGGCGCCGCTCGACTTGTTGTGCCACGCCGCGGGCCGCTCGATGCGTGGCCGCGTGGTCGACACCACGGCCGAGGAGTTCGAGGCGTTGTGGCGGATCAACTTCCTGGCGGCCGCCGAACTCGCGCGGGGGTCGGCCGCGGGGCTGGCCGAGCGTCGCGGCAGCCTGGTGCTGATCGGCTCGCTCGCCACGCACAGCGCGCCGCGGAACCTGGGCGCTTATCCGACGAGCAAGTTCCCGCTGGCGGCGCTCGCCCAGCAGTTGCGGCTCGAGATGGGCGAAGGAGCCGCCCCAGGAGGCGGGCTGCACACGCTGCTGGTCTGCCCCGGCCCGATCGCCCGCCCCGACGGCGGCGCCCGCTACGACGATCAAGCGTCGGGCCTCGACGCCGCTGCCCGCAAGCCGGGCGCCGGGGCCAAGGTCTCGGCGATCGACCCCGACCGGCTTGCCGAGAAGATCCTCAACGCCTGCGAGCGGCGCCAGTCCGAGCTTGTGCTGCCCAAGAAGGCGCGCCTGCTGTTCGCCCTCTCACGGCTCAGCCCCGATTGGGGCGACTGGCTGCTCCGCAAGATGAGCGGCTAGCGAGTTTTGAGTTGCTAGTCGCTAGCAACTCCTGACGACTCCGAGAACAGGCTCGCCGTGATCGCTTGCATCACGGGGGCGATCGTGACGAACTCTTGGTCCTCGGCCTGGCGCATCAAGAGGTACGTCGACGCCCCCCGGTGGCAGACGCGGACCTCGACCGTGTTCGTCAGGTCGAGACAGATAAAGTTGGCGTCGAAGCCCGCCAGCTCCACGCCGGCGTGCGTCTCGGTCGCTTCGGTGTGATCGAGCTCGGGGTACTCGGCCTTCAGGGCCTCTAGCACCGCGCCGGCGAGGGCCTCCGTTTCCCGCGCCTCGGGGTAAACGCTCAGCGACCAGAAGGCCGTTTCGGGGCTCTCGAGCGTGATCTGCAGCGCGGAGTCGTCGTCGCGCGACTCGTCGAGCTTCCAGCCCTCGGGGTACAGGATACGGACACCGTTCTCGTTGTATTGGCTCAGCATGACGCTAGCATAACGCCGCCGCGGGGAGCGTTGAACCTCCCCACCCTGCGCTTAGATCCAACCAGGGACGAGCCCCCCGCTCGTGCGTCTTGCTAGCACTCAACGGGTGGCGTTGCCCGAGAGCGGGGCGCCAGCTACTCTCCGCGACGCCCCGCTCCGTACCGACCCCTTCCATGCGTATGCGTCGAAACTCGCCGCGAAATGCCGCCGTGCCCAAGCCGACCACTCGCGCCGTTTGCGCGTTGGGGGCGGGGTTGTTGGCGATGGCTTCCGGTTGCGCGACGCTCCGCGACCGCAGCCCGGTGCCCGACTACGTCGCCAAGTCACGCAGCCTGTGGCACCGCGGCGTGTCGGCCATGGAGTCGGGCCGCTGGTACGAGGCCGAGTCGTGGCTGCGACAGGCGGCCGAGGTCTCGCCGCAAGACGCCGACACGAACCGCCACTTGGCCCAGGCGCTGCGTCAGCGAGGCTCGCTCGCCGAGGCGCTCGCCCACGCCGAGTTGGCCTGCCGGTTCGATCCTGGCGACCCGCGGTCGCTGATCTTGGCGGGCGAGATTCACCTGGCGACGAACAACGCCACCGCGGCGCGCGAACGGGCCACCGAGGCGATCACGATCGATGGCAAGAACGCCTCGGCCTGGGCGCTGCGTGGGCGGGCCTTCCGCATGCAAGGCGATGCCGACCGGGCGCTCGCCGACACGCAGCAGGCTTTGCGTTACGCGCCGAACGACACGGCGTTGCTCACCGAGCTCGCGGCCTTGCAGCATGAGCGCGGGGCGCCGAACCGCGGCTTGGTGGCGATCCACCACCTGCTGGACAGCTACGCGCCGGGCGAAGAGCCCGCCGGGGTCTTGGCGCTCGAGGGGCGTTGCTACGCCGATCTCGGCCGGCCGCAGGAGGCGGCCGATAGCTTGCGGCTGGCGATCGCCCACGGCGCCACCGACGCCGACACGCACTGCTACCTGGCGCACGCCGAGGCCGCCTGCGGCCGCCCCGACCAAGCCCTGGCCGAGGCGCGACTCGCGCTCGGGGCCGACTCGAACCACGCCGCCAGCCAAGAGCTGGTTGCGCGGCTGACCGGCGACGCAACAACCTTGCGATAGCCGCTGCGGCCTTTGGGTTGACCGCCCGTCGCGGAACGCCACTTCCCTGAACCGGCCGTCGCGGGACACCACGTTCAGGCGCCGCCGGTCGCGGGACCTACGGCCCAGGCGCCGCTAGTCGCGGGACTCCACGCCCAGGGGCAATACGCAGTGGACCCCTGGTTGCGGGACGCCACTTCCAGCCGAAGGAGCCAAAAACGGTCGGTTCGCACCGGCGACACGGGTTGTGCGGGCTGCGCTCTCAGCTCGCCTCGCCGCCGAGCGTCCCGGTGGCGAATCGTGTCGTAGACTCCCAAAGAAGCCCGCTTGCGCACGCCAACCGCCCTCTCCCGTCTGGAACCAGCCGCCATGTCCGAAGCCGCCACCGCCGAAGCCGCTTTCACGACCGTCACGCCTTCGCAAACGCCAGCGTTTGTCGACCGTCGCTCGTCGACCACCGACGGGGGACCGGCGCGTGAGCGGCGGCAGTTCACCAATTCGCACGATGGTCTTTCGCCGGACGCGGCCGAGTTGGCGGCGGCGATCGACACGTACAAGCTCCGCAACCGCCGGCGGTTCAT
The DNA here is from genome assembly GCF_007859945.1 of Pseudobythopirellula maris. Lineage (GTDB taxonomy): Bacteria > Planctomycetota > Planctomycetia > Pirellulales > Lacipirellulaceae > Pseudobythopirellula > Pseudobythopirellula maris. The sequence continues at coordinate 101,003 of NZ_SJPQ01000004.1, read as the reverse complement.
CAACTTCGAAGAGATGCTCGGCGTGGTGAAGTCGCTCGGCTACCAGAAGTAGCCGCGACGCTCAACACGCCGTGGGCGAGGGACGCAGCCGGGCCCGCTATTCGCCCGCCAGCAGCTCGGCGTAGAGATTCTCTAAGCGGACGTAGCCGAGCAGCTTGCCGGACGCGTCGCGCGCTTGGGCCAAGGTTTCGTCGTCGGTCTGCAGCCGAGTGATGGCGCGCAACGCGCTGTCGGTGTCGCGCAACACGGGCAACGGCAAGACCGGCAAGCCGTCGGCGCCGGGCGCCAGGGCGCAGTCGAGCACGCGCACCTTGCCGATTGGTTCGAGCGGTGAGTCGGCGTTGACCACGGGCAGCTCGTCGAGCCGCCTCTGCCGGGCAAGACGCAGCACCGCGCGCCGCGACATGTCGGCCCGGGCGATCGGTTCCTTGGCGACAGGAAGGATGAACTCCTTCAGCGGCCGCCGCGCGAGCGAGAAGGTCGCCAGCGCCAAGTCCTTCTGGGCCGAGGCCAACAGCCCGATCGCGTGCCCCTCGTCGAACACCCCCTCGATCTCACGGCGGGCGAGAGCCACACGGAGCTTGGCGACCGGGGCGTTGCCGATCCACTCGAGCGTGCGTCCTACCAACCACAGCAACGCGCTGATCGGGGCGAACAAGAAGCCGGCGATCATGAGCCCCGGCACGCACTTGCGGAGCAGCCGGTAGGGGGCGTCGAGGAAGGCGTTCTTCGGCAGCAGCTCGCCGCAGATAAACACGATCGGGGTGAACGCGATCGGCACGAGCACCCCCGCCGCCTCGGAGCCGGGGAACCACACCGACGCGGCGATCACCACCGCGAGCGACACCAGGTAGTTGGCCACGTTGTTGCCCACCAGCGACGTGGCGACGAACAGCGTGGGGCGATTGGCGGCCCACAGCAAGCGCTTGGCCACGCGGTCGCCGGCGAGCGAGTCGATCACCATCCGCAGCCGCGGGGCCCGGTAAAAACCGGTCTCCGAGCCGCTGAAGAACGCGCTGAGCATCAGGCCGACGAAGAATAGCAGCAGGGCCAAGAGCATGGCGTCAGGCCCCCCCGCCGTGGAAGTCGGCCGGCGAGGCCGGGGCGATGCGAGCCACCGTGTCGCCCGAGCCGTCGTGTCCCTCGGTCGTCGAAACCACGACCCAAACCAAGCCGCCCCAGACGAGACGGTCGCCCTCTTGCGGGGCGTGCTCCAGCAACTCGTGCAGCAGGCCGGCCACCGTGACGCTCTTCGACTCGGGGAACTCCACGCCGAATCGCTTGGCCAACCGGCGGAGCGGCGTGCCGCCGGCCGCCTCGCAGGCGGTCTCGTCGTCGCCATCCACGCCTTTGACGCCCACCGGGCGGATCCAGTGCCAGTCGCTGGCGTGGGTTTCGGGGTCGCTGAAGATCGCGTCCAGCAGGTCCTCGCGTGTGACCACGCCGATCGTGTCGCCGTACTCGTTGATCACCGCCGCCACGCGGCAGCCGGTTTCTTGCAGCTCGCTGAGGGCCGAGGAGCAGGTGGCGCACCACGGGATGGTCGCCACACTCTCGGCGTACCGCTCCAGGTGCTCGGCGGGCAGCAGGGCGAGCCGCGTGGTTGGCAAAGCGGCCACGATCTCGTCGCTGTCGGGCTCGGTGATCAGCACGTAGCCGCTCGGCGGGGCCTCGCCTTCCAGGTCGACCAGCGACACGGGCGGGCGGAACATCGCGTAGCGTTTGCGCGGCCGCATCACCTCGTCGACACGCGTGCCGGCCAGCGCCACCACGCGGTGCAGCACCTCGCGCTCCAGCTCCTCGAGCGCTTCGCCCCGGGCGGACTGCTCTTGGTCGTCGTCCAGGTGGGGGTCGTTGGCGTCCGAACCGAGCGCGACGGCCCGTTCCAGGTCGGCAAGCTCGAGGTAGGGCTCCGGCTCGAGCCGGGGGATCAGCAGCCGCTCGGCGAAGTTGTTCGTCGCCCTCAGCGCCGGCAGCAGCGGGTCGACGAGCTTGGTGGCGGCGCCCAGGGGCAAGCTCACCGCGGCGGCCAGCCCGCGCGGCCAGAGGATGCCGACGTTCTTGGGGAGCATCTCGCTGAAGATGATGATCAGCAGCAACGAGGCGAGCGCCACGCCCTTGGAAAGCACCGACTCGCCGGCCCGCTCCAGTCGCAGCGTCAGAACCGACGCCAACGCGAAAAAGGCGATGTTGATCACCAGGTTCCAGAGCAAGATCGACGTGAGCAGCCGCTCCGGGTCGGCGAGCAATCGCATGGCGGCCCGCTCCGGCACCCGGCCGGTCCCCATGGCGGCGCGCGACTCGCGGCTGAGCGAGAACATCGCCGCCTCGCTGCACGAGAAAAATCCCGAGAGCGCCATCAGCACCGCCATGGCGAGCAATTCGGGCAGCGACTTCAGGAGGGGTTCCACGCGGCGAGTTTAGCAGACCGGGGTGGGTTGGGAGCAAGGCCGACGAAAAAATGTGCGGCGGGCGGGCTGTCAGGACTCTTTGGGCCCCGCGCCCGTGGCGATATCGAACTCCGAGAGCGCCGGCACGAGCATCGCTGCGGTGGCGAAGCCGAAGGTCGCCACCGTGGCCGCCGCCACGAGGCTGTAGTCGCCGATCAGGAAGCTGACGATCGCGTAGAACGTGGCGAACGGCGCCGCGAACGACGCCAACGCCAGCGCCGAGGACGGGTTGCGCCACCCCAACGCGGCGTAGAGCCCCACGCCGCCGCCGAAGATGAAACCGAGGAACGGCGCGAGCTGCGACTCGAACGAATCGCTCAAGGCCAGCATCATCCGCATGCAGGTCGAAACGCCAATGAACAGGAACAGCAAAGTGCCGATACTCGCCCCGATCGCCTGGCGGCTGCTGAAGTACATCATGCCGGCGTGCAGGCCCAAGACGGCCGCGAAGACGTCCATCACCAGCAGGCCGACGACGAGCAACGACGCCGTCCAGCCCGTGAGGGCGCCGAACCACCACAGGTACGCGCACAACGCGAGCGGCAGCACGACCATCTCGCGGGCGTTCCAGAACACGCCGCCCAGCTTGCCGAAGATCAGCTCCTTGGGCGTGAGGTCGGTGGTCAGCAGCAAGTCGAGCGACTTGCCGTCGCGTTCGTTCGTGATCGACGTCACCGACAACGCGTTGATCAGCACCAGGCTCACCACGAGCAGCGGGGCCATCGGCTGGGCGGCCGCGGGGATCGCCCCGCCGCCGGTGTCGTCGCGCGTCGCGGCGGCCGTGGCGACGGCGCAGAGAACGAAGATCGCCACGTACGCCAGCTTGACCACCAGCACTTTCTTGCCGTAAGCCCAGGTGCGTGTCTCGCGCCACAGGATCGGGTTGTCCCACACCTGGCGGGCGGCGCCGGGGGCGGCGTGCACCTCACGCTGTTGGCCGCGCGCCTCGCCCACTCGGGCCGATCGGCCGGTCGCGGCGCCCGTAACCGCTTCGCTCGTGACAGCCGCCACGGCGCGTTCCACTCGCGCGTCACGCTCCGGCCGGATGGTGTCTTGGTCCGCGCTCCAACCTTGCGCTCCGCTGTGCGGCCGCGTTTCGGATTCGGACGGGTTCGAGTGCGGCTCGGACTGCGGCGACTGCGGCCTGGCCTCGCGTGATGGGTTCCAGACCCGCACCATCAAGACCGCGAACAGGTTGAGCGCAACGACCGCCAGCGAAGCCGCGACGATGAATCCCCCCACGGCGCCGGTCGCGCCATCCCGCAAATCCGCCTCGCCCAAGGGAACGATCTCGGAGCCCGACGCCGCGCCGAGCCGCGGCTCGCACGCCTCGGCCAAGGCGCGCCACGGGCTCATGACGGCCGCGAGCCGGTCGGCGCGCCAGGGGCCGATCGTCTCGCCCACGGCGCCGGCGCCAACGACCTCCCAGCCGACAACCCAGGTGACGAGCACCAAGGCCGTGATCGCCAAAGCCTGGAAAGTCTTTTCCCGCCACAGCGCGACCGTGGAGCCGAGGCTGCCGGCCGCCAGCGAGCTGACAACGACAATCGCCATCGCGCGGCCGATCTGGGCGTGCGACACGCCCCCCAGGAGCGCCATCATCAGGAAGAACGGCAGCGTGGCGAGCGTGACCACCAGTACGGTGAGCAAGCTTGCGAGCAACCGGCCGAGCACCAATTCGCTGTTTCGCAGGTCGGTGAGCAGCAGCAGGATCAGCGTTTTCTTGTCCTTCTCCTGCGACACGGCCGCGGCCGAGAGCAACGCGGAAAACAAGACCGAGACGGTGAGCTGAAGCGGCGTGAGCAGCCGAAAAACCGCCTCGCCAAACCGCGACAGAGCGGCCGGGCCGCTCACCTGCTGTGCGCCGAGCAAAATTTGCCACGCCGTGAGCGCCAGCCCCAACAGGGCGGCGACGAACAGCGCACGGTAGACGAAGAAAGGCAGGCGACGTGGGGCGGTGACCGCCTCACGCGTGAATACAGGTCCGACGAACAAAAGAGGCGGCTCCGGTGCTGGGCGAGGGAGTCTGGCATTATAGGCGAAGCCCTCCGGCTTGCGAGCCGCCGAGAAGACAAACCGCCAAGCCGCCTAGAACGCCAAGACGCGCCAAGAAGTCTTTGACCGGATTTTAGGAGGCAGGCCAATAAGCGGGTCAATCCCGTCGATCCTGTCCCACTTCTCTGGTCTTTGGAGCGGCCTTCGCGGCTTGATGGCCGAGAAGGCAAAAAAAGTAGACGACAAAGAAAAAGACGGCGGAAGGATTCCCCAGTTCCCTGGGGTCCCCTTCCGCCGCCCGCCGCCTCGAATCTTGTTGGGATCCGCCGGGGCTCCCTCAGCCCAACCGCCAACGGGTGACCGCCATCGCCATGAAACCACCGACCAGCAGCACTAGCCCGGCGGGCTCCGGCACTTGGGCGATCGCCTCGATCGCGTTGATGTCGATCACGCCGTGGTAATCGAACCCGCCGGGCGTCATGCCGGTGACGCTCAGGTCGGTCAGGGCGTACGCCTTGTCCCAGACGTGGCCGCCGTGCTTCAGGAAGCTCACCCCGCCCAGGCCGTCGAGCACGAACAGCTCGCTGCCGGTCGCGTAGTAGCCGGTCGCGTCCATCGGGTCGACGACCTGACGGATGCTGAAGATCACCGTGTCACCGGAGCCGCCGGCCGGGTCCTCGTCGAACCTTTCGGTGTCGCCCGTGTTGTCGAGCACCATCAGGGCGTCGATGTTGATCGCGTTGCGTGACTCCTGGTTATCGTACGGCAGGATGGCCGGACCGGGGATCATGCCGAGCAGCGACTCGACCGCTGAAACCACCATCGGGTGCGACAGGTAGGGCGTGCCCGAGGCGTTCCAGATCGAGGCGCCGGTCTCGAAGTCGAGCTCGAGCGAGTAGCGGTCGGCGTCGCCCGTCAGGCCGGGCTCGGGGCCCCACACCTCAACACCGTCGACGTCGCGCGGCAACGGCATGCCGTTCACCTCGGGCTGCTTGGCCCAAACGGTCTGGCTCGAGGCGGGGTGATAAGCCCCGGCCCGCTCGACGCTCACCTCGCCGGCGCCGCCGATTGTGTTGCCGTTCGACAGCAACACCGGCCCGGCCGAAGGCATGGCGAACATCGACGGCCCTCCCGCCGGCCCGCCGTAAACCGTGATCTGGTCGTCGTGTGAGAAGATCAGGTGGGCGAGGTCTTCACGCAGAGGATTGAACAAGGCGTCGGCGTGGTTGGCGATCGCGTCGACCTGGCGATCGGTGTCGTCGTTCGGTCGGCTGCCGGAGAAGTCGACGCCGTCGGCCGTGCCCCCCACGCCGTCCCAGGCGATCACCTGCTCGGGGTCGGGCAGTCCGCCGCCGCCCAGCGTCGACTCGTCGAAGTCGTGCGAGTACTCTTTGCCGAGCACGTCCGAGGGCGCCACCACGCCGGGTCCTAACGCGAGATTGCCAGGTGGGGTGACAGGGGTGTAGGGGATCGTCGCCAGGGCGGCGCCGGCCGTCATGCTAAGTCCCAACGCCGCGGCCACGCCGCACAGCCAATTCGTCTTCATAAGTCACTCCTCAGGAGAAAGATTGGGAACGCCCCGTGGGTTGTGGATCGCTTTCACCGCCAGGACGCCGGGGCGCCGCCCGACGGGTGGTGTCTCACACCCCGCCAATCAGCCCCGCCGCACGGAGCCCGACAGCCCCCGCCAATATCTTTTTCTCGCCGCCAAAAGTACTGTTCGTAGGGCGTGAAACGTTGACAGCATCGCCCCCGCGGGCCTGTAATAAGGGGAATCCCCGGCGCCCCTCCTCTCCCAGCCCGAGCTACGCATCGTGACGACCCGACCGCACGACAGCGACCAGTCCATGGCCGACACGTCGAAGATCGACGCGCACGGATCGGTGACGCAGTGGATCGCCGATCTGAAGGACGGCGACGACAGCACGGCGCAGCAGGAGCTGTGGAATCGCTACTTCAGCCGCCTCGTGGCGTTCGCTCGGGTCAAACTGGGCAACGCCCCCCGCGGCGCCGAGGACGAGGAAGACGTAGCGCTCAGCGCCCTGGAGAGCTTGTTCCACGGCTTCGAGCGAGACCGTTTTCCGATGCTGGGCGACCGCGGCAACCTGTGGTCGCTGCTCGCCAAGATCACCGCCCGCAAGGCGATCAATCAGCGGGCCAAGCAGATGGCCCAGAAACGAGGCGGCGGCAAAGCCGCCCTCCGCATCGGCTCGGCCGAGGAGAGCATGGCCGGCGTCGACCCGGCCGACGACGACCTCGGCCCCGAGTTCCTCGTCGCGATGCAGGAAGAGTGCCAGCGGCTGATGTCGTCGCTGCCGGACGACACGCTCCGCGACATCGCGCAGCGCAAGCTCGAGGGCTGCACGAACGCCGAGATCGCCAGCCAGCTGGGCGTGGTCGAGCGGACGGTCGAGCGCAAGCTAGGCCTGATCCGCACCACTTGGGCGCCCGACTTGGCGGTTTGAGCCCGCCGGGCGTGGTCTTCTAGAGCATCCCCCAAAAAACTTCTGGCGCCCTGTCGGGGGCGCGTGGCGAAGGCTGATTGGCCCTACGGCGAGCGGTGGCGTCGCCCGGCGACGCCCCGCAGCCCCAGCCAAGCAAGCGCCAGCAACCAGCCGCTCGCCGGCTCGGGAGTCGCCGAAGATGCGCTCGGCGCCGAGACCGTGATCACCGCGTCGGGGTCGTCGCCCACGAGGTTGGTCTCGCGGTCGTCTGAGGCGTTGTGCAAGGGTTCGGTCCCGTCGCCGATGTCGACACCAAAGCGGACTTCGGTGGCGGTGGTCGCCAACAGAGATCCGACCGCCCCCATGTTGTCGCGCCACACGGTGAAGTCGGCAGCGTCGACCGTGCCGCTGGCGTTGCCGTCGGCGTGTGGTTCGGTCGATCCGAAAGCCGTGACCCAGGCGTCGAAGTCGTCCGAGTCAACGTCGTCGTCGAAATCGTAGTCGCCCTCGGCGACCGACACCTCGTTCACGCCGTATTCGCCCAATTGCAAGTACAACCCCACACTCGCCGAGGCGGCGACCGCACCGATGTCGAACGAAGCCAAACGCCAGGCCGGCTCGCCGTCGCCGGCGATCTCGCAATCCGATTCCGAGGACCCGCACGTCGGCCCGACGCCGCGCAGCGAGGCGTCGGGGTACAGCGTGAACGCGTGCAGCCCGATCAGCTCGTCGGCCATCGTGACCGACTCGCCGGCAGTGTGCTCGGAGGTGAGCGGGTGGGTCGACGACGAGTCGCGAATGTACTCGAAGCGATCGGTCGACAGGTCGATCGCGTTGTGGATCGCGATGGCCCCATCGACCAAGTCGACACCCGCTTTGTTGGCCACGATGTTGAGCGAAACGTTGCGGAACTTGGTCCCGGTGGTCGGCCGGCCCCAAAGGTGCAGCGTGGTTGTCTCACCCACGGTCATTCCCAGCGCGGGCGCCTCGGGCCCCGACGATCCGCTCGCCGAGGTCGACAGCCAGAAGTGCGCCTCGGCCGCCGCGGCAGTGGCGGGGGACACAATCGCCAGCAACAGCGTGAGCAGCGAGATCGTCCGTCGCGCGGGGGGTTGGGTCACGTGTCTCGCCCGAAAGGAGGATGGCCAGCGTCTCTCGACGACGCAGCCGGCGCTAAGAACGCCTGTTTACAAGCTAACCAGCCGCTCCGACTCCGCCAAGCTTGCGGCCCGGGAAAAGGACCCATCCCCGCGATTTCGGGCCCATACCCCGCCCGTCGGGCGCCACTTTTTGGGTCGATCATATCGCTACCGGCCCCCCTTCGTGGTTGTTAACCTAGATAGAACCCCGGCAGCGCAAGCCCCCGTCTCCCAAGACGCCATGTCTGTGAACACATCCCCGTCTCGCCAGCACTCGCGCCGAGCCCGGCTGACGCCCATGGCCAGCGTGCTAGTCGCGCTCGCGGCGGCGTATTTCGCGCCGTGCGGAGCGCTCGCGGTCACGACGTTGTATCAGGAGAATTTCGACAGCCTGCAACTGCAACCGTCCGTCGATGAAATCTTCCCATTCCCGAGGGCCTTCACCCACCAAGCGCCCCCCGGCTGGATACGTGACGCCTCCGACGTGCCCGGGGTGAACAGCCCCGACGTCGGCGTGTTCGAGTGGGAGGGGTGGTCGTTCGCGCATCGTGAATTCTGGACCGACGTGAACAAGCTCCCCAGCGGCGCCCCGAGCGGGCGTGAAGAGTTCCACCTCGGGCAGGGCACGATCGCGGTCGCCGACCCCGACTCGTGGAACGACCTGGGCGACCCGGCCAACACGCTCGGCTTCTACAACACGTTCCTCACCACGCCGCGGTTGCCGCTCGACGTTGTCGAGAGCGAGGAGCAGCTGCGGCTGGTGTTCGACAGCAGCTGGAAGGGGGGCTGCTGCGACGACGGCGAGGAGTTCGATCCCAACGGCAACAACCAGACCGGCGTCATCCGGGTGCGCACCTTCGACGCGAACAACACTTTCATCAACGACTTCGAGGTGTTGCGGTGGGAGTCGGACCCGGCGAACCCGCCCCTCCCCGGCGAGGGCATTGTCAAAACGGACAACTTCAACGAACGGGTCTACGTCGACCTGCTCGACCTGGGCGGCGTGTCGCTCAGCGAGCTCGTCGCGGCGGCCAGCACCGGCGGGGCGGCCTCGTTCGAGGTCGAGTTCGGCATGGAAGACGCCGGCGACGACGGCTGGTGGGGCGTCGACAACGTCGAGATGGCCGCCTACTCGCTGCTGCTGGGCGACATGAACCTGAGCGGCGACCTCGACGCGGGCGACATCGACGACTTCGCCCTCGCCCTGCTCGACTTCGACGCCTACCGCATGAAGAATTACGGCGAGTTCCCCGTCACGCGTGGCAGCCTGGACGGACGGTTCGACTTTGACGACATCGACTGGTTTGTCGGACTGATGGAGGGGAAAGGCTTTAGCAGTGTTTCGCAATCCTTGTCCTACGCTCTGGCCGGTGTGCCGGAACCAAGCAGCGGGGCGATCGCGCTGGTTGCGATCGGCGCAGCCGGCGTGCGGCGGCGGTTAGGACCCCGCGACCGATGAACCGCTCAGCTTCAGCGCGACGCGTCCGCACACGGGCATTCACCCTGGCGGAGCTGCTCACCGTCGTGGCGATCATCGCCGTGCTGATCGCGCTCTTGCTGCCTGCAGTGCAGGCAGCCCGCGAGGCGGCGAGACGGAGCCACTGCCAGAACAACCTCAAGCAGCAGATTTTGGCCGCACACGAGCACGAGTCGGCCTTCGGCCACCTGCCCGCCGGCGCCCGGTTGCATGAGAAGCAAAAGCAAGACGGACTCGCTTGGCGTGTGTCGCTCTTGCCGTTCGTCGAGGAGCAGGCGCTGTACGACGAGATCGAGCCGCTGGAGAATGGCGGCTTCCGCCAGAAGATGACCGCGCTGACCGCCCCCAGGGGTTTCCTCTGTCCCAGTTGGCCCAAGCCCCCCGAAGACGCCCAGGGCCCGTGGTCGAGTTATTACGGCGTGGCGGGCGCCGGGGCGACCGAAGAGGGGAACTGGAGCCTCGAACAGTTCATCAACGGCGATGTCGCCATCGACGGCGTGCTGCACGCCGAGGGGCCCACGCGGCTGGCCGAAGTGACCGACGGTGCGTCGCACACCCTGGCGATCGGCGAACAGTATTACTTGGCGTCATTGCGTCGGTTCAGCGTCGGGGCGATCTGGCTCGGCGCGATTGATGAGGAGGTCGCGACCTACGCCGTGCGCAACATCCGCTGGCCGATCAACGCCGACCACGAGAATTTCGGCTACTGCCGTTGCGACTGGGAGGCGCCCGCCGGCGCCGACCGCAGCATCCTGGCGAACGACCTCTTCTTCGGCAGCGCCCACCCCGGCGGCGCGCACTTCGCGCTGGCCGACGGCTCGGTGCGGTTCCTGAGCGATGGCGTCGAGTTCGACCTCTACAAGGCGATGGCGACCCGCAACGGCGGCGAGGCGCTCGACCGCTGAAGGGCGTCGATTCAGCGGCGTTCCAGGAGCAGGCTCGCCGCGTCTTGCAGATCGGCGCCCGGTTCGTCCAGCAACCGCTCAACCCGCTTGCGTTGCTCGTCCGAAGCCTCCAGCCGAACAGCCGACGAGTCAGCTAAGCCTTGTGCACGCGCCGTGAGGAGCGACTCAAACCGATCGATCCCGAGTTCGAGCGATTCCGGCGCCTCGGCCGCCAGCCCGTTGCGTAAGGCTAGCGCCTTCTCGTAATGAGCTTGGGCCAGCTTAAGTTCGCCGGCGTCTCGCTCGATCGCCGCCAACTCATAGAGCGTTGCCGCCAGAGCGACGCGTGTTTCGGCGCCCCCCTGCCCCGCCACCGCCATTTGCTCCCAAGCCTTGGCCGCGGCCTTCAGGTGCGGCGCTGCCCGCGAGGCTTGGTTCAATGCGACCAATAGGTCGGCGAGCGCCCGATTGCCCTCCGCTCGCTCCGCGGGCGCCAGGCTCTCGTCGGAATACTTCTGCGACAACGAGTCGTACCGCCGGTCGAGAAAATCTTCGATCAGCGTTTCGCGCCAGCCGGCCAGCTCACGCTCGGCGCCGGGGTCGGCGGCGAGGATCGCGTCGAGCCGCGCCCGCAGCCGGGCGCTCTCGGCGCCGCTGCGGTCGAGTTCCTCCTCGAAGCCGACGATCGTGCGGTCGCGCGCCGCGAGCTGCCTAGCGATCTCGGCGCGCTGCGAGTTGATCACCACCGCGGCCGTCGGACCCGCTACGGCAAGCACCGCCGTGAGCGCCGCCACGCCGGCGAGAGCCGGGTTGCGTCGCGACCACCGTCCGGCACGCGCGAGCGGCGAGAGCGGTCGGGCGTGGATCGGCTCGCCGCGCAGATACCGCCGCAGCTCGTCGGCCACTTCGCGGGCGGTGGCGTAACGGCGGCTCTGCTCGCGTTCCATGCACTTGGCGGTGAGCGTCGCCAGGTCGAGCGGCGCCCGCAGGTCGAGCCTCCGCAGGTTCGGCGCCTCGTCGACCAGCCGCTGCTGGATCTGGCTCTGCGCCGTGCCGCGGAACGGAAGCTCGCCCGAGAGCATCTGGAACAGCATGACGCCCAGCGAATAAACATCGCTGCGGCGGTCGACCCATTTGACTTGGCCGCCGGCCTGCTCGGGCGACATGTAGGCAGGCGTGCCGAGGACCTGGCCCTCGACGGTCATCGTGATCTCGCCCGTCTCGCGTTTCGCCAAGCCGAAGTCCATCAGGTAGGGACGGCCGCCATCGTCGATCATCACGTTCGATGGTTTCAGATCGCGATGCACCACGCCGCGCTCGTGGGCGTAGTCGAGCGCGTCGGCCACCACGGCGAGCAGCTCGGCCGTCTCACGGGGCGAGTGCTTGCGGCCCTTGATGCGGTCGGACAAAGGCTCGCCGCGGATCAGCTCGCTGACGATGAAGATCGTCTCGCCGTCGCGTCCCACCTCGTGAACCGGCACGATGTGCGGGTGGGCGAGCTGGGCCGCTGCCCGCGCCTCGCGGAAGAACAGCTCCATCTCGTGCGGCAGCAGCTGGCCACGGCGTGGGATCTTGACCGCCACCACGCGGTCGAGCTCGGCGTCGTACGCCTTCCAGACCGAGCCGAAACCGCCGAGCCCCAGACGCGAGACAAGGTCGAACCGACCGATGCGTTGCAGCGGCCGCATCGAGCGTTCGTCGTCGCCCTGGTCGACGAGACTAAAATTGCTGCCGCAGGCGTCGCAGGTGATCTCCTCGAGCGGGGCGTCGGCCAGCAGTTCGAGGGCGTTCTCGCAGTGGGGGCAGCGGATCTGCAAGCCGCCGCTCGTCGAGCGTTTGGTCCGTTTGTAGGCGACCGTCTTCCCTTCGCCGGGGTCTTCGGTGGCGGCGCGGTAGGCGTCGCGGATCGCCTCGAGCTCCGCACGCAGCGCGTCGCGGGCGCCCTCGGGAACGGCCTGAAGGTGCGGCGCCAAATCGGGCGCCGGGCCCTCGCGGCAGAGCGCCTCGTAGCGGTCGCACGCCTCGTCGACGAGCCGCAGCGTCTCGAGCGAGGCCCTCGGTTGGTTTGATGAGGCTTGCTGGTCCAACGACTCGATCCTTGAACAGGTCTCCGCCAGGCGGCGCATGGGCGGCCGCCGGGACGGTCTCACCCTCGTTATCGTACCCACAACACCCGCCGCCATCCCACCACGGTTCTCTCAATCGGTCCTAGCAACAATTGGCCGTATCCCCCGAGCAGACTCATCGCCGGCAGTGAATTAATAAGCGGCTGGCGGCGATTCTGCTTGCCACGGGGGATTCTGGCGTGGTTTCCACCAAGTGGGCCGTCCGGCGTTCGCTTGAAGATCGGCTGTCGATTTGCGACACTCTAGTATTGTTCCCCAGGCGTGGGGACGACCTATGCAGAACCGCGAGCTGACGATTCGGATGGAAATCTGGCCTGCTATCGACCTGAGGGGGGGCAACTGTGTGCGCCTGCGTCAGGGCGACTACGAACAAGAAACCGTTTTCGCCTCGGAGCCGGCCGAGGTGGCCCGCCGCTTCCAGCAGGAAGGCGCCAAGCGGCTGCACGTGGTCGATCTCGACGGCGCCCGCGAGGGAACGCCCGTCAACCTGCCCGCCGTGCAGGAGATCCTCGAGGCGGTCAATCTCACGATCGAGCTGGGTGGCGGCATCCGCGACGAGCAATCGATCTCCGAGCTCCTCGACTTCGGCGTCGACCGGCTCGTGGTCGGCACCTCGGCGATCAAGCACACCGATTGGTTCCAGGAGGTGGTGCGCAAGTTCCCCGGCAAGCTCGTATTGGGCATCGACGCCCGCGACGGCCGCGTCGCTACCGACGGCTGGCTCGAGACCAGCGATCTGGGCGCCGTGGAACTCGCCCAGCGGTTCAGCGACGAGCCGCTCGCCGCGATCGTCTACACCGACATCGCTACCGACGGCATGATGCGTGGGCCCAACGTGGAGGCGATGGCCGAGATGCAGCGGGCGGTCAGTGTGCCGGTCGTCGCTTCGGGCGGCGTGACCACGGCCCAAGACGTGCGTGAGCTCGCCGACGCCGGCCTGGCGGCCTGCATCATCGGCCGGGCCTTGTACGAGGGTTCGCTCACGATGGCCGACGCCATCGCGGCGGCGGGCGACGGCTGATCCCGCTTTGAGGCGCGCCCGCTCCAGCGTCTGGTTATTCAACAGGCGTCTGGTCCCCCGTGTTGCGTTGTGCAACACCTCTCGCCCCTGCGGCGATCGCCGCTCGGTTCTTTCTTTCCCGATCTGAGAAACCGATCGTAAAGAGGTTGGTCGCGCGACAGGCGGCGTGTAGCTTGGGCCAAGACGCGCCGCTGTCAGGGGCTGGCCGGCGCCAATTCTCTATGCGGATCACTAACGCCTGATTCTTAGGCGTGACGGTGTCGTATCGGTCTCCGCTAAGCCGCTGGCCGATGCCTCTCTGCGAACCAATGCGCGCCAATCGCCTTTTTGGCTCTTGCCTTTCCATCGAACTTTTCGAGGTCACGCTATGCACCGGTTTCTTATTGCTTACGTCTTCCTTCTCACCAGCCCCGCGGTCGCGTCGGCGGCGTTCACCGACTTTGGAGACTTGACTCTCGCAACAACTTACCCAGCCGGCTCCAGCATCGTCTCGAACGGGATCGCGCTCGATGTCGTCAAATTCCCGAGCACGGGATACGGCACTCCTATCAGGGTCGGAAATTATGGATCGGCAGGCGGTGACGGCCTGGAGTTGTCGCTGCCCAACACGATCGGCGTTGAGTTCCAGCTCCCCCGAGGAGCCGAGGAGATCTCGTTGGACTACGGCGCCTATTGCTGCCACGAAGCGATCGTCGTGAACGGCGTCGCTTCGATCCCGGGGCAAGACTTCAGCGACGTGGCTGGCGCGATGATCGGCGGCGCGTCGGTCTCGGTCGTATCGACAGGAACGTCCGGGGGCTCACAAGGGAGGATCACGATCACCGGACCCATTGTCTCGTTCGCCATCGGTGGCACCGAGTTCGCTATCGACAACGTGAGGGTCGTCGTCCCCGAGCCCGGCGCCATGGGGCTGTTGCTAATGGCTGCGCCGATAGCGGTACGCCGTCGCCAACGCTCGCATCCGGCATGAGCGGCGGCTCAGCGTAGTACAATCCCTACCGCCACCCGCTGCTGTGTGGTGGTCCGCCCCACTCGGCGTGAATTCACAGGCGCCGACTCGCGGCGTGGCGTAGGGTTTAGGTTAGACCCCGAGAGCGGCCCGTCAGGAGCGACCTCCAGCCTGAGCCGCTCTTGGGGAAAGGTTTCACCACCCCCGAGGGATCGCTGCGCCTATGCTGACTGTTTTCACCACCGGCGGACAACTCACGGCCTTCAATAATCTGTCGAACGCCCAGGATCGCTTGGGGGATACCACCGAGCGGCTCTCGACCGGTCTGCGGATCAACCAAGGCAGCGACGACCCGGCGGGCTTGTTCGCCGCCGAGAGCATCCGCGGCGATCTGACGGTGATCGGCGCCGAGCGTCGCTCGGCGAGCGCGGAGCGTTACCAATTGAACCTGCAGCAGAGCGGCCGTCAGCAAGCGACCGGCGTGTTGCAAGAGGTCCGCGGCTTGGTGGTCGAGGCGGCCGGTGACACATCGACGCCCGAGCAACGCATGGCGATCCAAACGCAGATCGACTCGTCGCTCGACGCGCTGCGCCAAATCGAGAACACGACCGGCGTCTCCTTCTCGGCCGATTTGGAGGGGCTCGCCTCGGGCGGCTCGGCCAACGCGGTCGACGGCGACGCGGCCGCCGCCCAAGAGGTGGTCGACAACGAGATCGACGCACTGACCGCCGCCAGCGCCGAGGCGGGCGCCTACGAGAAGTACACGCTCGACGTTGACGAGCAACTGGCTCAAGACCGCGAGGTGGTCCTCGCGCGCGCCTTGAGCGAAACGGTCGACGCCGACTTCGCCGAAGAAAGCTCGAACCTCACCAAGAACCAGATCTTGTTCCAAACGGCGATCAAGACGTTCGGCGTCCTCGACCGCACCCGCGGCGAGGCGATCCTCGAGCTGCTGGGCTAACGCACACAAAAAAAGCCGCCGACTTTCGTCGGCGGCTTGGTGTTTCTCTCTGTTGTAGCTCGCTCAGACGGCGCCGAACTCCGGACGACGACGGCCCAGCTGGTTCTGCAACCGCTGCACGATGGCCGAGTGCATCTGGCTCACGCGGCTCTCGGAGAGGTCCAAGGTGGCGCCGATCTCCTTCATCGTCAGTTCCTCGTAGTAATAGAGGATGATGATGAGCCGCTCGTTGCGGTTGAGGCCCTTCGTGACGAGGCGCATCAGGTCCGACTTCTGGACTCGCCTGGTCGGGTCCTCGCCCTTCTTGTCCTCGAGGATGTCGATCTCGCGGACGTCCTTGTAGCTGTCGGTCTCGTACCACTTCTTGTTCAGGCTGATCAGGCCGACGGCGTTCGCCTCGCGGATCATCTTCTCGAGTTCGGGGACCGACATCTCCATCTTCTCGGCCAGTTCGATCTCGGTGGGCGAGCGGCCTAGCTTGGTCTCGAGCTGCTTGACGCCCTCGTTGAGCTTGCTCGCCTTGGAGCGGACCAGACGCGGCACCCAGTCCATGCTGCGCAGCTCGTCGAGCATGGCGCCGCGGATGCGGGGGACGCAGTAGGTCTCGAACTTGACGCCGCGTTCGAGGTCGAAGGCGTTGATCGCGTCCATCAGGCCGAACACACCGGCCGAGATCAGGTCGTCGAGCTCGACGCCGTCTGGCAGGCGGTTCCAGATCCGCTCGCCGTTGTACTTGACCAGCGGGATGTAGTTTTCCACCAGCCGATTGCGGAGCGACTTGTTGCCCGGATCGGCTTTGTACTGTTTGAAGAGCTCGATCATCTCGGCGGCCCGGATCTCCTTGGCCCTCTGAGCCGGGGTGATCTCGTTATCTTCGACCGTCGAAGCGGCGGCCGTTGAAATAACGGCGGCCGTTTTGGATACGGAACTCGTTGCGGTAGCGGTCGCGGTCATGCATTCCTCCGTGAATCACCGATCGTCGGGAATCCTTTCCCGACGCGGCCGTTCGCTCGTTACATTTTTATTCTTCTCTCAACGCCCGGCTCTCGCTCTCGATCGTCTCAGCGTCTCGCGGTCCTGCGGGGAGTCACGCCTTCGGATCCGAATCCGACGGCGCGGCCAGCAGGTCTGCCTCCGCGAGTTGCTTCTCGAGACGCCAGCGGACCGATTCGTCCACCGTGGTCTCGGCAATCTGTCCTACCACTGCTCCCACGGCCGCAAGGGCCGCCATCGCCAGAAGCGCGTCGGTCGCGGTTCCCTCGAGTCCCGAGCCCGCAAAGACTCCCCGCGCCAGCGTGACCGCCGCCGCAAGAAATCCCAGCACACCCGCGTAAACTCGAGCCACGTCCCGTCTCGCCTGAGGCCTCAAACTCCGAGCAACCGGCCCATCTTAACGCGAGTGGGCGCGGCGGTCTGACTGAGTCATTCATCGGCGCCCTCTTGGGTTCAACTTGAAACGATTGTGAGAAAAATGCACGAAGCTCTCAGGCGGCGCCGCGGAGCGCGAGGCGATTGGTCGCTCGCGCGGCGGTCCAGCCGCGGATGCCTTGCGCCAGCTCGGCCACGCCCGACGGCGTGGCGCGGCCCGTGGCCTCGCCCTCCATCACCGAGCAGGCCAAAGCGAGCGCTGCTTGCAGGTGCTGCTGGCACGCCAACGCGACGCAGCGGTGCACGCCCGCGGCGTGCTGGGCGTCGCGGCAGCGGTTGGCCACCAGTTGCACGGCGTGTTGGCCCTGGGCGTGGAGGCGTTTGGCGGTCGCGTAGGCGTCGAGCACCGCCAGCCGGTCGGGCGTCGTGACGAGCAGCACGAGGTCGGCCCGGCGGCAGACCCGCTGCGACCAGGGCGCCAGGCCGGGGCCGGTGTCGACGATCGCCAGGTCGGCCTTGCCGGCGAGCCTCGCGAGGCCGGCGACCAAGCGGTCGGCGGCCGCGCCGTCGAGCGGCGTTCTCGGCTCCGAGCCGCGGGCGCCCGGCAACAGCCGCACGCCCTCGGGGGTGATCGTCACGAGGTCTTCGGCGTGTGCGGTCTCGTCCAACAAGGCGAGCAGGTCGGCGTTGTCGGTGGCGGCGACCCCGGCGATCGTGGCCAGGTCGGCCTGCACCGGGTGGGCGTCGACCGCCACAGGCCGGACGCCCGCCTCGGTCAATGCGCAGGCCAGCGACCAGGCGAGCGTCGAGGCGCCCACGCCCCCCTTGCCGCCCACCACGGCGATCAGCGGCAGCGGCTCGTCGGCCGCCGGTGCGACCATCAGCTCACGCAGGTGCGCGGCTTGGTCGCCGGGATCGGCGGCGGGACGTTTCGGTTTACGGCGACGGCTCAAGCGGCACGGCCCTCGCTAGCGTCGCCCATTCCTACGGGACCCTCTCCCGCGGGGCTCATGCCCGTGACCAATCGGGCCAGCCCTTCGGGCTCCGCCACGCGGATGTCGTCCGGCACGTTTTGGCCGTCGGTCAGGTAGCTGATCGGCAAATCGCTCGACTCGGCAAAGCCGAGCAGGTGGCCCAGGCAGGGCGCCTCGTCGAGCTTGGTGAGCAGCACCGAGGTGACGCCGACCGGCGCGAACCGCTCGACCGCCTGCGAGAGCCCGCGCGGCGTGGTCGGCACGCTCAGCACGAGGTGCACCTCGTCCGGCTGGGCCTCGGCCAGCAACGCCCGCAATTCCTGCACACGCACGGCGTCTTTGGGGCTGCGGCCGGCGGTGTCCATCAGCACCAGGTCGAGGTGCGAAAGCCGTTCGACCGCCTCGCGCATCTCGCGCGGCGTGGAGACGACCTCCATCGGCAAGTCGATGATGTCGGCGTAAGTGCGCAGCTGCTCGACGGCGGCCACGCGGTAGGTGTCGACCGTGATCAGCCCGACACGCAGCTTGTCGCGTAAGCGGAAGTTGGCGGCCAGCTTGGCGATGGTCGTCGTCTTGCCCACGCCGGTGGGGCCCACCAGGGCGACGGTGCGGCAGGCGCCGGGTTGTGTCGCGATCGGCCCGCCGGCGGTGAGCCGTCGCTCGACCTCGCTCAGCAGGCGTTGCCGCAGCAGGTGAGGGTTGCTCGTCGCCTCGGGCTCGAGCCCTTGAGTGACTCGCTCGAGCAAGCCCCGCGCGATCCGCTCGTCGACGTCCGCCTCGAGCAAGTCGGTAAACAGTGCGAAGAGCGTTTCGGGCAACGGCTTCTCGGCGGGCTTTTCGGCGGGCGCCTCGCCCGCTTGCATCCGGCGGAAGTCTTCGCGGTACTGGGCGGCGTAGTCGGCGAACGGTGAGGGCTCGGGCTCGGACTTCTCTTCGACGCAAGCGTCGAAGAAATCGTCCGGCGCCGGCTCGCTCGGTCCGGCCTGGGGGCGGTCTTGGAACTCGTCGTCAATAGTCGCCGAGAAAATCGGCGGCAGCAGCGAGTCGGTCGGCTCGGCGAAACGGCTCGGCACACTCGCCGTCGCCGAGGCGGCAACCTCCACGCGGCGCCCACCCCAAGCACGGCCCCACAGCCCACCGCCCACCTCCTTGGTGTGCAACACCGAGGCGTCGGGCCCCAACTCGTCGCGCACCAAGCGGAGCGCGTCGCGGAGCGTTTTGGCTCGATAGGTTCTTACGTCAGACATACGTGTGCGGGATTTGGATTGCGAGTTCGGAGTGTTCTTCAGCGTCGGACGGCATCGAATGCTTTAGGGGTGGATCGTCACGGAACGCGCAAGCAAGCCGCGTCCTGATTACCGCATTTAGCCATCGGTCACCATGCCGTGTGTCACGACGCTCGTGTCGCGTGTCACCTCGTTGAAGCTCAGCACCACGAGTTGCGGCAACTGACTCTCGCTGATCTGTTTGAGCGCGGCGCGGATCTGCGGGCTCACGAGCACCACGGGCGAGTGGCCCTCGGCGGTTAGTTTGGCGACCGACTCGCGGATTCGCTCGCACAGCTTCTCGATCGACTGCGGCGGCATCCGCACGAACAAGCCGCGCTCGGTGTGCTCGAAGCCGGCCCGCACCTTGTCCTCGAGCGCCGGCTCGAACGCCACGACGTGCAATTGGCTGTCCCTGTCGCGGTAGCGGGTGCAGATCTGTCGCGCCAAGCGATGCCGCACGTACTCGGTGAGCAAGATCGGGTCTTTGGACTTGGGGGCGTAGTCGCCCAAGGTCTCGAGGATCAACGCCAGCTGGCGGATCGAGACCTGTTCTTGCAGCAGCTTCTGCAACACGCCCTGCACCTCGGCCAGGCTCATCACGGCGGGGATCAGCTCGTCGACCACCGCCGGCGAGTCGGTCTTCAGCTCGTCGACCAGGTGCTTGGTCGCGTCTCGGGTGAGGATCTCGTCCGCGTGACGGCGGCAGACCTCGGTCAGGTGCGTGGCGAGCACGGCGCCCGGCTCCACGACGGTGTAGCCGAGCATCTCGGCCTGATCTTGCTTGCCAGGAACGATCCACATCGCGTCGGCGCCGAACGCCGGGTCTTTGGTCGGCAGGCCGTCGATTTTCCCGGTGGTGAGCCCGCTGTCGATCGCCATCATCATGCCGGGCTCGACCGTGTCGACGGCGATCGGCATGTCGGCGATCTTGATGCGGTACTGGTTCGGCTCGAGCCGCATGTTGTCGCGGATACGCACCTTCGGCATGATCAGGCCGACCTCGCTGGCGATGCTCTGCCGCACGCGTTGCACGCGGCCCAGGAGGTCGCCGCCGCGGTTGGGATCGGCCAAGCGGATGAGCCCCACGCCGAGCTCGATCTCCATCGGGTCGACCGTCAGGTAGTCTTCGACACGCTCCTCGGCAGGTTCCTTGGCGGCCAGCTCCTCTTCGGTCGGCTTGTCCGCCTCGGCTTTCTCGCGCCGCGACAGCACCAGCGCCAAACCGAAACAGCCCGAGCCGAGCGCCAACAGCGGCACGCGCGGCAGGCTGGTGAAGATCAAGATCGTGAGGAACCCGCCCGCCACGGCCAGCGCCTGCGGCTTGGAGAAGAGCTGCTGCAGGAACTCTTGCGGCATGTTCGTGCGTTGCGTGCTGCGGGTGACCAACAGGCCGGCGGCGAGCGAGATCAGGAACGCCGGCACCTGGCTCACCAAGCCGTCGCCGATTGTGAGCCGGGTGAACAGCTCGCCCGCCTCGAAGGGCGACATGCCCTCTTCGGCGACTCCGATGATCAGGCCGCCGACGATGTTGATCAACGTGATGATGATGCCGGCGATCGCGTCGCCGCGCACGAACTTGCTGGCGCCGTCCATCGAGCCGAAGAAGTCGGCCTGCTGGGTGATCTCGAGCCTGCGTTCCTGGGCTTGTTTCTCGTTGATGACGCCGGCGTTCAGGTCGGCGTCGATCGCCATCTGCTTGCCGGGCATGCCGTCCAAGGCGAAGCGGGCGCCGACCTCACTGATGCGCGTGGCGCCCTTCGTGATGACCATGAACTGGATCACCACGATGATGATAAAAATGATCAGCCCGACCACGATCTTGTCGCCCGCCACGAAGTCGGAGAACGCCATGATCACGCCGCCGGCGGCGCCCATCTTGGCGCTGGCGGCCTGGGTGAGGATCAAACGCGTGGTGGCCACGTTGAGCACCAGGCGCGCGAGCGTGGTGGCCAGCAGCAGCGAGGGGAACACGCTGAAATCGAGCGGCGAACGAACGTAGATCGTCGTCAGCAGCACGATCACCGCCACGGTGATGTTGCCCGCGAGCAGCACGTCCATCAGCGAGGCCGGCAGCGGCACCATGATCACCAGCACGCTGGCGATAATCGCCACCGGCAGGATCAGGTCGGTGTACCGCGACAGCGGCGAGGCGGTCGCGTCGCTATTCGGCGCCGAAGGCATGGGTATAAGCGGCGGAAGGGGGCCCGCTCGCGTGGTTCTTGGTGCGTTTCGAAGTTTCCACCCGAAGGCGGAGGGAGCGGGAAACTATTGAAAGGCGCTCGCACTGTCCAGAGCGACGGTCCCTAAAGACGAACGAAAGCTGCCAAACGCTAACTCACCAGCACTCGCGCAAGCAGCGTGCGATAGGAGCCGGCGGGCGTGAGCCGCCGGCTCGCGTCGCGCTGCTAGCAACGCCGCTCGACGGCGCCGAGGGGGCGGACACTTGCGGCCAGCGTGACGCGGCGGGATACTCGCCTTTAGTGGCGCCAGCACGGCGCCCCTGAATACGCCCCCACCCCACCGTGACCCCCCTCCACCAGGAGCCCCCAGCGATGAAGCGAGCCAAGATCACGATCGTCGGCGCCGGCAATGTCGGCGCCACCTGCGCCCATTGGTGCGCCGCGGCCGAGTTGGGAGACATCGTGCTCTTGGACATCCCGGGCGAAATGGCCGACATGCCCCGCGGCAAGGCGCTCGACCTGATGGAGTCGTCGCCGATCTTCGGTTTCGACTCGAACATCATTGGCACCAACGACTACGCCGACACGGCCGGCAGCGACGTGGTGGTGATCACCGCCGGCATCCCCCGCAAGCCGGGCATGAGCCGCGATGATCTCTTGGCCACGAACGCCAAGATCATGGGCCTGGTTTGTGAGCAGGTCAAAGCGACCAGCCCCGAAGCCGTGGTGATCGTCGTGAGCAACCCGCTCGACGCGATGGTGCAGCGGGCCCTGCAGGTCACGGGTTTCCCCCCCGCACGGGTGATCGGCCAGGCCGGCGTGCTGGACACGGCCCGCTACCGCTCTTTCTTGGCGATGGAGCTCGGCGTGAGCGTCGAGGACGTGTCGGCCCTCCTGATGGGCGGCCACGGCGACACGATGGTGCCGCTGGCCAGCTGCACCTCGGTGGGCGGCATCCCCGTGCAACAGCTCGTGCCGCAAGACCGCTTGGACGAGATCATCGACCGCGCCCGCAAGGGCGGAGCCGAGATCGTCGGCCTGCTGAAGACCGGCAGCGCCTACTACGCCCCGGCCGGAGCGACCGCGCAGATGGTCGAGGCGATCATCCGCGACAAGAAGCGGCTGATCCCCTGCGCGGCGTACTGCGACAAGGAGTACGGCGTTGGCGGATTCTACGTCGGCGTGCCCGTGGTGCTGGGCACCGGCGGCGTCGAGAAGATCGTCGAGATCGACCTGAATGACTCGGAGAAGGCGGCGTTCCAGAAGAGCGTCGACGCCGTCAAGGAGTTGGTCGAGACGATGGCGACGTTGGTCTGACAACCACCCGTCGGCGCGAGCAACGAGCAACCGCCGTCGTGCTAGCAGTCGTCGCCCGTTTCTGTTGGGCGCAAACTGGTTTGTGCACGCCCGTTTGCGTTGACGATTTTGCGAGGCTGGTCTACAGTCCGCTCTTATCGCTTTGGTTGAACCGTCGGCGCGAGCCCACATCGCGCCGACGGGGGCCAACCTCACAGCGTCGCCGCCGAGTCGTCACTC
Organism: Pseudobythopirellula maris; assembly: GCF_007859945.1. Taxonomy (GTDB): domain Bacteria; phylum Planctomycetota; class Planctomycetia; order Pirellulales; family Lacipirellulaceae; genus Pseudobythopirellula; species Pseudobythopirellula maris. The sequence goes on along the minus strand of NZ_SJPQ01000004.1, from coordinate 78,231 downwards.
GGCGCGGCATCCCGCCTTCACCCGATCCCAGCCACCCCGGGTTTTCTTCCGCCATGATTCGCCAAGAGTCGCTCGCCGTGTTGAGCACGATGGATGACGAAACGCTTCTGCGTCCCACGGCGCACCCCGAGCAATGGCGTTCGGCCTTTGATGCATGCGACGAGCCGCGGGCGCCGGTGGCGGCGTTCTCGCCGACCGGCTACGAAGCGGGCTACGCTTACCCATTGGTGGTCTGGCTGCACAGCAGCGGCGCCTCGGAAGAGGAACTCGCCACCGTGCTGCCGCACGTCAGCTGCCGCAACCACGTTGGCGTGGCGCCGCGCGGCGTGGCGCCCTCGAGCCTGGGCCGCGGCTACGCCTGGCGTGGCGATCGCGACGGCTACGCCGCCGCCGAGGAGTCTGTTTTCACGGCGATCGACTCGGTCAAGAACAGGTTCCACATCCACAACAACCGCGTGTTTGTTGCGGGAGTCGGCGTCGGCGGCACCACGGCGGTCCGTTTGGCGTTGGCCCACCCAGACCGCTTCGCCGGGGCGGCCACGTTCGGCGGCCCGCTGCCAACCGGCGACAGGCTGCTGCGTCGGGTGAACGAGGCCCGCGAGTTGCCGCTGCTGATCGCCGCAAGCCGCAAGAGCGACGCCTACCCCGAGGGACGCGTTTGCGAGGACCTGCGGCTGCTGCACTCGGCCGGCTGCCGCGTGGCGGTCCGCCAGTACCCGGGCGACGACGACCTGACGACTGCAATGCTGTCGGACCTCGATCGCTGGATCATGGACCACGTCTGCGGCGTCAACGCGACTAGTGCGAATCGCACGGATGCGTAGCGTGCTTGGCGGTGTGATGCGGCGTCGTTTCGGCGGATGCAACGCTACGGCTATCGGAAGCACGCACTAAAGCGGATTGACACGCGGCTCGCGGCGTCGGTACAAGCCCTCTCGGCAGATACCGCCCCCTCTGATCCCGTGAGCCGTGCGCATGGACGCGCCCGACGAAAATCCCGACGCCGCGCCCGAGAAGCTCGGCCTCTTCGCTCGTTTCCGCGAGTGGACGCAGCAGAGTCTGCTGCGCAAGCTTTTGGTTGGCGCCGGCTTCCTGGCCATGATCGGCTTCACGATCGGCGCGTGGATGCTGCTGGTCGAGCTCGCCGTTCAACCGGCCCCTTCGACGGTCGACCTGGCTCTCGCCGCCCTGGACGACGGCGACAACGAACTCGCCGAAGTGATCGTCAAGCGGATCACGGCAACCACCGAACTCACCCCCGACGAGTTTGGCGGCCCGCTCTACGTGATGGGCGTGCTCAAGTACCGCGAGGCGGACCGCCGCGGCTCGCCCGACCGGCGACGCAACGATTTCTTTATCGCCTCTCGCTACCTGAGCGAGGCGCGCGAAGTGGGGTTCCCCGAGACGCGTGAGGCCGAGGGCCTCTTCCTACTCGGCGCCAGCATGATCGAGAGCTGGCAGCTGAAGCGAGGCATCGAGGTGCTGCTCGAGGCGCTCGAGATCAACCCGCGCGGCGCCTCGCAACTGCGCATCATGCTGGCCGAGGCCTATTGCCACCTGCCCACGCCCGACTACGCGGCCGCCATCGTACACCTCGACCGCGAGCTCCAAGACACCGCCATGACGGCCGAGAGCCGGGCGAAGGCGCTATTGCTGCACGCCGAATCGCTCGCCCACGTGGGCCGGTTCGACGAGGCGGTCGCGTCGATCGAGGCCGACGGAGCGGCGCAGGCGCCGGCCAAGCAACGGCTGGTCGAGGCCAAGATCCGGCTCGCCCAGGCCGCCAACGCAGCCGTCCCGGGCGGTCCGTCCCCCCTCACCCAATTGCTCGACGAGGCCGATTCGAAACTCAACGAGGCGATCGACCTCGACAGGTTTTCTGGCGAGATCACTCGGCAGGCCGAGTACCTCAAAGGCCAGGTCTTTCAACTGCGAGGCGAGCAGCAGCTCGCGCTCGAAGCGTACGCTTCGTTCCGCCGCAACCGCGGCGCCTCGGCCGAGGCCTCGGCCGCGGCCATCGCCGAAGGTGACCTGCTGCGGAGCATGGGCGAACACGAGGACGCCTTCGCCGCTTACCGCCGGGTGCTGACAAACATTGTCGAGCCCAAGCAATACCGGAGCGGGGTGCTGCCGCTCAGCGAGCTGCGTACCCGCATCCTAGCGGCCCACGCCGCCTACGTGAGCGAGAACGATTTCGAGCACGCTCTCGGCGTGGCGGATCACATGTCGCCGCTGTTCACGACCATCCGGCAACTCGAGATGCGAGCCCAAACGCTCGAGGCATGGGGCCGACACCTGGTGGCCGAGGGGAGCATCGTGGGGGCGACGGACAAGCTCATGCGGTTCGATGGCCGCCGCAAACTACGCCAAGCGGGCGTGATCTATGAGGAGCTGTCGAAGCGACGGTTCTCCACGACACACTACCCCCAAGACTTGTGGAACGCCGCCGAAGCGTATTACGGCGGGCAAGGGTTCTCGCAGGCGATCCGCGTTATCAAGGAGTACCTCAAGGACGAGCCCCAACGGCTCAACGCGCTCGCGCTGCTGCGGCTGGGCCAGTCGCAGCTGTCGCGGGGCTCGACACGCCGGGCGATTCAGACCTTCGAGGAGTGCCTGGAGTTCCACGCCAGCGACGCGACCTCGTACCAGGCCCGCCTGGAGTGCGCCCGCGCATTCCTCGAACTGGGCGAGACCGATCAGGGCGAAGCGTTGCTCAACGAGAACCTGCTCGGCACGTCGATGACCCCCTCCAGCCCCGAATGGCGCGACTCGCAGTTCGAGCTCGGTCGGCTGCTCGTGCACGAAGAGCGGCACGACGAGGCGATCAACACGCTCAGCGAGTGGGTCACCCGCTACCCGGATGATCTCCGCCGCCGTTTGGCGCGTTACCTCATGGCCGAGTCGTACCGCCACGCCGCGGCCGAGCCCCTGCGTCGCTCGGTCGAGGCGGGCGCCGTCAACGAGCAGGAACGTGAACGGGTCAAGGCTTCGGCGTTGCTCGAGAGATCACTTGTCGAGTACGAGATCGTTCAGCGCGAGATCACGCTCGACAAGGACGCCAACGACCACGACCGGGCGATGCTGAGGAACTGCTACATGCTGCGGGGGTCCGTGCTGTTCGACCTGCAACGCTATCACGAGGCGATCGAGGCCTACTCGGCCCTCTCGACCCTCTACCAGAACGACCCGTTTATCCTCGAAACGCTGCTGCAAATCTCCAACTGCTGGCGCCGGCTCAAGGAATTGACGAACGCCCGCGGCGCCATCGAACAGGCCAAAGGCATCCTAGAGCGATTGCCCCCCGAAACGGATTTTGCTACGAGCACTAATCTGACACGCAACGACTGGCGGCAGTTGCTCGAACGGATGAGCGTTTACTAGCGAGCGCCGCCTCCGAAACCACTCGCTCCCACACCACCAAGCAGCCCCCACAGCAGACCACCGCCCGGATGCAACCCTTCGCCCCCACCGACCGGTCGACCGAGCGCCTCGCGGCGCACGTGCGCGACAAGCGCGCGCTGCTCGAGCAACTGCTCGAGGTGGGCCGTCGGCAGGCGGAGCTGGTCGCTTCGGGCGACGTGGCGACGCTGCTGAAGCTCGTCGGCGCCAAGCAGCGGCTGATCGAGGCCTTGCGGCGAACCGAGGAGGGACTCGCCCTCTACCGCAACGACGACCCCGAGCAACGCGTCTGGGCGTCGCCCGAGGCCCGCGCCCAGTGCGCGGCCGAATCGGCCCTGGCCACGCGTTTGCTGGGGCAAGTGGTCGCGCTCGAGCGCGAGCACGAACAGGCGATGGTCGCCCGCCGCGACGCGGTCGGCGCCCAGCTGCAACAGGCCACGACGGGTAGCCGAGCGACCGAGGCGTACCGCCCCCACATCCGACCCTCGGCCGGCAAGCCGATAGCAAGCCCCACGCCGCGGGCGTTCGTCGACAACGCAGCGCCCCCCGTGGGCGGGCTCGATCTTTCGACCGGCAGCTGAGCCGCGTCGAATCCACCACCAAATAAACACGAATACGATGTCCCTCCCCCAGCAAGCCCCACCTCCCGACGATCGGCCCTCGCCGCCCGCAGCCGATGAGCCGGCGTTGTCGCTCTACGTGGGCGAAGAGCCGGAGGAGGACGCTGCGGAGGAGTCGGCCTCGCTCGACAACGCCGACATGTCGACGCTGCTCGAGGCGTGGGGCGCCGCCACGGCCCGGCTCGAGCAAACACACGACCTCTTGCGCAGCGAGGTCGCGCGGCTGAGCAACGAGCTCGAAGCGAAGAACCGCGAGTTGCGTCGCAAGAACCGTCTGGCCGACCTCGGGCAGATGGCCTCGCACGTCGCCCACGAAGTGCGCAACAACCTGGTACCAGTTTCCCTTTACATGAGCCTGATGCGTCGCCGCCTTGAGGGCGACCGCGGCAGTCTCGAGGTCCTCTCCAAGATCGAGGCAGGGTTCACCGCCCTGGACGCCACCGTGAACGATCTCCTGAGCTTCACCGCCCACCGACAACCGCAGTGGGGAGGGTTCCTGGTCTGCACGCTCGTCGAAGAGGTGTGCGCGTCGCTGGCGCCGCAGTTCGAAGCGCAGGGCGTCGAGGTGGACGTCGACGTGCCGCCCAACACCACGCTGATGGCCGATCGCGAGCAGATCCGGCGGGCGTTGCTGAACTTAGTGCTCAACGCTCTCGACGTGATGCCGACCGGCGGCGAGCTGGTGGTCACCTCTTTCGACGGCCCGCGCGGCTTCGAGCTCGAGGTGGCCGACAGCGGTCCCGGGATCACCGACGAGCAGAAAAAACGGCTGTTCGAGCCGTTCTTCACGACCAAGGAGACCGGCACGGGGCTCGGCCTGTCGGTGGTGATGCACGTCGCCGAGGCGCACGGCGGCACGGTCACCGCCACGAACTGCCCGCAGGGCGGCGCCGCCTTCACGGTCCGCATCCCCCCCCGCCGCGCGATGGGAGCCGCCGCTTGACCCTCAATCTCCACCACCCCCTGAACGATCACCCCACGCCCCACGGCTCGGTCCTGGTGGTCGACGATCACGCGTCGGCCCGCAACTCGGTCGCCGATGTGCTGCGCTGCGTCGGCTACCACGCCGACGCCTGCGCCAGCGGCGCCGAGGCGCTGCGCGCCTTGGCCGTCGGGTCCTACCAGGTGGTTGTGACCGACCTGCAGATGCCGGGCATGAGCGGGCTGGAGCTGATCCGTGAGATCGAGCGTCTCCGTCTGGGCGTGCAGGTGCTGATGGTCACGGCCCACGCCAGTGTGACGACCGCGGTCGAGGCGATGCGGCACGGCGCGTTCGACTACCTCGAGAAGCCGTTCGACGCCACGCAACTCGAAGACGCCGTCGGCCGGGCGATGGACCGCGCGTCGATCAGCGGCGCCGGCGAGAACGCGTCGCTATCACCGATGATGATTGGCGAGAGCCGCGTCATGCGATCGCTCCGCGAGCGGCTGCGTCGGATCGCGGCAAGCGACGAAACGGTGCTCATCTGTGGCGAGAGCGGCGTCGGCAAGGAGCTCATCGCCCAATCGATCCACGCCGCCAGCCGCCGCGCGACCGGCCCGATGGTGAGCCTCAACTGCCCGGTGCTGTCGCGTGAGCTGACCGAGAGCGAGCTGTTCGGCCACCGCCGCGGCGCCTTCACCGGCGCCGACGCCGACCGCGTTGGCCGCTTCGAGTCGGCCGAAGGGGGCTCGCTGCTGCTGGACGAGATCACCGAGATCGACATGGGCCTGCAGGCCAAGCTGCTGCGGGTGCTGCAGGAGCGCACGTTCGAACGCGTCGGTTCGAGCGAATCGCAACGCGTCGACGTCCGCGTGATGGCGACCACCAACCGCGACCTGACCGAAGAGATCGCCGCGGGCCGGTTTCGTGAAGACCTTTATTACCGATTGGCTGTCGTGCCGCTCGTCGCCCCGCCGCTCCGTGAGCGTGAAGGGGATGTCTCGCTGCTAGCGGACCACTTCTTGTCGCAGGCGGCCGAGCGGCTCGGCCGGCCGGCGATCGGCTTGGCCGACGACGCCCGCACGATGCTCGAGCAGTACCAATGGCCCGGCAACGTGCGTGAGCTGCACAACCTCGTGACCCGCGCTTGCGTGCTGGCCGAGGGAGACGAGATCACCGCCGCGCTGGTGCGTCCTTGGCTGCACGCCGGCTCGCTGCCGCAAGAACAAGCCGACGCGGGAGACGCCCTGCCCGTGGGCATGAGCCTCGCCGAGATCGAGCGCCGCATGATCCTCGCCACCCTAGAGAAGTTCGACGGCCACCGGGCCAAAGCGGCCGAGGCGCTCGGAATCGGCGTGCGGACCCTCAGCGGCAAACTGCGAACCTACGGCGTGGCGCCGCGTGAGAAAGACTTCTCGCGGGCCGCCTGATTTTTTTACGACGACTGACTAACCACAGATTCCACAGATATCAGATAGCCACGAAAAGGCGCAAAACAGTGGGGCCAAGCCTAATCGGGGCAGCTGCTTCAGCTCACGAGCGGCCGCAGTTCCCCATTCGATTGTGCTCTATGGCTCCTTTTCGTGGCCATTCCCTGTGGCCCTATCCGTGCTCTCCGTGTAATCCGTGGTTCTGACTTTGACTTAGCAACGATCGGCAAGAGTCGCCGGAGCGTTCGGCAGAATCCGCCGCCGCACGCGGGGCGCGTTGAGCAAGCGAGACAAGTAAGGCGGGGATGACAAACGACAAAAGAGGGGGCGTCGCGGTGCTTTGCACACGCGACGCCGTGCCGTGCGCGGTTTGGCGCGCGGCTTGCAATTACCAAGCCACCGACAATCGGGCGTCCGCCGCGTGATAGCGGTGGCGCCCTTAGAGCAACGGGAGAGCGGCGTGATCAATCAGATGTTCGACCGCTCGGCGATCCCCGTACTCGAACAGGTGGTGAACTTCTCGCAGGCGCGCCACGGCGTGCTCGCGGGCAATATTGCGAACCTTGACACCCCCGGATATAAGACCCGCGACCTTTCGCCGGAGAAGTTCCAAGAGAGTCTGCGTCAGGCGGTCGACGGACGCCACGCCCGCTCGTCGGCCAGCCGCTCCGCGATGTTGCAAGGCGCCGAGCTGACGGTGGCCGGGCCGCCGCGGGCGGACCTCGACGATTTCTCCGGCGTGCGTGAGTCCATCCGAAGCATCGAGTACCACGACCGCAGCGACATCAGCCTCGAGCAACAGATCGCTGAGATCACCAAGAACCAATCGCAACACAACCTCGCCATCAACTTGATGTCCGCCCAGTTCCGCTTGCTACGCGCCGCGATCAGCGAATCGCCCAATGTTTGACCTTAACGGTTGTATCGACAAGTTAACGCGTCCCCCCCAGTGAGTTTGCCATGTTCAGCGCGATCGACATCAGCACGAGCGGCCTGGTGGCTCAGCGCGCGCGTTTGAACGCCATCTCGTCGAACATCGCCAACATGTCGACCACCCGCAACGAGTACGGCGAGATCGACCCGTACCGCCCCAAGCACGTGACGTTCGAGACCGACACGTCGCTGGCTTCGCCCGGCGGCGGGGCGGGCGTTCGGGTGGCGAGCGTCGAGATGTCCAACGAAGCGCCCAACATGCGTTACCAGCCCGGCCACCCCGACGCGAACGCCGACGGCTACGTCGCTTACCCGAACGTCGACATGACCATGGAGTTCGTCGATGCGCTCGAGGCCACGCGGGCCTACGAGGCGAACATCGGCGTCATGGAGATCACGAAAGACCTCGGCGCCCAGACCTTACGAATCATCGCTTGAGCGAAGGGATTAGGAGTTAGGAACTAGGGGCTAGTGGCTAGGCATTGAAGAGATGCTGGCTCCGCCGGCCCCACGTCTTAGTCCCTCGCTCTTAGCCCCTGAATCCAATCCCCTCCCCCTGCCCTCCCCCGCAAGCAGGCTGAGACCAGACCATGAACCCGATCGGATCGATCTCGACCCCCGGCGCCCAATTCGACGCCGCCTCGCGTCTCGGCGCGCTATCGAACAACCAGGCCCAGTCCCAAGAAGACGCCGGCGGGTTCAAGAACCTGCTCATCGACTCGATCCAGAACGTCAACACGATGCAGGTCGACGCCGACAAGGCGGTCGAGGCGATGTTCACCGGAGAAGACGTGAACCCGGCCGAGGTGCTCACCGCCGTGCAGAAGGCCGACCTGGCCTTCCGGCTCACGATGCAGATGCGCAACAAGGTGATGGACGTCTACCGCGAGATCCAAGAGGTGCGGATCTAACGCGGGGCGTTGAGCCGAGAGACCATTAGCCGCCTCGCCACGCGAGGCGGGCTGAACCACACGACACCCCCGAAGGCCAAGGATGGACTTCGCTAACCAGTTTATCGAGCAGCTCCGCGAGCTGTTCGCCTCGATGACCACGGGCGCCCGGCTCACCGCCGGGCTGCTCCTCGCCGTCGTTGTGGTGAGCCTGGCGTTCCTGTTCCAGCAATCGACCTCGGGGCCAGACGAGTACCTGTTCGGCGGCGAGGCGCTCGCCGCGAGCCAGCTCAACGACATGTCGGCCGCCATGTCGCAGGCCGGCCTCTCGAACTTCGAGATCGACGGCAACCGCATCCGCGTGCAACGCGGGCAGAAGGCGGCTTACCTGGCGGCGATCGCCGACGCCGGCGCCATGCCGACCGACGTGCACCGCCTGATGTCCGACGCCCTGGACGGCGGCAGCGTGCTCGACTCGTCCGAGGTCAAGAAGCAACGCATCCAGGCCGCCCGCGAGCGGCAGCTCTCGGAGATCATCACCCTGATGCCATGGGTCGACCAGGCCCACGTGCTCTACGACCAGTCGAGCGAGCGGGGCCTGCGCGGCGTGCGCAAGGCGTCGGCCACGGTCACCGTGGTGCCCAACTTCGGCGAGGACATGACCCCCCGGCGTGCGAGGAACTTGCAGAAGCTCGTGGCCGGCTGGAACGTCGACATGACTCCCGACCAAGTGACGGTGAGCAACCTCGGCGACGACACCGACTACGCCGGCGGCTCCATCGCGCCCGAGGACTTCGAGCACCCGCTCTACGCGACCAAGATCAAGGTTGAGAGCCACATGCGCAACCAGATCATGGACCAACTGTACTACATCCCTGGCGTGCGGGTGAACGTGAAGGCCGTGCTGGACGACACCAAGTCGAGCCGCGTCACGCAGGTCAAACCTGACCAACAGCCGGCCACGCTCCGCGAGACCAACACCCAAGAGACCAGCGAGCAATCAACCAACACCGACGGCGGCCGCCCCGGCGTCTTCGCGCAAGGCCCCAACCGCGGCGGCGACGAGGTCGCCTCGCGTGTGAACCAGTCGAAGACCTCCAACACGGTCGACGCGATCGAGAACGTCGTGGGCGCTTCGGAAGAGGTGACCGAGCGCTACGACCTCGCGTTGCAAGAGACCTGGGCCAGCATCGCCGTGCCGACCGACTACGTGGTCGACATCTACATGGACCGCAAGCTCAAGACCGAGGGTCAGAAGCCCGAGCAGGTCGACCCCAACGAGCTGCAGATTGTCGAGCAGGAGATCAAGCAAGAGGTCGAAGACACGGTCCAGCCGCTCTTGGCCAAGCTCTCGCTGGGCGAAGACAAGTACAAGCAACTGAGCGTGGTGTTCTACGACCGCCTGGAGCGCGAGCCGCCGCCCAAGCCTTCGGCCGTGTCGAACGCGCTGGCGTGGGCGGGCGGCAACTGGTCGTCGGTCGCCATGGGAATCGTCGCCCTGGTGGGGCTGATGATGATGCGCTCGGTCATCAACGGCGGCCCGGGCGATAGCAATGGCCCGCTGGCCAGCATGCCCGAGCTGCAACTCGAAACGCCCGGCGGCGCCGGCGACGAAGAGGAGGAAGACGACCAGGGGCGCCCCAAGCTCAAGCTCCGCAAGCCGGAGACCCTCAAAGACGACTTGGCCGACATGGTCCGCAGCGACCCCGACGCCGCCGCCGCCATCCTCCGCAACTGGATCGGCAACGCTAGCTGACGCTCTCTCCCGCCTTGGGAAGCCGTCCCCCTGCCACCTGTGACCGAAGAACCGAAGTGCACGACTCGCTCAACCAAAACTCGATCCGCAAGGCGGCCGTGTTGCTGCGGAGCCTCGACGACGCGTCGGCCGAGGCGATGTTCGCACGGCTCTCCCCCGCCGAGGCGCGAGCGATCCGCAGCGCCGTGCGCGAGCTGGGTGAGGTCGACCCGCACGAACAGCTCGCCGTGGCCGAAGCCTTGCGCGGCCGCCCGGAACCCGCTGCTCCCGCCGGCGCCGTCGAGTTGATGATTGGCGATGCGCCCGCCGTTCCCACGGTCGCCGCTCCCCCGGCGATCGAGGGGCACTTCGGCGATTTGTCCGACGCCGACCCGAAGGAACTGGCCGACTACCTCGCGGGCGAGAGCCCGCGGACGGTGGCTCTTGTGCTCTCGTACTTGCCCCCGGCGATCGCGGCGGGGGTGCTCAGCGAGCTGGGCGCCGATAAAGAATCGGCCACCCTCGGCGCCTTGGCCCACTTGGGCGAGGCCAGCGACGACAGCCTGCGTGTGATCGCCAGCGGCCTGAGCGAGTGGATCGCCGTGCGACGCCTCGAGCGGAACCGCCGAGCGAACCGCATGACGACGATCCGCTCGATCGTCACCGCGGCCCCCGCCGATCGACGCGAGACGATCCTCCGCAGCCTGCTCACGCACGATCCGAGTCTGGCGGAGCACCTGCTCACCGCCGGCGGCGCCCCGTCTGCAATGCCCCTCCCCTTAGCCCCTCAGCCGGCTGTTTCTCCGTCAACCGACTTCCGATCGGCAGACCATCCAGCGACCGGCGACCATCCTACCGAAGCAGCGGCGCCCCCCGCCATGGCGGCAGTGGAAGAGCCTACGCCCACGCCGCCCGTCGAACACATTGCGCCGCGGATGACCTTCGACGAGGTGGAGCAACTCGACGCCGGCCGGTTGGCGACCGTCATGGCCAAGTCCGACCCAAACGTCCTGCTGCTCGCACTGGCCGGCGCCAGCGAGCGGATGCTCCAGACACTCGAGGCCCAACTGCCGCGACGCGTCGCGCGCCAGCTCCGCAAGCGGATCCACAACCTCGGCCCCACGCGGCTGAGCGACATCGAGGCGGCCCAACGGGCAGTGGCCGCCACCGCGGCGCGGCTGTTCGTTCCGGTCGCTCGGGCGGCCTGACAGTTTGTCGATCTCAGCCCCCCCTACCCTCACCGACTAAAACAGACTCGCCTTGGCCACCATCATCAAACGCGACAGCGTCCACGAGCAGTCCACCGGCGAGACGGTGCGGCCCGTGGCCTACGACCTGCGCAGCGTCGAGCGCTACGGCGAGGAGTACGTCGAGTCGATCCGCCGCGAGGCGGCGCGCATCGTGCAACAGGCCAATTCCGAGGCGGGCGCCATTCGCACTAAGGCCGAGAAAGAAGGCCGAGAGGCGGCCAAGGCGGCGCTGAGCAAGATGCTCGACGACAAGCTCGCCAGCCAAATGCTCACGCTCAAGCCCGCCCTGGAGCAAGCCGTCGAAGAGCTCACCCGAGCGCGTGGCGAGTGGCTCACGCGTTGGGAGGGCGAGGCGATCGAGCTGGCGATCAAGATCGCCGAACGCCTGGTGCGTCGCGAACTCGGGAAGCGACCGGAGATCACGGTCGGCTGGGTCCGTGAAGCGCTGGAGCTCGCCTCGGGCTCGTCGAGCGTGACGGTGCGGCTCAACCCCGAGGACCACGAGCACCTCCGCGACGAGGTGGAGAACGTGGCGCGATCGATCTCGACCGTCGCCCCCGCCGAGTTGGTGGCCGACCCGGCCATCACGCCCGGCGGCTGCCGCGTCGACACACGACACGGTTCGATCGACGCGCAGCTCGAGTCGCAGCTCGCCCGTTTGCTCGAAGAAATGACCTGAACGTTAGCAAGAAAGGGACCGCCGTCGCCGGCGCCCCATGGACGCATTCGATACCCTCCAATCCGCTCAGCCGCTGAGGCTCGTCGGCAGCGTGGTCGAGACCACCGGCGCCACGATCGCCGTGGCCGACCTGCCTGCGCCGGTCGGGTCGCTGGTGCGCGTCGATCGGAGCGAGGGGGGACCGATCGGGGCCGAGGTGATCGGCTTTCGCGACGACAAGACCTTGATCAGCCCGCTGAGCGACGTGGCCGGCGTGCGGCGCGGCTGCCGCGTCACCCTCACCCGCACGCGTCGCACGCTGCGTGTCGGCGAGGGTCTTTTGGGCCGGGTGCTGAACGCCCACGGCGACACGATCGACGGCCTGCCCGCTCCCGTTTTGCAGGCCCGCACGCCGCTGCACCGCCAGGCGCCCTCGCCGGTGGATCGGCCCCGGATCACCCAATCGCTTTCGACCGGCGTGCGGGCGATCGACTCGATGCTCGCATGCGGCGAAGGGCAGCGGCTCGGCGTGTTCGCCGGCTCGGGAGTCGGCAAGAGCACGCTGCTCGGCATGATGGCCCGCCGCAGTGCTGCCGACGTGATCGTCATCGGCTTGGTCGGCGAGCGCGGCCGCGAAGTCAACGAATTCGTCGAACGCGACCTGGGCCCCGAGGGGCTCGCGCGGAGCGTCGTGGTGGTCGCCACGAGCGACGAACCGGCGCTCGTGCGGCTGCAAGCCGCCTCGACAGCCACGGCGGTCGCCGAGCACTTTCGCGACCGGGGCAAGAGCGTGCTTCTGTTGCTCGACTCGATCACACGGACCGCGCTGGCGAGCCGCGAGGTCGGCCTGGCGGCGGGCGAGCCCCCCACAACGCGCGGCTACCCGCCGTCGACTTTCGCCCTGCTGCCCCGCCTGGTCGAACGGACCGGCCGCACCAAGCAGGGGATCATCACCGCGTTCTACTCCGTGCTGGTCGAGGGTGACGATCCTAACGAACCGATCGCCGACACGATGCGGGGCTTGCTCGACGGACACGTTTGGTTGTCGCGCAAGATCGCGTCGCGCGGCGTGTTCCCGGCGATCGACATCTCGGAAAGCCTCAGCCGGCTGATGCCGCAACTCGTTAGCAAGCAGCACCTCCAGGCGGCTCAGACCGTGCGGAGATTGATCGCCGCTTACGAGGAGAACGAAGACCTGATCACGATCGGCGCCTACCGTCGCGGGACCAACCCGGCGGTCGACGCGGCGATCGAGTTGCGTGACCAGATCGAGGCCTTCCTGGCCCAAGACGCCACGTCGAAGACCACGCCCAAGACCACCCAAGCGGGGCTGCTCGCCTTGGCCCAAAAGGCCGCCGCAATCCTCAACCGCCCCACCGGCGCGGCGGCAAACGCCGCCGCTGCCGCGCCGTCCGCCTCCGCGCCCGGAGCGGCGAAACCGAAACCCGCTCCCGCCCCGCGAGCGGCTCAACCCCAACCCAATAAATGACGCCGTACCGCTTCCGATTGCAGACCGTCGAGCGCCTCCGCGCCGCCCACCGAGACGAGCAACGTCTCCGGCTGGCCGACGCGCAGCACGCCGCCGATCTGCTCGAGGCTCAGAGCGAGCGGCTCGAGGCCGAGATCGCCGATCTGCGGGCCGGGCACACCCGCACGCTCGGCGAGAAGAGTCTCGACATCGGCGCCGTCCGCGAGGCTCAGCGTTACGAGCTCACGCTGCGGTCCCAGCAACGCTCCCTCGCCGAGCAGGCCGAAACGATCCGCCAAGAGACCGAGCAGCGTCGGCTCGCCCTGGTGGCCGCCGAGCGCGACGTGCGTGTGTTGGAGCAACTCGACGAGCGGCTCCGCGAACGCCACCGCGTGGCGGAGCAACAGGAAGAAACCAAGGTCATGGACGAAACAGCCGCCAACCTGAACCTCGCCGCGCGACGCGCCGCAGACCGGGCTTAAGCCCGCCCCGATTGAGAGGCCACGATGAAAATCCTCGCCACGATGCTCGGCTACGTCGCCTTCGCCACGGTGCTCACCGGCGCCGCGTGCCTGGGCTACTTGTGGCAGACCGACCGCCTGAACGACGAGAAGGTCTTCCGCATCGTGGCGATGCTGCACGACGTCGATCTTGAGAAGGTTAACTACGAGGAGATGAGCTCCGACATCGACACCCCGGAGGAAGAGCTCTCGCTCGACCAGATCGAGTACCACCGGGCGATCGCGGCGCGCAACTTCGAAGTGAAGCAAGAGGCCCTCGACCGCGGCCGGCACGAGTTCGACCACCTGCTGTCGCAGCTCACGGCCGCGCGGGAGCGGTTCGACAACATGGCCCGCGAGCTCGAGGAGAAGATCAAGCAGGAGAGCGCCGAGGCGTCCGACGAGAGCGTGGCCAACGTGGTGCGCTACTACGAGAGCATCAAGGCCGACACGGCCAAGGACCTGCTCCTGAGAATGTACGACGAAGAGATGGGCCGCGAGAAGGTGATCCGCCTGATGAACAAGATGCAGGCCAACAAGCTGAAGAAGATCTTGCTGCAGTTCAGAACCCCCGACGAGCTCGACAAGCTGCACGAGATCAACGAGTTGCTGCTGCAGGGCGGGCCGCAAAAGGACGTGTACGACCAAGCCCTCGAGCAGCTCAAACGCAAAGACTCTTAACCCACCACGCCATCGGTCCGAACCGATCGAACGTCGTCCCACGCGAGCCAACCATGACCGAAACCCGACTCACCGGCCCCTCGCCGCTGCTGCTGGCGCCGAAGCCTTCGGCGTCCGCGCCGCACGACGGCGGCGACCGTGACGGCTTCCGTCGAGAGCTCGATTCGGCTGCCCGCTCGGAGGAAGCCCGCAACGAACGCCCCACGCCAACTCGCAAGACGGCCGTCGAGAACGACGCGCCCAAGGCCGAAGAAGAGTCCCAAGTCGATTCGAGCGGCGTCAGCAACGAGGGCGCCGACGCCGACGCCTCGGGCGAACACGCCGCGACCGACGCCGTGCAAGAAAACAACTCCGCCTCATCGACGGGCGACGAAACAGCAATCGACGAGGAATCCTCCGAGGACGCCACCGGAGCCGAGTTGTTGCTGAGCGGCGAGGCGACCGAAGAGGAAATTGCCGCCGCCGAAGATGCCGCCAACTTGCTCAAGAAAAACGCATTGGCCGAGGAAGATACGCTCTCGTCGTTGAGCGAGGGGCTCGAAGGCGACGCGTCCCCAGACGATTCCACCCAGAACTCGGGCGACGACACGAGCCTCGAGGCTCAGGAGCGGCGAGCCGCCGACCAAACGGCCTTGGCCCAGGCCGGAAAAGCCCAAGCGAATGACGCGGCGACCGTCGCCGCACAAGCCTCGGCTCCTACGCCCGCCCGGTCAGAGCTCACACAAGATGCGAGCACAGGGCAGTCCAAGTCCGATCCACTGGCCGCCACGAACGCCACGGCCCCACCGCCAGCCGAAACCGACGCCGATCGAGGCGGCGAAGGTGAGGGCGACCGCCGCGGCGCTGCGCTAGCCCAGTCCGCCACGGAGACCGACAGCACCGCCTTGGCGATCGAGCCGGTCGCCTTTGAAGAGGCGCTTGCCGACGCCGAAGCCGCCGCCAGCGACAAGGCGCCGTCAACGAGCGGACCGCGTGAATCGGCGGCGCCGGCGCCCGGCGCGGCGGCCGCCCCCGCTCCGGTCAGCGGCGCCGCTGACGCACCCGCGCCGGCTCCAGCCGCCGCCGAGAATGGCGGACCCACGGTCGACTCGGCCCGTTTCGTCACACGCGTCACACGGGCGTTCGAGGCGGCGCAGCAGCGCGGCGGCGGGCCGATCGAGATCCGCCTCAGCCCGCCCGAGCTCGGCGCCCTGCAGATCAAGCTCGAGGTGCGTGAGGGGATCCTCACCGCGTCGCTCGAGACCGAAACCCAAGCGGCCCGCAATGCGCTGCTCGACAACCTGCCCGCGCTGCGCGAACGTCTCGCCGAGCAGCAGATCCGCATCGAGAAGTTCGATGTCGATGTCCGCGAAGACGACTCGGCGAACAACGGCGCTTCGCGCGATGGCGGCCGCCAATCGTCCGACGGCTTCTCCTCGCAAGACCGTGGGAACGACGGCCGCGGCGGCGGGCGCCGCGCATCGGCGATCGCGAGAGCCGCCGAACCCGCTGCAATCACCGACACGCCCCGCCTGGCGCCCACGCTCGGCATGACGGGCGACGAACGCATCAACCTCGTCGCCTGACCCTCTTTATCCCGAATACCAATCCACCGAGCTCCCCCCTCACGGGCCGCGGCCCCCTAGCGAGCAAGTACCATGTCGAGCATCACCAACAATCTGGGCGGCGTCACCGACGCGTCGAGCAACAGCCGCCCGAGCGCCGTCGACGACCTCGATCTCGACGTGTTCTTGGAGCTGATGATCTCAGAGCTGCAGAACCAGGACCCCCTCAACCCGCTCGAGAACGACGAGCTTCTCGCGCAGATCTCGCAGATCCGCGAGATCGCGTCGAACGACCAGCTGACCAACACGCTCGAGTCGGTCTTGTTGGGCCAGAACGTCACCACGGCCACGAGCCTCATCGGGGCCGACGTGGTGGCGCTCGACGAGAACGGCCAGCGGGTGCGAGGCAACGTGCAGCGGGTGACCATCAACGACGGCCAACCGAACCTCGACCTGTCGCTCTCTGCCGCCGCCTCGGCCGGCGAAGAGGAGGGCTCGCTCGAGAGCGGCAACTACGTTTACGAAGTCGTCTGGGAGACGTCCGACGGCACCCCCTTCGGCCAAGAGATCGGCGTGTCGACCAGCACGTTCTCCGACTTCAACGGCACGGTGCGGCTCGACAACCTGCCGGAAACCACGGTCCGCAAGTCGATCTACCGCACCGACAACACGGGCCAAGGCAGCCGCCAGCTCATCGGCCGGGTCAACGGCGAAGTGACGAGCCTGGTGGACGGCACGCCCGACAGCGAACTCGGCGAGCACCTGACGGTGGCGACCCAGAAGGTCTCGTTCGGCCGGAAGGTGACGGTCGACCTCGACACCGTGGCCCAGATCGAGCCCCCGCAGTAATCAACGGCTGCGACCAAACCAACGCGACGCCCCGAGGCGACGCGAATCGCCGACGCCCTCCCAAGCGACCGGCAAACCAAATCATCACTAGCGTGTAGCAAGAAGGAAAACAGCCATGGGTCTCCAATCCGCGATGACCACGGCCCTCACGGGCCTGCAGGCCGCCGAGACCACGATCGACGTGGTGGGCAACAACATCGCCAACTCGAACACGGTTGGCTTCAAGGAATCGAGCGTGCAGTTCGCCACGCAGTTCCTGCAGACCCAGTCGATCGGCTCGGCCCCCTCCGGATCGAACGGCGGCACGAACCCGCGCCAGATCGGCCTCGGCGTGAAGGTCTCGCAGATCGCGCCCGACTTCACCCAGGGCACGATCGAGATCAGCTCGAGCCAGCTCGACCTGGCGATCCAGGGCGAAGGTTTCATCGTGGTGCAGGACCCGGGCGGCGGCAAACTCTACACCCGCAACGGGCAGCTGAGCCTCAACTCGCAGAACCAGATCGTCACCTCGACCGGCAACTTCGTGCTGGGCTACGGCGTGGACGACAACTTCAATGTCGACACGAGCAACACGATCCCGCTGGAGATCCCGCTCGGCGCCGAACGCGTCGCCCAGGCGACCACCGAGGCGACCTTCCGCGGCGTGCTCAATCCCACGGTCGAAGCCGGCGAGATGCCCGGGACGCTCAGCTCGCAGATCATCGGCAACGCCGCGATCGAGTACGCCGACGGCGACTTCGTCGGCTCCGACGGCCGCAGCTTCCCGCCGCCGGTGGCGGGCGCGGCGGCGGAGTTCGACACCGGCGTCGCCACGAACATCGGCGTGGGTACCTACAGCTACCGCGTGGCTTTCGTCGACGCGAACGGCGAGGAGGGGGCTCCGTCGGCCGCCTTCACGGCGACAACCACGACCGCCAACGATCGCATCGACCTGTCGGGTCTCCCCACGGCCGGCCTGCCGTGGACCAGTCTGAACATTTACCGCACCGAGACCGACGGTACGGACTACCACCTGATCGACACGATCGCCTCGTCGGTCGACAACTATCAGGACGTCACGACCGACGCGGAGTACACGACGATCGCCGCCGATGACGCCAACGACCTCGACGCCACGGGGCTCGACGACGGCGTCTACAGCTACTACATCACCTACTACAACCAGACATCGGGGGCCGAGACACGGCCCTCGGCGCCGATCATCAACGTGGCCGCCGACGAGGACGGCAGCAGCATCCGGCTCGACCTGTCGAAGGTCGACCCGCCGAGCGCGGAGTTCGACCGGATGCGGATCTACCGCAACGTGGCGGGAGACGATTCTGGCGTGTACCGATTGATCACGCCCAGCAACGGCGTCGCGCCGCCGGTGCTGGAGGCCGACACGCTCTCGTACGTCGACACGATGACGAACGCCGAGCTCAACGCGGTCACAACGACACTCGATTTCGACGGCCCCAAGGCGGGCAACGGCACCCGGCTCGTGGACCTGCAGATACGCGACCAGAACACTTACCAGAACATCATCTCGGGGCCGGGCGTGCTCTCGCTCACGGGCGAGTTGGGCGGCTCGGACCTCGACACCAAGGAATTCACCGTCACCGAGGACACCACGGTCCAAGAGCTCACTGCGTTCATGACGCAGGTGATGGGCATCAACACCTCGACGACCAACTCGCCCGGCTCGGTGGTGATCAACAGCGACGGCCAACTGGTGGTCAGGAGCAACGTGGGTGAGGAGAACGTGCTCGACATCTCGCAGACCGCCTTCCGCTTCACGCCCGAAGGCGAAGAGGCGCCGCAAACGGTCGCCCTGAACTTTACCGAGACGACGCTCGACGTCGACGGCCCCGGCACCACGAGCGAGTTCATCGTTTACGACTCGCTCGGCTCGCCGATCAACGTGCGGCTCACCACCGTGCTCGAGGAGACCACCTCGAACAGCACCACCTACCGCTGGTTCGCCAACTCGGGCGACAGCTCGCCGTCGGCCGACCCGACCCAGGCGGGCGCCAACCAGTCGATCGTCATCGGCACCGGCACCCTGGTGTTCGACTCGAACGGCGACCTGCTCAGCTCGCCGAACGACACGATCAGCGTGCTGCGTGCGGCGACCGCGTCCGAGTCGCCGCTCGAGGTCGATCTCGACTTCTCGGCGGTCAAGTCGCTCGCCGAGGTGAACGCCCAGGGCGAACCGACCAGCAGCCTGTCGATGGACAGCCAAGACGGCTTTGCGCCGGGCGTGCTCACCGACTACATCGTCACCGAGAGCGGGCTCATCCAGGGGCAATTCTCCAACGGCACGCAACGCAACCTCGGCCAGATCGTCATGGCCCGGTTCGCCAACAACGCCGGCCTCGAGCAGGTGGGCGACAGCCTCTTCGCCCGCAGCGTCAACTCGGGCGAACCGAACGAGGGCTACCCCGGTGAAGACGGCATCGGCCGGCTCACGGCCGGCGCCGTCGAGCTGTCGAACACCGACATCGGCGGCAACCTCGTGGAGCTTATCCTCGCCTCGACCCAGTACCGCGGCAACTCGCGGGTGATCACCACCGCCCAGGAGCTGCTCGACGAGCTGCTGTCGATCCGGTGATCGTCGACCCGCCACGAATAGGCGTCCTTGAGCCGCGTTTCCGAACGCACCGCCCAGACCGTTAGAACCGTCATGACCGACATCCCGAGCTTCGCGAGATGGGCGGCGGGCGGCGCCGTGGCCTGCTGGGGCGGCCGCAAGTGGAATCCGCGGCGCCAAGTCGGCCGCATCCCCGCGGCTGTGAGCTACGGTTGGCGAGAGCCGCGGCCCGAATGCCGGGCCCTGCGCGCGGACCGGGAGGAGAACGACGGATGATCAAGCTCACCCGGCTCAGCGGCGAGCCGTTTTTGCTCAACGCCGAGCTGATCAAGTACGTCGAATCGCGGCCCGACACGTACGTCTCGCTGACCACGGGCGAGCGCATCGTCGTGGGCGAGAGCCCCGAAGAGGTGCTCCGCCGCACGATCGAATACCAACAAACCAAGCTGCTGACGCCCCCCAGCCGCCCCACGGCGTCGCCCGACGAACAACCTTAGACAAGTCACGCTATGGACATCGCAACAGCAGCCGGGGTCGTCATCGCAATCGCGTTGATCCTGGTCTCCATCATCCTGGGCGGCGGCAGCTTCATCGCGTTCATCGACATCGCCTCGATGATGGTCGTGATCGGCGGCGCCATCGCCGCGACGCTCATCTCGTACCCGCTGCCGAGCTTCCTCGGCGTGTTCGGCGTGGGCATGAAGGTCTTGTTCTGGAAGGTCCAGCCGATCGGCGAGATCATCAAGGAGCTCGTCGGCCTGGCCGAGATCGCCCGCAAGGACGGGCTGCTGGCGCTCGAGAGCAAAGTCGACGAGATCCAGAACGACTTTATCGTCCTCGGAATCCAGATGGCGATCGACGGCACCAGGCCCGAGGTGATGGAGGACATCCTCCGCACGGAGATGGACGCCGTGGCCACCCGGCACCGCGACGGCAAGGGCATGTTCGACTGCATGGGCCGGTTCGCTCCGGCGTTCGGCATGATCGGCACGCTGATGGGCCTGATCATCATGCTCGGCGACATGAGCGACCCGTCGAAGATCGGCGCCGGCATGGCCGTCGCGCTGCTCACCACGCTCTACGGCGCGATCGTCTCGAACGTGGTGTTCTTGCCGTTCGCCGAGAAGCTCGGCTTCACCAACAAGGCGGAGCTCCTGAACATGGACATCGCGATCCGCGGCATCATGGCGATCCAGGCGGGGGAGAACCCACGCGTGATCGAACAAAAACTCACCACGTTCTTGCCGCCCAAGATGCGGGCGCAAGAAGAAGCCGCCTAGTCTCGCCCCGCCCGGAATTCTGTAGCCGAACGCAGCCATGGCCATCGAAGAAGAACCCGAACCGGGCATCCCCGAGTGGGTCGTCACGTTCGGCGACATGATGTCGCTGCTGCTGACGTTCTTCATCATGCTGGTCTCGATGAGCGAGATCAAGCAGGAAGAAAAGTTCCAGGCGATGCTCGAGTCGATGCGTCGCCAGTTCGGCCACGCGGAGACCGTGGCCTCGATCTTGCCCGGCGAGAACCAGCCGAAGAACTCGAACATGGCGATGATCGCCAGCATGGGGCGCTCCAAACGCCAAGACATGATGCGCGGCGGCAACAAGGTCAAGAGCGTCAGCGGCGAGGACAAGCTCGTCCGCACCATCCGCCCGGGCCTGAACTCGACGGTCGGCGGCCTGGTGTTCTTCGGCGAAGACAGCGTCGAGCTCGACGCGGACGGCGAGGCCGCCCTCGAGCAGATCGCCACCCAGGTGGCCGGCAAACCGCAAAAAATCGAGATCCGCGGGCACTCGTCGCGAAAACCGGTCGTCGAGGGCGACCACTGGGACCTCGCCTACCGCCGCTGCCGGATCGTCATGGACCGACTCGTCGAATTGGGCATCGACGCCGAGCGGATCCGGCTCGGCTCGGCCGGCTCGTTCGAGCCGATCGACACGGGCATCAATGTCCGCAGCCGCAAGATGAACGCCCGCGTCGAGGTGCTCCTCTGGGACGAGCAGGTCACGGGATCGGGTGTCGAAGACGACAAGAAATCGTGAGCTAAACTTAAACAAGGGGGACCGCCCCCCCGGTAGCGGCCACAAAACGAGATCGAGCGATGCCAGAAAACGAACCAATCGAGACCAAGACGTCCGGCGGCGGGTTGATGGGTATGATCCGCACCGGCGCGATCGTGTCGGTCCTGGTGGTCGTCGAGATGGCGGCGGCGATGCTGTTTATCCCCTCCGCGGCCGAAACCGAGGCCCTCGCCCGCGAGATGGCCCGCGCCTCCCAGGGCGAGGACGTGCTGGCGCACGAGCTTGAAGAGGACGTCTCGCTCGAAACGGGCGAGGAGATGGCCGAGGTGAATATCGGCATCTTCAACGTCACCCGCTACGACCCCGAATCCGACGCCTCGCTCAACATCGATTTCGAGATCTACGGAGTCGTGCTAGCATCCGAGGCCGACCTCTTCCAGCAATACTACGAGCCCAACCGCAACCGGCTGCACGAGCAGATCATCATGACGATGCACGGCGCCGAGTCGAGCGACCTGAGTTCGGCCGGATTGGGGTTGATCAAAAGGCGGATATTGGAGAGAAGCAACCGCGCGCTCGGCAAGTCGCTGCTGCACGAGATCGTGTTCACGAAGATCAACTTCGTGGAGCGTTGAGCCGGTCGCGCCAGCCCCCGCGGCGTTTGCGCTTCGCGGACGTCGACTCCCCAAGGCCAACGAGTTTCTCCAGATGTCTGACGGATCGGAATCGATCAGCAAAGACGAGGTCGAGGACCTGCTGCGCCAGGCGGGCGGCGAGGGGCCGCCCCCCGACGCCGCCAAGCCGGCCGACGAGCCCGCGAGCTCGGAATCGGGCGACAGCTACCAACTCGACCCGAGCGACATCGAGGCCCTGATGAAGGGCGGCTCGATCGCCGGCGGCGAGGACGGGGCCGCCACGGACGACGCCTACGACGACCCCTCGCAGGGCGACATCGACCTGCTGCTCTCGCAGGCCGAGGCGGCGATCGCCTCGATCGACCAACCCAACGACGGGCTGCCCCCCGGCGTCGAGCCGTTCAGCCTCCGCGACTTCACCGGCGCCCCCGCCAACCAAGAAGCGGCCACCATCGAACTGGTGCGCGACGTGCAACTCGATCTGAAGATCGAGCTGGGACGCACCCACATGCGACTCGAAGACGTGCTGCGGCTCAGACGCGACGCGATCGTCACCCTCGATAAGCTCGCGGGCGACCCGGTCGACGTGTACGTCAACGGACGCATGATCGCCCGCGGCGAGGTGCTCGTCCTTAACGACAACTTCTGCGTGCGGGTCACCGAGTTGGTCGTGGGCGACAGCGCCGTCGCCTAAGGCGTGGCAATGCCAGCACCCCCTGAGCGAGCCGGCGGGCCCTGCAGAGGCGGGTAGACTGCGCCCCCACGAGACTGCGTTCCCAGTAGAACCGCGGTACACGCTTGCCTGCGGGGACTCATGTCGTCCGGCTCTTTTCTGGTTTCTCAGAAAAACATTAAAGAAGTTGCCCTTGGCCCCCGCTCGGGGCGTTCTCTATAAGCTCCGTGTCGCGAACCGCTGGTTCGCAACTTTCCTAAGGCCACGCGGCCACACGGCACGGAGCAGGCGATGCATACCCACGGGACGACGACAGGCCGACTGCTGGCCGCGACGGCCCTGGTTCTGGTCGCGGTCGCCGCCCATGCCGAAGCCCCTTCGCTGCGCCCGCGGGCAGAAGCGTACGGCCCCTCGGGCCCGGTGAGCAGGCCGCTGGGAACCCGAGTGATGCGGGCCACGTTCATCGACCCGCTCGATGAAATCGAGGCCGCCGAAACCGCGGCCGCCGATCAAAAGACTGCCGAGAGCAAAGCGGCTCACCCTGGCGAAGGCCTACAAAGCGCCTCGTTGTCGCCTTCCCTGCTTGCCGAGCCCGCCCCGCCTGCCCCGATGCAGGAGGCTCCCACCTCCGAAGTGCGTTTGCTGGAGACAGCCTCTTACGCAGCCACGATTCAACCAACCCCTAAGGCGGCAAGCCCCACGCCGGTCAAACCCGCCCCTGCGGCGGCCGCCATCCCCGCGTTCGAGGCCGAGCCGCGGCGGCTGCTCGGCGCCACGCCCGCCGCCCCAACGGGCGAGGCCACCACCGCCGCATCCAGCCGCATCGCTTCGATGGTCCAGCAGTGGACCCCGTGGGGCGACTCGGAATCGAGCGAAGCCGGCAACCCGATCGTCGCGACGGTCGGAGCCCTCACGGTGGTGCTCGGCCTGTTCCTGCTCTCCGCATGGGTGCTCAAGAAAAGCATGCCGCGTTCGTCGCGGACCTTGCCGGGCGACGTGGTGCAGGTGCTCGGCCGTGCGACGCTCGTGGGCAAGCAGACCGCCCAACTGCTGAAGGTGGGCCGCAAGCTCGTGCTCGTGTCGGTCACGCCCGAGGGCGTCGAGCCGATCACTGAGGTGAGCGACCCCGAAGAAGTGAACCGCCTGCTGGAACTCTGCGAGGCGGACGACCCCAACAACGCCAGCGCGGCGTTCCGCGAGATCTTCGACGAGATCTCCCGCGAGCCGCGCGGCGGGAGCCTGTTCAGCGACAACGCGCCGCTCGTGAACCCCCACGCCTTGGCCTCGGCCTACGCCAGCACCCCGGGGGGCCAAGGCCGTGCTTGAATCTTACGCCCCTCGCCTGAGCCCTCGCTTGGCGGCCGGCCTGTTCGCCCGCCTGCTCGTGGCGAGCGTGTGCCTGCTGCTCGCCCTCCCGGCGGCCAGCGGCCAGTCGCCCCGCATCGAAGCCGAAACGACCGCCCAGCGCGAAGCGCAGATGAGCAACGACGGCGCCGCGCTCGCCGAGCAGGCGCTCTCGGTCGTCACGGCCCCCGGCGTGCTGCCGGGCATCGGAGGCCCGAGCGACTGGACCAGCCCCGAGCGGCTCAGCTCGACGCTGCAAGTGATGCTGCTGCTCACGGTGATCAGCCTCGCGCCGGCGGCGCTGCTGATGACCACCAGCTTCGTGCGGATCATCGTGGTGCTCGGCATGCTGCGCCAGGCGCTCGGCACCCAGCAGCTGCCGCCCAGCCAGGTGATCACCTCGGTGGCGTTGTTCGTCACGATGCTGCTGATGGCGCCCGTGTGGCAGCGGAGCTACGAGCAGGGCGTCAAGCCATACACCGAAGGCCAGATCTCGCTCGAAGAAGGTTTCGAACGGGCGGCCGCGCCGATGCGCACCTTCATGGCCGATCAGATCATGCGCACCGGCAACGAAGAGGACGTGCGGATGTTCCTCCGCCGCCTGCCGAGTGAACTCGACCCCGTCACGGGTGAGCTGATCGCCGACTACGACTACGTGAGCCCCGGCGAGGGCGAGCGGCTCGTGCCGCTGGCCGCCCTGCTGCCGGCCTACATGCTCAGCGAGCTGAAGACGGCGTTCCTGATCGGCTTCCAGATTTACCTGCCGTTCGTGATCCTCGACATCGTCGTGGCGAGCGTGACGATCTCGATGGGCATGATGATGCTGCCGCCGGTGCTGATCTCGCTGCCGTTCAAGCTGCTGCTGTTCGTGCTGGTGGACGGCTGGCGACTCGTGATCGAGATGCTGCTCGAAAGCTTTACCGTGTACGCGTAGGGGCTCGGGGCTAGGGGCTAGCAAAAGGCGGCTCCGCCGCCCTAGCCCCTAGCCCCTAGCCCCTAGCCCCTAACCCCTCGCTCGCCATGGAACCGCAGCAAGCCATCGACCTCGGACGCGAGGCGTTGCTCGTGACGTCGTTGATCTCGGCGCCGGTGCTGCTTGCCGGCATGGGGATCGGGCTGACGATCGGCTTGGTGCAAGCGCTCACGCAGATTCAGGAGCAGACCGTCGCATTCGTGCCGAAGCTCGTGGCGATGGCCGTGGCGCTGGCGCTCACGCTCCCCTGGACCCTCTCGCAGCTGGTGAGCTACACCCGCGAGCTGTTTGAGAACATTCCCAACTCGCTCTGAGCGCGTTCGGACGCCGCCTCCCCCCCTACCCCGCCCCGCCATGGACGCGCTCGAAGGCCGGCTGCTCGACCTGATGCTCGTGTTCGTGCTCGTGCTGTCGCGCGTTGGCGCGCTGGTGGCGACGGCGCCGATCTTCACCGCCACGATCATCCCCAAACGCGTCAAAGCCATCCTGGCCGTGTCGCTGGCGATGCTCATGACGCCGCTGCTTGTGGACGGCTCATGGGCCCGCCCGCCAGAGGTGATCACCCTCGGGCGCCTGATTGTGGGCGAGGCGCTCGTCGGCATGCTCTTGGGCTTGGGCCTCTCGGCCATGATGTCGGGCGTGCAGGTCACCGGCCAGGTCGTGGGTCAGATGAGCGGCATGGCGCTCGCCGAGACGGTCGACCCGGCCTTCCAGTCGAACGCCTCGATCTTCAACCAGGTGTTCTACTTCGTCACGATGGCGGTCTTCGTCTGCATCGGCGGGCACCGGATGACGATCGACGCGTTGCTCGACACCTTCGCTTGGGCCCCGCCGGGGCAGGCGCAGCTCGGCGCCGAATTCGGCACGGCGATGGTCGCGATGCTCTCGCTGAGCTTCGAACTCGGCCTCCGCGCCGCAGCGCCGCTGCTGGTGTCGTTGTTCCTGGCCACCCTCGTGCTCGGCTTGATCAGCCGCACGCTGCCGCAGATCAACACAATCGCCGTCGGCTTTGGCCTCAACTCGATGCTCACCGTGGGCGTGATGATGCTGACTATCGGCAGCGTGGCGTGGACGTTCCAAGACCCGCTGGGCGACACGATCGCCTACCTGCGCGACACGGCTGTGGGCGCCGGTCCTTAAGAAGAATATTCGACCACGGATTTCACGGACAACACGGATGAGGTGCGTTAGGAACATCCACAAAAAGGCACAAGAAGACGCAAGAACGGATGGGCCGTTGCCCCATACTTTTGTGCTGTCTCGCGCCTCCTTGTGGCTATTGCTTAGCCGTGAAATCCGTGGCTCCTCCTTAGACTCCTTGAGCGAAGCGTAGCGTGGCGGATCAGAGCGGCGAAAAATCGTTCGAGGCGACTCAGCACCGCAAGGACAAGGCGCGCGAGCAGGGGCAGGTTCCCTACAGCCAAGACTTGGGTTCGGCGTTGCTGCTGATCGTCGGCGCCGGCCTCATGCGGATGCTGGGCGGCGGGGTCTCAAATTATTTCGCCAACCTCACCACCCGCTACCTCGGCGAACCGATCAGCCTGCGGGCCGACGAGCAGCAACTCGTCTCGCAGGCCAACGAGTTGCTCGAGCAAACCGGCGCCGTGATGCTCCCCTTCCTGGGTCTGCTGTTGCTCGCTGGCGTGGCGACGAGCATCCTCCAGGTCGGCTTCCTGTTCGTCCCCGAGAGGCTGCAGCCCGACATTGGCCGGATCAACCCGCTCAAAGGCTTCGGGCGGATCTTCTCGTCGCAAGGCGCCGCGAAACTCGGCTTCGGCCTCTTCAAGGTGTTGATCGTGGCGGCGGTCAGTGTTGCGGTGCTGTGGAGCCGCCAGTCGCAGGTGCTCGAGGCGGCGGCGCTCGACACGATGGCGCTCGCCACGCTGCTCTTCAACACCGGCTTCGAAACCATGTTTTGGGTCGGCTTTGCGCTGCTGGTGCTGGCGCTCGCCGACTTCGCTTTCCAGAAGTGGAAGCACAGCCAAGACCTGATGATGACCGCCCAAGAGATGAAGGAGGAGATGAAGAACCTCCAAGGCAACCCCGAGGTCGCGGCCCGCCGCCGCCAGGTGCAGCGGCAGATGGCCCTGAACCGCATCGGCTCGGAAGTGCCGAAGGCCGACGTCGTCGTGACCAACCCCACCGAGCTGGCGATCGCCATCAGCTACGACCCGGAGACGATGGCTTCGCCCGTCGTGGTGGCCAAAGGCGCCGACAACCTGGCGGCCCGCATCCGGCGTTTGGCGCTGGAGCACGACGTGCCGGTGGTCGAGCGCAAGCCGCTCGCGCGGTTGCTCTACAAGGAAGTCGACATCGGCCACCCGGTGCCGAGCGAGAGCTTCGCCGCCGTGGCCGAGGTGCTGGCGTACGTCTACCAGCTGAAGGGCAAGAAGATCCCGCCGCTGCCGCGCGCCGCTTGAGAAGGCAGCCGCCCAGCAGCCGGGCCGCCAAGGAGCGCAGAGATATCTCCCAATCCCGTTGCGCCCTAAGCCATGTTCTCGAAACGCGTCTCGGCGGCCTTGGCGTCAGGCCGGTTGCTTCCGTTATGATAGAGGCAAGCCCTCCCCTCTCCCCCCTGCCCCGCTCGTGCGATGAAGCTGCTCCCGGTCTCGCAACGCCTCAACTCCAACCCGCTCTCCAACCCCGTGGCCGAGACACGCCGCCGCCTCGATGGGCTCGGCGTCCAACCGCCCCAGGGGCCGGTGGCCATCACCGCAGGCAGCCGCGGCATCGCCAACCTGGCCGCCATCACCCGCGCGGCGGGCGACTGGCTCCGCGACCACGGCGCCGAGCCGTTCCTCGTGCCGGCGATGGGCTCGCACAACGGCGCCACGGCCGAGGGGCAACGCGCGATGGTCGAGTCGCTCGGCCTCACCGAAGAGGCGATGGGCATGCCGATCCGCTCGAGCATGGAGTGCGTCAAGGTTGGCGAGGTCGCCTCGGGCGACGTGTGGATGGACCGCCATTGTTGGGAGTCGGCCGGCGTGCTGGTGCTCAACCGCGTGAAGCTGCACACCTGCTTCAGCGGCCCGGTGCAGAGCGGCATCACCAAGATGATGGTCGTCGGCATGGGCAAGATCCGCTCGGCCCAAACGTTCCATTCCACGCCCACGCCACAGATGAAGCACATGCTGCTTGAGATGGGCAAGTTGCTGATCGACTCAGGCAAGATCTGGGCCGGCCTCGCGCTGCTTGAGGATGGGTACGACCAAACCGCCGAGATCCACGCCATTGCGCCCGGCGACATCCTCACCCGCGAGCCGGAGCTGCTCGCGCGCCACCGCGAGTACTTCCCCCGGCTGCCGATCGACGAGATCAACACGCTGGTCGTCAAAGACATCGGCAAAACGTACAGCGGCACCGGCATGGACACGAACGTGATCGGACGCCGCGGCGTGGCCGGCGGCGAGGACGTCGAGAAGCCCAACTGCAAGATCATCGCCGCGCTCAACCTAGTCGAGGCCTCCAAGGGAAACGCTATCGGCGTGGGGCTGGCCGACTTCATTCCTCAAAGGCTCCGCGACGCGATCGACGAGCACAAGACGTTCCTCAACGTTTACACCACCGGCGACATGCAACGCGGCAAGATCCCCGCCACGCTCGCCGACGACGAGACGGTCGTCACCAAGATCCGCGAGCGCTACGGCGACAGCCGCTGGGTGCTGGTCCCCAACACGCTGCACCTGGAGCGGATGTTCGTCACGGAAGACCTGGCCGGCGAGATCGAGGCGAACCCGATCTGCGAGATCGCCGGGGCGCCGGTCGAGTTGAAGTTCGAGGCGGGGCGGCTCGCACTGCCCTTCGCCGACGACCAAGTTTTCGCCGGCAAATGATGGCCTGAAGCGGGCCGGCTTGGCGGGTGGGGAGTCTGGATAGAGGGCCGCTGCGCCGAGCGGCGCGCTCTGGTCTCCGCTATACTGGGAGTTCGCTGGGCGCCCTCTTTTCTACCCCGCGCCCGCGTCGATCATTCGACCATCCTCCTCTTCTGCGGAACAGAAGCCCGATGCGCATCGCTCTTATAGCACTCGTCCTCTCGGCGCAGTCCGTAGCCGCGTTCGCCCAGCCGATCCCGGCGTTCCCCGGCGCCGAGGGCGCCGGGGCCTTCGCCACCGGCGGCCGCCCCAACGACCAAGGGGGGATCGTGTACCACGTCACGACGCTCGACCCCGACCCGACGGGCGAGATCCCCGGATCGCTGCGCTACGGATTGAACAGCGACAACTTCACGACCATCCGCGAGAGCTGGCCGTGGCCTTGGTACAACGTTGACATCCCCGACTCTTACGACGTGACGCCGCGGCTCATCGTGTTCGATGTCGGCGGGACGATCGACATCGGCGAGGTCGACATCACGCCGATGAACGTGACGATCGCCGGCCAGACGGCGCCGGGCGGCATCACGCTCTACGGCGGCGAGTTCAACCCGGGGCACCGCGACCCGTGGGACGAAGGCACGCCGCCGAAGGTGAACAACCTCGTGTTGCGCAACTTCTCGGTGCGGACCCACGACCCCGCCGAGAAGGACGGCATCTGGCTGGCCGCGAGCAACTCGATCGCCGACCACCTGTCGCTCGCGTGGTACACGGACGAGGGGGTGTCGATCACCGACTCGGCCCGCGACGTCACGGTGCAGCACTCGATCGTCGGCCCCGGCTGGCGCAACCCGGACGGCGACGGCTCGCAGCTCGAGGGCAAGACGCCCGGCGGCCACATCAGCGTCCACCACAACCTCTACGTCCACAACGACGCCCGCGTTCCGCGGCTCGGCGAGAAGGAGGGGCCCGGCATCGAGGTCGATTTCCGCAACAACGTCATCTACAACGTCAACGACAACAAGTTTGGCTACAGCGGCGAAGACGAGCCGAGCTTCACCAACTTCGTCAACAATTATTACATCGGCGGCTACAACAACGGCCCGAACGACGGGCTGTTCCGCGGCAGCGACAGCCTCACGCACCTCTATCAGGACGGCAACGTCGCCGATCTGAACAAGAACGGCGTTGCCGACGGCAGCAACAACGTGGGGTACAAATTCGGCTGGAACGAGACCCAGCACGCCACGCCCTTCGACGTGCCGCACGGCGTGACGCAAACCGCCGAAGAGGCGCTCGAGACGGTGCGCAACTACGCCGGCGCCCGCTGGTGGGACCGCGACTTCCTCGACCAGCGGTCGCTCGACCAGCTCGCCACGTTCGGGCAGGGGTCGGCCGCCGTGGCGGGTTCGGTGCTGTTCACCATCGACCCGGACGACGTCGCCGCCGTCACCGGCGCACCCATGCAGACCCGCCCGGCTGGCTGGGACACCGACAACGACGGCATGCCCAACCACTGGGAGTCCGAACGCGGCCTCGACCCGATGGTCGCCGACTGGGACCAGGACGACGACGCCGACGGCTACATCAACCTCGAAGAGTACATCAACGAACTGGCCGCCTGGCCGGCGCCGAACGACATCCGCTGGCAGGGCGGCGAAGCCCGCTTCGCGGAGATCCTCAACTGGGGGATCACGCGCCCCAACCCGGGCGAGGCCCCCACGACCACCAACTGGCAGCCCTCGCGGTTCGACCGGGCGGTGATCGCCTCGGGCGTGGCCACGGTCGACGCCCCAGGACAGCACGCAGGGACAGTCGTCATCGGCGAGCAGGCCGGCGACGACGCGACGCTCCGCATCACCGACGGCTGGCTCAAAGTGGAGGACGAGGCGGCCGGCCCCGGCGACGGCGTGGTCGCGATCGGCGCCGACGACGCGGCGGCAGCAACGCTAAGCCTGTCGGGCGGGCGGCTGATCGCCAAGCGGCTCACGCGGGGCGCCAGCGGCGCCTTCTCGATGACCGGCGGCGTGCTCAGCGCCGAAGAGGTCGCCTTCGACCTCGTCAACAACGGCGGCGCCATCGCCCCGGGCGAGGGGATCGGCGCCACCGAGGTCCTCGGCGACGCCCTGCTCGCTTCGGGATCGCTGGCGATCGATCTCGCCTCGGCCTCCGAGAACGACCTGCTGTCGGTCACGGGCGAGCTGACCCTGGGCGGCGACTTGCTCGTGTCGCTGCTCGACGGCTTCGCCCCCGCGAGCGGCAGCTGGACGATCGCCCACGCGGCGTCGATCAGCGGCGGCTTCGGCGCCGTGACGCCCGGCTTTGCCGTGAGCGTCGAGGGGAACGACCTGGTGCTCTCGGTCGCCGCCGACCTGCCGGGCGACTACAACGGCAACGGCGTGGTCGACGCCGCCGACTTCACCGTCTGGCGCGACGGCCTCGGCGCGGAGTACGACCAGTCGGACTACGACGTGTGGGTACAGAACTTCGGCATGACGGCCCAAGACTTTGCCGAGGCCAGCAGCCATACGGTCCCCGAGCCATCGGGCCTGTTCACGCTAGCCGTGCTCTTCGGCTTAAGCCGCCGACGACGACCGTGATCAAGACGCCGCCCAGCAGGTTGGGTTCCGGCACGCTGAGCGACGCCGATTGACCGAAATCGGCGGCTTCGCCGAAATGGTCAACCCAGATCTGGTAGTCGTCTTCGTCTACGACGAGGTCACCATCGCCGTCGACCATCAAGTCGTCCGAAGCGCCCAAGTGGTCGCGCCAGACAGTGAAATCGGCGGCGTCGACCACGCCGTCGCGGTTGTAGTCGCCCGCCAAGATTAGCGAATCGACCCGTTCCTCAACCCACGGGGCCGCCGTGTCGTTGAGCGTGGCGAGCGAAACACTCAACGTTCCGAACAGCAGGTAGAAAGGCTCCGAGGCCCGCAGCCCCTCGGCCCGCAACCGCATCGCTGCGAGGTACACGCCATCGGCCGCCTGGCTCGCGTCGTCGGGATCCGTGTCGTCGTCGAGCACAAAATAATTGTGCGTGTCGGTCGAGCCGTTGCTGCGAGTGGTGAGCAGCCGCGGGCCGACAGCGACCTGAGGCGAAACGGTGGCGGCGATCGATTCGGCGATCGGGTTGAACAACGCTAGCGAGTAGTCGTCCTCCGGGGGCGCCCCAAAATCAACCTCGCCCACGCCGTCCCAGTACAGCAGGCCAGAGGAAAACCGGGGGGAGCTACCCGCGAGGGTCATCGGCATAAGATCCCAGTAGAGGTTGAACGAGCCGGGTAGGGCCTCGGCCCCCGAGGGCAGCGACGGCGAGCCACTCGGCAGGGCGAAGAACCCGGGGTCGTTCGCGAACAGGCCCGACCCGAGCGTGCGCGTGAAAACACGCTTGCCCAATGCGTGGGTCGTAGAGCCGGAGCCGACATTCTCGGCGAAGCCCGTGGCGATTTGCCCGTCGAGAACGGCGAGCAGCACGTCGCTGTGCTGTGCCTGGACAGCGGCGGCCGACGCCAGTGTCAGGATTAGCACCGAGGCGTAAGTTGTGGCGTTCATGGTTCGGTTGATTGTCGAGGATTGAATAGAGATTTTTTGGACGCAAGAGAGGAGCGTGCCGCGGACAGATAGCCCGCGGCACGCTCCACGATTAGCCTCGCGGGCGCGACTTACCGCCTTCGGAAGCAGGACGCCAAAAACGCGAAAGTCACAAGCACGAACGACGCCGGCTCGGGCACGAGCGACGCCTCGACCGACTCGACCGCCTCCTCGTAGAAAGCGAAGTTCTTGCCGCCGATCACCGGCTCGGCGCCCCCTTCTTCGTACTGCTCCAGGGCCTCCTCGAAGTCCTCGAGGCTGCTCTTGGTGAGCAGCGCGTCCTTGAGCATGACCATGAAGACCGGATCCGATTCCTCCAGCCCGGCCACGGCGGCGGTGAACTCGCCGACGTACACGCCGTCGGGCGCCGCGCCGTTCAGGCCGAACAACGCGTGGTCGTGCAACCCGCCGTCGGCGTCGGTGGCGAAGGACGGGTCGGTATCAAACCCGAAAGTCGTTCCGGCCGCCGGGGCGAACAGCGGCTCGCCGACGCCGTCCCAGTAGGTCAACGACTTGACCGTGAGAACGATCGGCTCGTTGGCCGGCAGAGCGCCGTCGGGCACGTCGAATCCTGGTTCGTCCGAGTCGAAGTCAAACGGAAAACTCGCGATCAGCTTCGGCGAGAGCAACGCCTCGAACACGCGCTCGCCCGGCTCGAAGACCCCCTCGCCCACGTCGATCAGGCCGACGCCCACCTGGCCGGCGGCGTCGAACAGCGTGATGTCGCCGTGGGCCCAGGCGCCACGGGCGGTCAGCAACAAGCAAGCGAAAGCGATCGGACGCACGGCGCCCCGGAAACTCGAAAACATGAGACAACTCCAAAGATGATGGTTCAAGACGCAAAAAACAAACAGTTGGTGTGCGCCTTGATCTCGGCGTCGTCGGCCAATCGGTTGACGTCAGTCACACTGGTCCCCTGAATCCTTATCCGCCGCCACGGCCTTATTTGGCCGGTCGGGCGAAGTCCTTCCCCTCGTCGCACCACTCGGCGATCTGGCTGGCCGAAACCGTGGCCACGTGCCCGTCGGCGTACAGGTAGTTCGCCGCCGTCGAGAGGTGACGATCGACCGCCACCTCCCGGCTGACCTCATCGAACACAATGCCATGATGGACATTCGTTTCGCTGAACCACTCGGTCGAGTGGACGTGGTCGACCTGTGCCTCGAGCGCGCCGGCGACCCCCTCGAAGAGCATGATCGTGTCGTGCGTCTCGCGCAGGTCGTAGAGATCGTCGACCAGCCGCGCGTTCTTCCGCTCCTCCTCGGCCTTCAGCGGCCCCTTATACCCGGCGGGGATCGGCTCCGCCTCGCGGAGGTACCCATTGAGGTAGTAGCTCGTCAGAGCCTCCGAATGCTTCTCGACGCGGGCGAGATCTTCGGGGCAGAGGCGAACGCTGTCGACGTCTTCAAGGAAGCCCGACAGACGGAAAATCCACGAGTCGTCCTCATCGGCGGCGCCGTGCGTGACCAGCGGGAACTTTCCCTTGTGGACATCGGCGTACTGGTGGATCGCCAGGCCGATCTGCCGCATGCGGCTGGCGCACTGCGTGCGCCGCGCCGCGGCGCGAGCCGACTGCACGGCTGGCAGCAGCAACGCCACCAGCATGCCGATGATCGCTATGACGACCAACAGCTCGACGAGCGTGAAAGCTTTCGAATGACGCATAACCGAAATGGCGATCGCAGGACGCCGCGTCGAAACGCTCATCCAGCCAAGGGGGGAGTGACAGGGAGAATCCGTTCAGGTCGGCGCCGCGACACGAGCGTCGCGGCTCAGAGAGAGTGACGTCGAACCGACAACCGACGCGCCTCGACCGAGGCGACTGAAAGGGGGCGTGCAATCGAAAAAATTGCACACGGTCGTGCTCACGGCGTAACGCGTAAGCACTGCCCCTAGTGGCTGACGGGTCGGTCGCTCAGACCGTCGGGGGTCCCCGGGCGTCGGCCAGACGCAGAGATGACGAGGTCCACCGCGCGTGGGGCGCAGGAGCCATCGCGATAGAGACCAAGGCGCTCACGGTCTGAAGACCGTCGGTCGCCTTGGCGAGCTTCACCTGCGCCAAAGCGGCGCAGAGCGAGCAATCGTGTGGGTTGTGTCCCTGACGCTCGACCGCCAGAGTTGGCCCGTCGTTCGGCTGGGAGGCCTCGTTCGGCAGAAAGGCGTCGTTAAGCCGCTCGTCATGCGACCATGGGCAGGTGTGCCCGCAGGAGCAGCCGGAGCCGTTTTCTGCGGCGCTGATCGCCTGGGCCGCCTGATCCGGGCATCCGAGCCAGTCGTGCAGCGCGTAGCCGCCCACCGACAGCATGGCGTACCACGCCGCCATCAAGAGGGGGACCAACTTTCGCAGCAGGCTGGGCATGACCGAAACGGGCGCCAACAAAGGCCTCGGGGATAGAAAACTTACCCGAGTTTACTCAGCCCGCCCCTGCAGGGGAAGCGAAACCTCACGCGGAGTGTGAAGCCGCTCATCGTCTAGCCGCAGGGCGCCTGGGGCCCTTAGGGACGTATATAGAAGCCGCGATCGGTCAGACCGGGGTCGCCAGGGCGGTCTCGTCGCTGCGATCGCGTACGGCGCAAACCCCGTCGAAAACCTCGAGAAACGCCTCAACCACCACCGGGTCGAACTGCTTGCCCGAGCCCTCGATGATGGTCTGGCGTCCCGCCTCGACCGACATCGCGTCTTTGTAGACCCGCTTGGAGGTGACCGCGTCGAACACGTCGGCCACGGCGGCGATGCGTGCGGCCAGCGGGATCGCCTCGCCCGCCAAGCCGAGCGGGTAGCCGCTGCCGTCGAACCACTCGTGGTGCGCCCGGGCGATGTCGGCGGCCATCGCCAGGAATTTCCCGTGCGGCGTCGCCTCGATCGCCCCTTCGAGCGCTTGGGCGCCGATGAGCGTGTGCCGCTTCATGACCTGGAATTCTTCGGTCGTGAGCTTGCCCGGCTTGAGCAGCACCGAGTCGGGCACACCGACCTTGCCGATGTCGTGCAACGGGGTCGAGCAGTAGAACTCTCCGAGGAACTCCTCGTCGACTTGCGATTTGTACGGGCCGCTCTCGGCGAGCCTTGAGGCGATGAGCTGGGCGACCTCACGCATACGCAGCAGGTGCTCGCCGGTCTCGGGGTCGCGCGACTCGGTGATTTGGGCCAAGGTGTAGATGGCCGCCTGGCGGGTCTCCATCACCTCGGCGGTCCGCTCACGCAGCTCGTCGCTGAGCGTACGAGAGCGATCCTCCAGGTTCTCGTGCTGCACGCGCAGGCTGATCTGTGACTGCTCGACCATCGTCAGCAACCGCTCGAGATCGAAGATCTTGTCGCCCTGCGTGGCGATGGTGCGCCGCGCCTCGCGGCCGAGCCGCCACTTCTCGCTGAGCGTGCGCGAGAGCAGCGTGACCTCGGCGATGTCGAACGGCTTCTTGAGGATCAGAAGTCGATCGGTCGGCCCGAAGCGCTTCACGATGTCGCCGATCGAGTAGTCGGAGTAGGCCGTGCAGAGCACGACCTGGATGTCCTCGTCCTCTTCGAAGATGCGTTCGGCGGTCTCGATGCCGTCCCACCCCGGCGGCATGCGCACGTCGACGAACGCCATCGGGAAAGGACGCCCCTCGATGCGGGCCGCCCGCACGAGCTCGAGTCCCTCGGCGCCTTGGTAGGCGGAGTCGATCTGCAGGCCTTCCTGCGGAGCGGCCTCGGCGGCCCTCGGCGCGGGGGCGGCCGGTTCCTCGCCGAACAGCGCAAGCTCGGCGGCGCCGAGTTCGCTATCGCTCGCGGACTCGCTAGCCGCGCTGCGGCAGAGCGTCTTGCGGATGTCGTCGTGGATCGCTGGGTTGTCGTCGACGACCAGCAGGCGTTGGGGCGTAGTGTTCATACGGCGACGGGCGCCTCCACTGGTATGAGCGGTAATTCGAGCAGGAAGGTGGTCCCGAGACCCAACCCTTCGCTCTCGACGAACAGGCCGCCGCCCATCTCGCGGGCGGCGTTCGCACAGCTGTGCAGGCCGAAGCCGTGGCCGGTCGGCTTGGTGGTGAATCCGTGCGTGAAGATCTTGTTGAGGTTCTCCGGGGCGACGCCGACGCCGTTGTCGGCCACCTCGATGCGCACCACCTCGTCGCCCCGGGTGACGCGGAGCGTGAGTTGGCGTCCCTCGACGCGGCCCTCGACGAGCGCCTCCTTGGCGTTGCGGATGAGGTTCACCAAGATCTGCAGCAGCTTCTGCTTCTCGACCATGAAGTCGGGCAGGTCGGCGTACTGCCGCACCACCTCGACGCCGTGGCGGTCGAACGCCGAGGCGTTGAGCGTCTCCGCCTCGCCGAGCACCTGGGCGGCGTCGACCGGCTCCTGGACGCCCGACACGCCGGCGTTCGCCTGCTGCGTCGAGACGATCGCCTTGATGTGCTCGAGGTTGTCGATCAGCTGGCCGAGCTCCGCGACGGCCGCCTCGTTGTCGGCGTCGAGCGCGTTGGCCAAGCCCTCCAGGTAGTCGGGCACGAGGCGCCCGCGCTCGGCGTCGGCGAGGAACGACGGCTCGTCGTCGGCGTGCTCACGCAGCAGCTGGGCCGTTTTGCGGATCGGCTCGATCCGCGGCGCCTCGAGCCGCTCACGCACGAGGCCGACCGACACGTTGATGCTGTTCAGCACGTTGCCCACGTTGTGCAGCACGTCGGTGGCGATCTCCGCCTTGCCCGCCTGATGAGCCACGTCCAGCAGCTTGCGGTGCAGCGACTCGGCCTCGGCGTGCATCTGCTCGAGTCGCTGGGTCTTTTCGTTCACCTTGTCGAGAACCCGGTTGTAGCCGGCGGCGATCTGGCCCACCTCGGTGTGCGGCTCGGCGTGGACACGCGTGGAGAACTCGCCGGTCGTCTGCTGGTGGTGCATCTCGGTGAGCAGCTCGAGCACCTCGGTGCTGGCCCCGTGCTCGGCGATGTTCAGTCCCTTCAACTCGTCGGCGGCCGAGATCCGCATAGGGATGACGAGGCTGATCGCACGCAGCGCGACCCAGCCGACGCCGAAGGCCCACACGAAGCAAACGCCCGCCCCCGCGGCCTGCACGCCGAGCTGGCCCCAAAAACCGTTGCCCGTGCCGTACGCGGCGGGATCGGCCAGCAACGCGACGCAGAGCGTGCCCCAGGCGCCCGCCACGCCGTGCGCCGGTACGGCGCCGACGGCGTCGTCGATCCGCAGTCGCTCCAGCAGCCGCGTGGCGCCGAAGCACCAAACGCAGGAGGTGGCGCCCACCACGACCGAGGCGAGCGGCGTAAGTATGTGGCAACAGGCGGTAACGCCCACCAGGCCGGCGATCACGCCGTTCATCGTGTCGCCCACACTCACGTGCGGCGAGAGCAGCTTCGAGAGGACGAGCCCCGTCAGCCCGCCGAAGGCTGCCGACAGGCTGGTGTTCACCAAGATCGACGGCACGCTGTCGTTCATCGCTAGCGTGCTGCCGCCGTTGAAGCCGAACCAACCAAACCACAGCAGCAAAGTGCCGAGCATGGCCATCGGCAAATTGCAGCCGTTCATCGGCGTGGCGCCCTCACCAAAGCGACCGATGCGGGGGCCGATCGTCAGCACCGCCGCCAGCGCGACCCAGCCGCCGAGCGAGTGGACCACGGTCGAACCGGCGAAATCGATGAAGCCCATCTGCGCGAGCCAGCCGGCGCCCGAGCCCGGCACGACCCCGCCCCAGGCCCAATGGCCAAACAACGGGTAGAGCACACCCGACACCAAGATGGCGATCGCCAAGTAGGCGCCAAAACGCATCCGCTCGGCAACGGCGCCCGAGACGATCGTCGTCGCCGTGCCGCAGAAGGTGATTTGGAACAGGAAGAAGGCGAGCAGCCAGGCCGAGCCGGCCCCGCTGAACAGTCCCCCCCCGAGGAAAAAATCGCTCGTGCCGAACCAGCCGGCGTAGCTCGCGCCGAACATCACGCCGAAGCCGACCGCCCAGTAGGCGGCGGCCGAGACGCAGAAGTCGCTGAGGTTCTTGATCGCAACGTGGATGCTGTTCTTGGCCCGCGATAGGCCCGACTCCAAGCAAAGGAATCCCCCCTGCATGAGCAGCACCAAGCCGGCGGCAATCAGCACCCATGCCGAATCGAGCAGCTGTTGTACCTGCTCGACGGCGGCAAGCGGGTCCGCCGCGGCGTCGGGAGAGACAGGCTCTTGGCCATGGGCGGAGCCAACGAGCAACGTGGCGCCAATA
This sequence comes from Pseudobythopirellula maris, assembly GCF_007859945.1. Classification (GTDB taxonomy): domain Bacteria; phylum Planctomycetota; class Planctomycetia; order Pirellulales; family Lacipirellulaceae; genus Pseudobythopirellula; species Pseudobythopirellula maris. Next base: position 39,539 of record NZ_SJPQ01000004.1, on the reverse strand, counting down.
ACGAACGACGCCAAAACACGCACGGGTCGCATGGGTAGGTTCTCTGCAGCTGTTCAGTGGGATCGCCCGGCAACCCGCACTTTTGCGGGTTGATTCGAAACCCTAGTTCCCAGCTAGCAGCACTTGGGGGAACCCCTCGATTTTCCGTCAAATCCGCCCCGTTTAGGTGATCAGATAAGCCTTGATGAGGCATGCCCAATAGCGCAAGCCCCACCGCCTTAGCTTGCCTTTCGCCGTATCGAAGCCGATTCACTCCGCCACGATCACGTCACACTCTTGCGGTTCCCAGTAGGTAATTACGGAGAAGCTGAGCGACCACGAATCCCTTCAAAACCAAGAGTTCTAATTGGGCAAAAAGCACCCATTCCCCAATTTCTGTAGGGTTTTCGCTAACTATTCGCAGTCGATTCTTGGCGTGAAGGCTAGAACAAAGGCTCCTATTCCATTGGACCGTTTTTGCCGCCGTTTCCATTATGGGGGAGGAGCCGATTGGCCCCCCTTCCAACAGGACCGCCTAGAGCCAGTCCGCCCACACTCGCGACATCATGAAATCAACGAAGCTTCGTATCGAAACGCTTGAACCTCGTAATTTTCTCGCAGCCAACCCTCTGATTACCGAGTTCATGGCTTCCAACGGGGGGGCGGTGCTCGATGGCTATGGCGCCACATCCGATTGGATCGAACTGCACAACCACGGTGACGAAGAGATCGACCTCGTGGGATGGGGCCTGACCGACGACGAGGACGAGCTCGACAAGTGGTCTTTCCCAAGCACTACCATTGAGGCGGGCGGCTACTTGCTGGTCTTTGCCTCGGGCGCCGACACCGTTGACCCCTTGGGCTACCGTCACACTAGCTTTTCACTTTCCGCCGACGGCGAGTACCTCGCACTGGTCGACCCTCAGGGGGAGATACGGTCGGAGTTCGGCGCCGACGGCGAGGACTACCCTGCGCAGCTCAGGAACCGGTCACACGGACTCGGCTTCGACTCCACGCACACCGAAGTGGTTTCACCCGACAGCGCGGTTCGCTACTGGGTTCCTACCGACAACTCGGTCGACGCGACCTGGATGTTAGAAGGCTTTGATGACTCGGCGTGGCATACAGGGGAGGCGAGCCTCGGCTTCGAGGATATACCGAACTCCTACGCGGACTTGATACAGACGACGCTGGAGTCGGGAACCCAATCGGTCTACGTGCGCATCCCCTTCGAGTCGAGTGAGGCCGATGCGTTGCTCGACCGGCTGAGCCTGCGGTACGACGACGGCTTCGTCGCGTACCTCAATGGCGTGGAGATCGCCAGCGACCACGCGCCCGAAACGCCGGGTTTCGACTCCCTGGCGACGGAGCTGCGTCCGCGAGAAGCGGCGACCGGCGAGGCCGTTTTCTCCCTCACTCAGCACAGCGGGCTATTGCAAGAGGGGACCAACGTGCTGAGCCTGCACGTGATGGGCCTTGAGGACGGCGATCTGCTCGCGGTCCCCAGACTCAGCCTGGCGTCGGGCGAGTTGCTCGCGCCGCAGCTGGCGGGCAACTTGATCGCCGCGACCCCGGGGGCCCCCAACACGCAGCTCTCGGCGAGCGATGTGGTGTTCTCCCACCCGGGCGGGGTGTTTGTCGAACCGTTCGAGCTGACGCTCACCTCGGCTCACGTCAACGAGACTATTCGCTACACCACCGATGGCAGCGTGCCCACCGCCACGTCGCCGGTTTACCCCGGCCCGCTCCTGATCGAATTTAGTACCCACGTGCGCGCTCGCGCCTTCGGCCCGCTGGGCCAGGTGGGCGATGTCGTCTCGGGCGCGTTCAGCCAAACCAGTACCGAGATCGGGGGCTTCACATCGGACCTCCCGGTGATCGTTCTAGAGGGCTTCGGAGGCGGCCTGCCGGGAGCCGACTTCGAGGACGCCAGCTTCTCGCTCTACAAGCCCGACGCCGAGACCGGCCGCACGTCGCTGTCGGCCGACCCCGAGTTCACCTCCTCGATGGGGTACCACCGCCGAGGCTCGAGCACATTTGACCAAGTGAAGCCGAACTTCCGGATCGAGCTGCGAGACGAGTCGGGCGAGGACCGCAACGCCCCGCTGCTCGGCATGCCCGCCAATTCCGATTGGATCCTCTACGCCCCGCATCACCTCGACAAAGCGATGATCCGCAACGGGGTGATGTACGATCTCAGCGAACAGATGGGCCACTACGCCATCCGCACCCGTTACGTGGAGGTGATCGTCAACCACAACGGCAACGACATCACCGAAGGTGAGTACCGCGGCGTGTACGTCTTGATGGAGAACATCAAGATCGACGAGGGCCGTGTTGAGGTCGACAAACTGACGCCCGCTGACAACGCCGAATCAGAAATCACGGGCGGCTACATTATCAAATTCGATCGGCCCGACCAGGAGGAAGACGCCATCTTCCACACCAGCCGGGGCACTCCGATGGGGACCCCACACTTCGTGCACGTCGACCCGGAACGCGCCGAGATGACTCAGGCGCAGACCGACTACATCCGTGGCTACTTCGAAGATTTCGAGAACGCCCTGTACGGCCCCGACTGGAAAGACCCTTCCGAGGGCTACGCCCAGTTCCTCGACGTCGAGAGCGCGATCGACCACCACTTGCTGCGTATCTTCTCCGGCGAGGTCGACATGATGGTCCTGAGCGAGCACATGCACAAGAGCCGTGATGGCAAGCTCGCCTTCGGACCGGTGTGGGACTTCGATCGCTCCTCAGGGCACACCGCTTATCAGACTCCCCTAGCCGAGAGTTGGCAGCCGATCAACGATGATCCGTTCCAATTCGCGTAGTGGGGCCGGCTGTTCAAAGACCCCAACTTCGAGCAGGCGTGGGTCGACCGCTGGAGCGAGCTCCGCACCGGGGTGCTGAGCGACGCCAACATCGAGGCGACGGTGCTCGCCCACGCCTCGATTATCAATGAGGCCCGGATCCGCAACTCAGAGCGATGGCCGAATTTAAAGCTGAATGTTGGCGCCTTCAGCGAAGAGGGGCTCACCGGCTGGGAGGCCCAGGTGAGCCACATGATCGGTTGGCTCCGGGAGCACGCCGCCTGGATGGACGAGCAAATGGCGCCGGTCCCCTCGCTCTCGCCGCCCAACGGCGATGCCGGGACCGAGGTAACGCTCAGCGTCGATCGGCCCGGGGCGACAATCTACTACACCCTCGACGGATCCGACCCTCGCGCTGCGGACGGCGGCTACTCTCCGACGGCGCTGGTTTACTCGGATCCCTTCCTTGTCGGCGAGAACGTTACCGTCAACGCCCGTGCGGTCGAGCCGGGGTCCGACTTCCCCTGGAGCGCCATGGCGACGGGGCAATACGCCACGATTGTGGTCCCGGCCGACGCCGGCAACCTGCGCGTGACCGAGATCAATTACCACCCCGACGATCCCACGCAGGAAGAGCTGGCGCTGGTCCCCGGGGCCGACGACAACAGCTTCGAGTTCTTCGAATTGCTCAACACCAGCAACCAGACCGTCGACCTGACGGGAGTCCGCTTCACCGACGGCATCGAGTTCGATTTCTCCACCGGCGCCGTCGGCGTCTTGGCCCCGGGCGAAGCCGTGGTCGTGGTCGAAAACCATTTGGCGTTCAATGCCCGATACGGCGCAGGCCGCAACGTCGCGGGCGAGTACAGCGGGCGGCTGTCGAACAGCGGCGAAGAAATAGCGATCGTGGGCGCCGATGACAGCGTGATTCTCAGCTTCGAGTATGACGACTCCAATTCGTGGCCCGATGACGCCGACGGAGACGGCGCCGCACTCCAGGTGATCGATTACTTCGCCAACCCGGCAGACCCCAACAACTGGCGTGAAAGCGACCTGACCGGCGGCACGCCGGGCGCCGCGACCCTGCTGATCGACGGCGACTACGACCGCGACGGCGTCGTCACCCGCGACGACTACGACGCCTGGATCCAGCGGTTCGGGGAAACGGTCGATGGGCCGGGGGCCGTGCCGGGGGCAGGCGCCGACGGCAACCGCAACGGCGTCGCCGACGCGGCGGATTTCACGGTCTGGCGCGACCATCTGGGCGACGTCGCCCCACCGCTCGACTACCAGCCACCGCCCGCGGTTGCCGCCGTGGCCGCCGCTACTGCCCCGGCTTCGGCAGCCGTCGAGCGATCCGCAGACCCGGTCTCCGTGGCGCACTACACAAGCGTTGCCCACACTGCCTCCAACGCAGTATCTGAAGCAGCGATCGAAGATGTCATCTCGGCGGCGCCCACTGCCAGTTCCAACGAGTTGCTGCTGCTCGGCGACCAGCCGAACCGCCGGCTCGACGGCGGTGATGAGAAAGAGCACGGGCCAACCCGGTCGTCCCGTACAGCGTGGCCGCAAGAAGGCTTGGAGGAGAACCGACCCGATTCGACGCTTGCAGAAGAATGGGACGAGGCCTTTGCCTCGCTATGATCCCCCTATCTCGGGAAGGGGCATTCGGCAAAGCCGCCCCTTGGTGCGGCCGGAGCACGGCCTCGACAACCGCGGCTCGGAGAGTCGCAGCTTGACACTTGCTGCATACGCGTAGATTCAAACCGCCATAGACGCGCCCATGCGTGCGATTCGCACCCGACAAGCAAGCGTGACGCGAAATCCCGCCCGAGACGCGGGTTGAAACCGTGGGGAAGCAGCCGCACGGCGAGGTTCCACCGAAGGCGGAACGAGACCACGCGTGGAAAACTACGCGTGATAAAACGCAGTACCCCCAAGGGGAGTCGAACCCCTGTCTCCGCCGTGAGAGGGCGGTGTCCTGGGCCACTAGACGATGGGGGCGTGGTCACCAGCGGCACTAGGCCGGCCCAGTAGTATCGGCATTTGGCGGCTTGGGAGCAAGGGGCTGTTTAGAAATGTGAGTGGGAGAAAGTGGACAGGAGATGACGGCCGGGTAAACCCTGCCTTCTAGATCCCATTTATCCTGCTTTCCCTTCTGCTGCCCTAGAGGGCACTACTGGTAGCCGTAGCGTCGTTTTCGCCTTGTCGACGCCGAATCACACCGCCACACACGCTACGCATCTGTGCGATTCGCACTAGCTCGTGATTCCCTGCGTCAGGGTCATGAACGCCGTCTCGAGGTTGATCTCCTCCTCCTTGAACATCGTCAGGCGGCAACCCGCCTCGAACAGCTCCTGGGCCACGAGGCTCGGGTCGTTGGCCTCGGCTTTCAGGGTGGTGGTGAGCACCTCGACGCCGTGCTCAGCGGCCTGGGTGACCGACTCGACCAGCGGGCTTGCCTCGAGCACCGAAGCCGCCACCTCGATCGGACCGGCCACCGTGATCTTCAGCACGGTCTGCTGGCGGACCTGGCGCATCACGTCGGCCACGTCGGCGTTCACGATCAGCTCGCCACGCTCGATGATCCCGATCTTGTTGCAGATGTCCGCCAGCTCCGGCAGGATGTGGCTCGAAACCATGATGGTCTTGCCCATGTTCCGCAGCTCCTTGAGCAGCCCGCGGATCTCGATCCGAGCGCGCGGGTCGAGTCCGCTCGCCGGCTCGTCCAAGAGCAGCACCTGCGGGTCGTGCAGCAGCACCCGCGCGAGGCCCAACCGCTGGGTCATGCCGCGGCTGAGGCTCGTCACGAGCGCGTCTCGTTTGTAGCCCAGGTCGACCAGCTCGAGCACGTCGTCGCAGATCTTCTTGCGCCCGGGGCCGCGGATGCGGTAGGCGGCGGCGAAGAACTCGAGGTACTCGATCACCTTCATGTCGTCGTACACGCCGAAGAAGTCGGGCATGTAGCCGATCACGCGGCGGATCTCTTTGGGCTTGGTGTAGATCGAATGCCCGGCCACGTACGCCTCGCCCCAGGTCGGGTGGAGCAGCGTCGCGAGGATGCGCATCGTGGTCGTCTTGCCCGCGCCGTTGGGGCCGATAAAGCCGAACACGTCGCCCGCGGCGAGCTCCAGCTCGATGTCGCGGATGGCGAACAGGTCGCCGTACTTCTTGGTGAGGCCGTGGATCTCGATCATTTTATTAACTATTGGCTGTTGGCCGTTGGCTCATCGCGATTCGGGGCGAGCCGTAAGTGGTTCTTATTCCTGCACCTGCATCACGTACCGACAGAACACCCAGTTCTTGTCCTGCTCCGAGGCGAGCGGCTCGGCCGCGGGCTGCTTGGCGCCGTCGGCCGCCGGGGCGCCGCCGCTGCGGACCAACTGGCTGCAGACCTGGGGACAACGGGCCAGCAGGATCGCCCGGCCGGTGTCGAGCATGCGGCACAGGTCGGTGAACCGTTGGTAGCCGTTCGAAACTCCCTCTCCGCCAGACACCGTCAAACGCTCGCCAAACATCATCAGCGCGGCGAGCGACTCGACCTCCATGCGGCGGTGGTCAAAGTAGTAATAATTGTCGCCGCCGCCGACGTTCGTCACGTTCATCTGCTCACGGAGCATGGTGTTCACTTTGACCGGGGCGCGGGCCAGGTCGACCCCCTTGGTCTCGCCGTCGGCCAGGTCGCCCAGCCGCCAGGCCCACGCGCCGTAGAGCAGCCAGCAATCTTCGAGCGGCGCCCCCGTGTCGTTCGTGAGATCTCCCTCGACGAGCCCATCGGCGGTTTGCGAGAGACGCCCGTCGACGAGCCGGTCGATCGGCGCCAGGTAACGAGAGAGCATTGTTTTGGTCGACCACACCTGGACGGGCATGCCGTACACGCCGCCCAGCCGCGGGCCGAAGGCGTAAGAAGCCGCCAGCGGCGAGCCAGCGGGCGCCGGCGTGAGCATGCCCCCCAGGCCGTAGCCGGGCTGGCCCATCCAGGCCAAGTACGACGCATCGGGAGTCGTGTCGTCGCCGCCAGGCGTACGCGTCCTGAGGGCGAGATCGTAGCGCTCGGCGCGGGGGCTGAAGACGTGCGTCCACACCGTGCCACGCGCCAGGCCACGCGAGCAATCGATGTCGATCATCTCGACCTGGTTCACCCGCAGCTGGTCGCCCTTGAGCGACAAGGCGAGCCAGTACGCCCCGCCCCCGCAGATCGCGACCATCAGCGGGAACGTGATCCAAGTCGCCTCGGGCCGCTTGAGCACGCGGGTGACGAGCAAGTAGTCGCCCGGGCCGATCAGCAGCAGGTAGGCGATCACCAGCCCCACCACCGCCATGAAGGGTGGGGTGCTCACACCGGTGAACGAAGCGTCGAGCCGCTGCCGCAGCACGGCCGCCAAATCGTTCTGCCCGACGGCAAGCGATCCGGCGCCGCTCGTCGAACCGCCGTCGTTGTTCGACGCCTCGCCGGAGAGCCCAACGAGTTTGGCCATCAGCAGCGGCGAGCCGGGCCAGTTCTTCAAAGGCCCCGAGGAAAGGTTGACCGCCACGAAAACCACCTCGCCCATGCCGCGCGACGCACGGACCAAAAGCGGCAACGACCCGGCGGCAGAGCCAGCCCGCGCCTCGACGCGGCCCGCAACGTCGGCGAGCCGGCAGACCGCCACGGTCTCGCCCGCGGCGATCGGCGCGGGGGCGTCGGACTCGGCGTAGCGGACGATTGGCGCCACGGTGGTGATCGATTCGATGCCGGCAAACTCGCCCGGCGCCAAGTCTGATAGCGGCCCGTTGGGAGCGAACCAATCGGCCCCGCGCGCGCCGCAAGCGATCACCAGCCGGCCACCCATCTCGACCCACTGGGCGAGGGCAACCAGCCGCGGGTCGCTCGGCGCCACGCCGGCGAGCCAGTCGTCGCTGGGGCCTTCGGCAACGACGATCGTCTCAATCCCCTCGTAGCCATGCCACTCGGTCGGCAAACGCCCAAAGCCTTCGCCCACCAGTTCTCCCGAGGGCAACACGGCTACATGCAGCATTCCTTCATTATCACCGCCCGATTGCGCGCTCTGGGCGGCGATAACCGCTTGGGTCAAAGCCGTGGGGCCGCCCAGTTCGAGGATCAAGCGGCCGCTAGAGGGAGTGGCCGGCAGCCGGTTCTTATCGTCCTCGGCGACGCCGACACCGATCTTCTTGCGGTCGATCGTCTTGGCGCCCCGCATCAGCCGCACCTCGACCGAGGCGTCGGCCCGGCCGACGCGGACGTAGAGCAGTTCGTGGGTCGTGCGGCCCGGCTCGACCGCCGCCGGTTTGCCCCCCGGCGTCGTGGCGAGGGTCGCGACGCCGTCGCTGTCGGGCGCGGCGACCACCAGTCGCAAAGCCTCGGCTCGGGCGTCGGGGCCCGCCTCGCCCCCGTCGATCGCCACCCTCAGGGGCGTCCACACACCAAGCTTGTAGGCTCCTTCAAACCCGAACCTGCATTCGCCGATGGTGGGCTCCGCGCAGGCCGCGCTCGCAAGAAAGCTCGCCGCCGCCAAAACAACCAACCCGATCACGCGAGCGATCGTCACTAAGCCGCGCGGGCGTCGTTGATCGAGACGGCCGAGCAGGTCGTGCGGCGAACGGGCGGTGGGCGGCATACGCATCCCGGAACGGGGAGGAGGACGGCGGATGGGAAGCCCCCATTCTGGCCCATGACCGACCGGCCGTCGACGGTCTATCCCGTGTTTCCTCCGGCGATAGCGGCGCGAGAGGCCGCCTTACGATCTAGGGCTTTTCCGAGTCGTCACACAGGCAGGCGAGCCGCCCGCAGCCGGGGCAGCCCTCGCCGTACTTCTCCCGCAGCGCCTGGGTGAGATCGACCCCCGCCACGTTGGCGATCGTCGTGAGCCAGGCGAGCACATCGGCGAACTCGCCCCGCAGCTCCTCGGGCGTTCCCTCCCGCAAGGCCGAGGCCAACTCGCCCACCTCCTCCATGAGCCACATGAAGGTGCCGTCCACGCCGCGGGCGACATCCTTCTCGTGGTACATGCCGCGGATCAGCCGCTGGAAATCGGCCAGCGAGAAGGCGTCGGCGGGCAGCGGGGCGCTGTCGGCGGGGTTGTCTGTCACGGCTTTGTCGTGCGGAGAGGGACGGTGGGCGGAAAGCCGTGAGCTTACCAATCCGGTCGGCGCCCGTGAGCCCCCGGCGCCTGCGGAAGGCGATCTCCGTGGGGCGCAAAAAAAGCGGCGAGTCGAGCCCCTGCCCCAGGGTCGCCACGCCGCACTCCGTTTCAGGAGATTGATTTTTCAGGAGATTGGGCCGGCTGGATCGCCGGCCGCCCGCTCAGCGCCGACGGCGCCCCGCGGCCGCTCCGCAAGCCAACAACACGAGCAACGCCGAAGCGGGCTCGGGCACGGCGGTCGCCGCGCTCGCCATGACCGGCGGCACGACCGTTTGACCAAAGTAGGCGACCCACAGGTCGTAGTCGGCCTCGGTGATCATGCCGTCGCCGTCGCCGTCGGCGCCCGTGCCGGCCGTGACACTCGTGTTGAGCGTGTCACGCCAAACGGTGAAGTCGGCGGCGTCGACCACGCCGTTCTCGTTGTAGTCGCCCGTGAGACCGACGAATGTCGATCCGACGCCGATCAGCACGACGTCCGAGGCGCCCTCGGCCTCGACCGACTCGACGATGCTGTTTTGGTAGCCGTTGATGTCGTCGTTGTAATCGTTCTCGTCGAAGGTGATGAGGCCCTCGTAGGAGATCTGCCACTCGTACTCGTAGCCGCCGTAGAAGGCTTTGACGCTGCTGTCTTGCTCGTAAAGTTCAGTGTTGTCGGCATTGGAGAACATGCCCCCCTCGTCTCCGCCTCCGGTGATCTGGCCAACGAAATCGAACCCGTCGACACCCACGTGGAACAATCCGAGATTCCCCGGCACGCCCATGCCGTCAACCTCGACCGCCTCGTCGAGTTGCAGGTCGAGGCGCGACGACCGGGTGCCGTTGTCGCTCACGCCGTTGTTGATGCCCAGCACGGTCTCGACCTGGACCGTCCGCACGCCGCCGTTCGAGTAGTGGAACTCGACGATCGCGACGCCCGAGTCGACGCCGTTGGCGTTCAGGTCGCCGCTTGAAGTGTGGAACTCCTGGGCGATGATGTGGCCGCCGGCTGCGTCGCCGGGGTTGTGAACGACGAACTTGCTGACGCCCGAAGTCCCCCCCTCACTGTTGCTCTCCGATCCGACAAGGATCTCGAAGACCCCCTCGTTGAAGTCGATTCCCACCTCGAGGCTGCCGCTATGGTACTCGTATGTTCCGTTGCCGCCGCCGCCCGGAATCCCCCCCTCGATGGACTCGTAGGCGCCGATGATGAGGTCCTCCCGCGGGATCGACAGCACGCCGCCTTCCTGGATAAAGGTCCCCTGGTTGGGCATCCCCGCTTGGCTGCCGGAGCGGCCGACGATCGTCCGCTCCGCGGTCAGCGTGCCGCTCTTCAACACGAACGTGTTGGACTCGGTCGTGTTACGCGACATGTAGAAACGGTACACGTCGAAACGCATGTCGGCCGGATCGCCGATGACGCCGTAATCTCCGCCGCTGCCCGGGGCGTCGTTGTTGATGGGGTATCTCAGCGAGGCGGCGTTCGCCCAGTTCGGGTCGTTCACGGGGTCAAAAATCACCTCGTAGCCGTCGTTGATCTGCAGGTCGGTCCTCTCGATGTTGTCTCCCGCGACGAGGTTGCCCGGCGGCAGAATGTCCTCATCGTCGTCCGAAGTCCAATTGTTCGGGTCAAAGAACCATGAAGACCCGCCCTCGCCGTCCCACGAGATCGCCGCTTGAACAGGACTCGCTAAGACGAAACAGGAGCACGCCAGCATCATCAAGTGCGCCAGGTTTTTGCAACGGAGGAGCGTCATGAGAAGAAACCTCTTGCTAGGTGGTTCGAAGAGCTGCCGTGAGTATAAGAGCAGGAGATGAAGATACTGTGGCCCGCCGGGGCCGATCCCTGAACTTCAATAAGGTCGAGTGATCGAGCGTTCCGAAATCAACGCCGTGCAGGCTAGTAGCCGTAGCAACCGAGGTGGGAACCGTTGAAGTCGTAGACCTCACCGCCCGCGCGAGTGGCGGCGGCGTCCATTACACGATAATCCACATCGAGGGAGATTGCCTGCACGCTCGCATCGACCAACAGGAATTGAACGATTCCGGGGTGGGCGGCACCAAATCCCGAGTCGCCGCCTTCTTCGTGCGGCGTCGTGCAGCGTTCGCAGAAGTGCCATTCGGGCGAGCTATCGAATTCGGACTGCGGCCCTTGGCCGATGTTCAAGGTCGGGCTGTGATCGCCATTGAAAGCGTGGCTCGACTCGGCGGTGCCCAGCCCGACCTCGCCCACCAACAGTGTCTTGGACGTACCGTCGGTCACGTCCTTCATGGCGATTGGGTGTGAGAAGCTGCGGACACTGCGTTTCGTACTATTGTCGGCCCAATTCACGTCGTTGTCGCGGTGGGGGTCGGGCATCGCCCCGTCCAGGAAGTGCTTCGTCGATGAATCCCATGGCCGGATTGTTCCTGTCTCGTGCACTGACGCTTCGACGGGGCCATTGGTTTGGGCGCTGATGCCTTCAACGATGCAAGACGAGCCGCCCACCCCTCGGTAATCGCTGATCGATCCCGACCACCCGCCTCCGAGCGAGGCGCTTGGCTCGAAGCCTGCGTGCGAGTGCCCTTGCTTCCCCTTGACCTTAGCCGTCGCCACAAGCCGTGTGTGATTCTGAGAAGGGCAAATGTAACCGGCGATCTCGAGCGTGCGAAAGTCGTAAGTCTGGTCGTAGAAGCAGCCGCTGTCGTCCCACAGGTCGGCCACGTTCGCCTCCTCCATGAACGGAAGAATCAGAGCCATCCAGGTCTTCTGGTGCTCGCCAACTCGACCGGGAGGAAGTTTGCGCGTGGTGTCGTGGTAGTTGTGGATCGCCAGCCCCATCTGCTTGAGGTTGTTCTTGCACTGCGTGCGACGGGCCGCCTCGCGGGCTGATTGCACCGCCGGCAGAAGCAAGGCCACCAAGATGCCGATGATCGCGATCACCACTAACAGCTCGACCAGCGTGAAGCCCCCGGCCGCTCGCTTCGCTTGAGGGGCAACAACCGCCGTGTTGGTTCCTGCAGCGTTCATATCGATATTTCCTGACTCAGATGAGAAGCCTGATCCGTGGTCCGCAGCCAAATGGCGCCGGTGTCATTTGGGGTCTCAAAGCGTGATAACGCCGAGGGACTTTAGGCGCGGGGACCGCGAATGTGATGGCCCCGCCCTTAAATTCATGGAAGAAAAGTGTAGGTAAAAGCAGCCCAGGTCGACGATGACCGCCCACCGCTGACTCATAATGACTCTCTAAAACTGGCCGGCGCAGCAGTAACCCCGGCTCAGATCAAAGTAGTTCCGCAAGCTGAAAACGTACTCACTGAGGTCGCTCCGGCTGATCGAGCAGTCCCTTCACCTCCAAGGGGAAGCAGCGATGCGCTGTTAGCAGCTCGACTCCGTAACGCCTCTCGGGGAACGCCTTGCACTAAGCGTTCGTCGTAGGAAAAGGAAATCAGAAAAGTCCTAATAATGATCCTATTTAGGACCTGCGTTGCAGGCAAGAACCTGTATTGCATTTTTTCGCGGAATAAACGCAAAGGAAAACGCCGCGCAGGGAGGGCCCTGGCGGCGTCGGAATGGATATACCGCTCGATTCAGCCGATTCGCAGCGGCTGGAGGTGACGCACGAAGTGCTCACGCAGCAATTCGGTGTAAGCATCGGCCTTGTCGCACAACAAGGCTTTCAGCCGCGGTCCGAGCTCCGGATCGGTCACCACCGAGCCGAAAGTGCAGTGCAAGATCTGCCGGCCGGGGGCCGTGAAGCCCTTGCCTTCGGGCACATCGCTCCAGCACTCCAGGTAAAGCCGCTCGAGCTCGGCCACGTCCGACACCTCGCTGGCGGGGGGGGCGTCGGAGCACTCGGCCGACACGTGGTACGTCGCCTTGTCCGTGTCGTAACGGCCACGCGAGAAGTCGACGATCTCGCGGAAGAACGGCTCGTCGTGGTGGGCGGCGACGCGGAGCGCCTCGAGGTAGCTCGTGCCGGCGGTCTTCACGTGGAAGCGGCCCTTGGTCGCCTGGGCCAGCAGGTTGTACATCGACACCTTGTCCGAACCGGAGTGCAGCGACAGCTTGTAGGGGCCAAGCTTTTCGGCAATCTCGGCGTGCACTTTCAGCGACGCCTCGAGCGTCACGAGATCGCCTTTGAAGTCGACCCCCTTCTCGAAGTCGCCGATGAACCGCGGCGCCAGGCTCACCACCTGCACGCCCGCCTCACGCAATTGGTCGGCGATCACGTAGTGCTCCACCGGCGTGGTCGGCTGCTCGGTCTCGTCGACGCTCAGTTCCAGCTCGTACTCCTTGCCTTGACGCATCGCCTCGGCCGCGACAAACCGGGCCAGCTCGATCGTCTTACAGATCGCCTTGCCGTACTTCACCGCGGCGCGGGAGAGCGCCTCGTCGGTCATCTCGATCTCGATCGAGTCGAGCTTGATCGTCTTGCCGAGGTAATTGTCGATCCAGGGGGCGTGCTCGCGGGCGTCGGCCAGCTTGTTTTCGAGCTCGACGGCCGAGTAGTTGTCGGCCTTCTGGTCGACGTGGTCCGAGGGGTCGATCGTGAAGAACACGAAGCCGGCCGACATCGTGTTGCGGACGTCGTCGGGGGTCTTCAGGTGGTCGGCGTCGGCCGACCACGGGTCGGAGAAGCCCCCTTGCTCCAAGGCGCCGATGGCGGCGGCCATCACTTCCTCGGGGGTCCGCGAGGTGCGGCTCATCTCGCGGATCGACTGCTGCGAGAAGATCCCCCGGATCGGCCCGCCCGCCTCGCGCAGCGAGGCCAAGTGGCCCGGCGTGGCGACTCCCAAACGGTCGCCGAAGCCGAAGCTCGGCTCGATCCCAAGGGGGGTGGGGTTGGGGACGATCGATTTAGCCGGCGCGCTCAAGAGGCCGATCCTTATTTTAGGGGCCGCGATATTGAATCCGATGGGAGTCCGAACCTTGACCCTATCCAGCAGTCGGAAGAGCGGGACCGCTGGGCGCCAAATCTCGCGCAGGGATCGGGTTTCGCTTGGAAACCCAACCTCGTGCGTCAAGGCGAACAAGCTCCGCATTGTGACGAACAGCAAGGCTGATCGGTAGGCTCTGCGGACGCAAACGTGGGCATTTTCTTTGCGGATTGTCGGTCTTTTTCCGGCGCGGCCCGCACTGCGCCCGTCGGCTCAGCAGCATCGGCTCGCCCCCCGCGTTGGTGGAGCAGCCGCGGTGAGCTCGACGCCTATTAGGTGCAGCTCAAGAAGCTCGTTGCCCCGGGCGCCCCCTGTATTGAGAACAAGCGGCTTGCGCCGCGTTGTGGAGAAGTTTTTAAGGCCTGGGCGAGCGAACAGCGGTCTTTCTTGAGCCGCGACGAGTGAGAAGCAAGCCAGAAGACGCGAGGATTTGCATGCTTCCGGACCTTGAATCTAGGCATTCTGCCGCGGGGCCCCTACTTTCTTAGCGAGAGCGTCGTCGCCGCCGTAGCCCCCAGACCGTCGCTGGGGGCCGCTCCGCAGGCAGTGCGTGAATCGTGTCATTAAATGCAGTGTCCGTTACTTGATTGCAAACGGGGGTTGGATTAGCCTGAATTTGAGACACACGACCTTTGCGGCGTTCGCTTCGTAGCAAAGCCCCTTCGGAGGCTACTACGGGCGGGCAACTATTTGCGATCAGCAGTGCGCGGTAACAGGCATTGCTGCGTCGTGCGTTGCAGACACTCCTCTTCCGATATTTTCGCTTGGCGATGCTAAGCGTTACCTTTTCCACCGTGCGACTCTCGTAAGACAGCGAACAGGCAACCGCCTCGCTCATCCCTCATCGGACTGCGTGGCGACCCGCCCCCAGGGACAAGCGGGGAACAGTTCGACATCCTGTGTGGCGCGCAGCGTTTGCGCCGGCTAGTCCTAACTTCTCTTTGTTTCAGCTCTGGAGTGACCTCATGACCCTGCGAAACCTGATTACGCTCACCGCGGCGGTTGCGTTGCTGGCCGGCACTGCCCACGCGCAGACGACCGTGCTGCTCGACGACTCGTTCGCCGATGGCAGCCGCGCCGAGACCAGCCTGCCCACCGAATCCGCCACTTACCTAGGCGTGAGTGGCGACGCCGTGGCCGACGCCGCCGACACGGTTGTCGGGGCTATCAAGCACCGCTTCCTGCACAACCCCGTGATCGGCACCACGCCGATCCCCTCGACCAGCAGCCGCAAGCAGTGGACCTATTTCACTGACAACCAAGCCACCCCGGTCGTGCTCAACGACGGAGACTCGATCAAGGGGTCGTTCTCGTTCATCCCGCGCGAGGAGCTCTTCACCGAAGACGGCCGCGACCTGCGTTTCGGCCTCTTCTACGACGCCCCCGGGGCCGATCCGCGTGTTGAAGCGGACGTGAACTCCGACTCGGGCAACGGCGCCTGGGGCGACTCGCCCGGCTACCAGGTCCAATTCCAAGTGACCGACGTCGCCGCCAACAGCAACCCGATGCGTGTCGGCAAGCGTGACGACTTCTCGAACAGCAGCCTGTTGGGCAGCTCGGGCGCCTACACGTTTGACTCGAGCGGCGGCGACCCGTTCATGAACACGCTCGACACCGAGTACCGGATGGAATTGACGGTCGAGAAGCTCAGCGCCACACAAGCCGAGGTCACCGCCTCGCTGTTTGAGGGCATGACGCTGCTGTCGACCGTATCGGCTATCGACGATTCGGTGACCGATATGTTTGGCGGCAACGCCGCCAACGGCATGCCGATCTACGACTCGTTCGATCAGCTCGCGATGCGATTCTCGGGCACCGGCAGCGGCGCCCTGGCGTTGGACATCACGAACCAGTACGTCGAGGTCACTCGGATCCCCGAGCCGGCCACGATCGCGCTGGGCCTGTTGGCGCTCGCCCCGCTGGGCCTGCGTCGTCGCGGCTGAGCGTGATGGTTTGCTGAAGATTGCTACCTACGAGGCCGGCCGCGGGGCTTTCGACCCGGCGGCCGGCCTTTTATCTGCCTGAAGCCAAACGACCGCATGACCCGCTCCCTCAATCCAACGAAAGCCGCTCTCGCCGCGCTGCTCGCCGCGGCGTTGATGGCTATGGCGCCGCTGATCGCTGCAGCGGAACGATCGCAGCCCGCCGCCTTCCCCGGGGCCCTCGGCCAGGGGGCGCTGTCGCTCGGCGGCCGCGGCGGCGATGTGTACCACGTCACCACGCTCGACGACTACGCACCGCACAAGGGCGAGAAGAAGATCGAGGGCAGCCTGCGCCACGCCATCCGCTCGGCCGAGGCGCCGCGCACCATCGTCTTCGACGTGGCGGGGCCGATCGCCCTGCGCGAGCCGATCGCCGTTCGTAAGAATCGCATCACGATCGCCGGCCAGACCTCGCCGGGGGGCGTGACGCTGTGGGGCTACCCGATGTCGGTTTCCGACGGCGCTCACGACGTGGTGCTGCGCCACCTGCGTCTGCGCTGTGGCGACTTCAACACGGTGGGTGCGCTCGAAGCCCGCGACACGGGTGGCGGCGACCTAAAAGGGAGCGACGCGAACTCGCTCGCCGTTTACGGCAACGCCGAGCGCGTGATCCTCGACCACCTCTCGGCCGCATGGGGTGTCGACGAAACCCTGTCGGTCACGGTCGCCCGCGACGTGACGGTGCAACACTGCCTGATCGCCGACAGCCTGAACCACTCGTTCCACAAGAAGGGCGCCCACGGCTACGGCTCGCTGGTGCGCGGCGAGTGCACGCCCCAGGACCAAGCCGCCGGCCGCGGCGGCTACACGTTCTACGGCTGCCTGTGGGCCCACCACCGGGCGCGGAGCCCCGCCATCGGCGGGCAGCAGCGTCTCGACGACGGCCAATCCGAGCGAGACCGGCGGGCGGCGGACGTGAACGTGGTGAACTGCGTGGTCTATAACTGGAGCGGCCTCCCCACCAGCCGCAGCGAGCTGGGCGAAGTGCGGCTGAACCTCGTTGGCAACGACTACCTCACCGGACCCTCCAAGCGGGGTGAGTATGTCTTCCGCGGGACCGACTCCGGCGCCACGCTCGTCTACCAGCAAGGCAACCGCTTCGATCGCCAGCGCGACAAGGACTACACCCGCGAGATGATCGACACGCCCGCTGAGATCGCCGACTGCCTACGCCTGGAAGAGGGCGAGCGATTGGTCGACGCGCCAATGAACTTCTTCAGCGCGGTCGCCCCGCACGTTCTCCCCGTCGATATCGCCCACGAGCAAGTCTCCGAGCGAGTCGGCGCCTCGCTGTGGCGCGACACGCTCGATCGCGAGGCGATCCGCACGCTACGCGACCGCGACGGCGCGCCGCTCGACTCGCAAGAAGACCTCCGCGACGCCGACGGCCGTTTGCCCGGCGTCGACGACCTGACAACGGCCGCTCGGCCCGAGGGCTTCGACACCGACCGCGACGGCATGGCCGACGCCTTCGAAACCGCGCACGGCCTCGACCCGACCGACCCGGAAGACCGCAACGGCACGGAGCTCGGCGAGGCTGACCCGTCGCTCGCCGGTTTCACTAATCTCGAGATCTACCTCGACGCGATGACCCGCTCGCCACAACCCTACTGACCTACCCCGCTGAATGACGCCGACACATCAGCATCACCGGCCCCGGTTCGGCCCCGTGGCCCCCGCAGGAACAGAGAATCGATGATGAACAAGACGAATCTGAACAAGTGCGTTGCGTGCGCGGCTCTGCTGCTGCTCGCCGTCCCGCTGAGCGCGGCGGAGTACTTCATTGCCCCCGGCGGCAGCAACGGCGGCAGCGGCGCGATCGGCAGCCCGTGGGGCACATTCGACTACGCGATCGACCAGATCGGCCCAGGCGACACGCTCTTCGTCCGCGGCGGCGTGTACGATCTCGACGAACGCATCCGGATCCAGGACGCAGGCACGGAGAACTCGCCCATCCGCATCTGGGCCTACCAGGACGAGACCCCCGTGCTCGACTTCGACAGCATGACCGTCGACTGGGGCGGATCGAGCGGGCGCGGCATCCAGGTGGACGAAGACGCCGACTGGGTCCACCTCCGCGGGCTGACGATCCAGAACGCCAGGGACAACGGCGTGTGGGGCGGCTCGGATCACAGCATCTACGAACGCCTCACCACGCGGTGGAACGGCGACTCGGGCATGCAGCTCTCGGGCCCGGCGTCGCACAACCTGATCCTCAACGGCGACTCCTACGAGAACTACGACCCCTCGAAAAACGGCGAGAACGCCGACGGCTTCGCGATCAAGTTCGACGAGCTGGGCCCCGGCAACGTGGTGCGCGGAGCCCGCGCGTGGGGCAACTCGGACGACGGCTGGGACATGTGGGAGAGCGTCGTCGGCGGCGTGCTGGTCGAGGACTCGTGGTCGTTCAGCAACGGCCGCATCCTCCCCGGCTTCTACGAGAAGGAGCTGCTCGAGGACAACGACCTCACCCCGGGCAGCTTCAACGGCGACGGCAACGGCTTCAAGCTCGGCCAGGACTCGGGCGCCCACGTGCTGAACCGCGTGGTCGTGTGGGACAACGAGGAGCGCGGCATCGACGTGAACGGCAACGGCTTCGGCGTGATCGTGGCCAACTCCACGGTGTTCGACTCAAAACGCAATTGGCAATTCGACGAGGAGTCGTTCGAGACCACCAACCAGCACATCCTGGTCAACAACGTCTCGTACGCCGGCAGCAGCTCGGACAACTTCGACTCAGGCGTCGACAGCTTCTCCAACACCTGGGACGGCGGGGTCTCGGCCTCGGCCGCCGACTTCCTGTCGCTCGACGACACGATCGCCCGCGGCCCGCGCCAAGCCGACGGCAGCCTGCCCTACAGCGACTTCCTGCGCCTCGCGCCCGGCAGCGACCTGATCGACGCCGGCGTCAACCTGCCCACGATCGGCCTCGGCTACAGCCTGCCGTTTAGCGGCGCGGCGCCCGACCTGGGGGCGTACGAGTCGGGCGTCTACGGCGATTACAACTCCGACGGCGTGGTCGACGCCGCCGACTTCACCGTCTGGCGAGACGGCCTCGGCGGCGCCTACACCGCGGCCGACTACGACGTGTGGGTCGAGCACTTCGGCCGCACGAGCGCGACGCCACCGCCTAGCGGCACACAGAGCGTGCCCGAGCCCACGGCCCTGCTGCTGGCGGTCATGGCGGCGTTTGCTCGTTCACGGCGTACGTATCGATAGCCCGTCAATCTATTCGATGGCGGGTGCAACGCGTCACCGTGCACGGTGGGCGCAAGCCCTAACGCAGCTTATGTGCAGGGCCACTAGAAATCCCCGCGTGAAACGCGCGCCGCTCCCCTTACTCCGTGCGGGCTCAATCGTGGCGTGTCACTAGAGCGGTTTGCTCATTGGTGTAGACGCTCGGCTCGCGATCGGCGTCATGGCTTCGTCAGCCTGCATCGACAATGCACCGCATTGCCTGCTTCGGCTTCCTCGCCACGCCACCAATCGCTTCCCCGCTCGTCCACACCAATTCGAATACCGCTCTAGGGTGCTTCGCACTCCCCTACCCCGCCGACTCTTTAGCGTCGGCCACTGCCGCCGCCTGCTTCCGATTCTGGTCGGGCAGCACGGGCGCCGAGAACTCGACGACGAGCTCGCCTTCACGGCACACGATCGATTTAACGCGCGGCGTTCGCGGGCTGTGGGCTAACGACTTGATCTTCAGGTGCGGCGCGGGGGGCGTCAGGTCGATCTCGGCGTCGTGCCCCGAGTAGACCACCGGCTCGGGCAGCCACGCGAGCAGCGTGTCGAGCGGCAGCGTCAGCCTTCCGACCCGCGCCGTGACGATCTCCAGCCGCAACGTGCCGTCCTCGCCGAGCGTCGGCTCGAGGATCGCCGAGAAGACGCATTCGACCCCAGAGTTCGCCAGCTCGACCCCCAACTCGAACCGCCCCTCGGTGAGACGAACGCGTGGGTCACGCAGGTCGCCGCTGGGGTCCATCGCTTTGTCGGCCAGCAGCGCGTTGAGTTCTTGCTCGGTGATACGCAACGCGCGGGTGTCCTTGGCGGGATCGTACGGGGCGGCCCCGCCGAGGGCTTGCAGCCACTCTCCTTGGGCGGATTGGGTCGCCGGCTTCTGTCGGGCGAGCGACATCGCGCGCCAGCGGACCAAGCCCTCGCCGGTCTGCTCGAATCGCTCGACCAAGGCCCGCCGCTCGTCCGGCGAGAGCGATTGCGTCCGGAGCTCGGTGTAGAAGCCGGGCTCCATCAGCGCCAGCCAAGTCACGAGACCCACCACCGTGACGACAAGAAAGACCATCGCGGCTCCCGCTGCGAGCAGCCGGAAAAACAGCTTACGGATCATGCTCGCACTCATGTCGGCGGGGCGTGGCGGGGAGACCGAGAGGGTACCACCACAAGCCTAGAGCGCCGGCCGACCGTGGGTCGCGGCGCCGCCGGACTCACGCGAAGGAACAAGCGGGTTCCGCGACAAGGCCTCGAACATTCGGCCCAAACCCTTACAACCGGACCTCGCCCAGGGATTTCCATCCCCGTAACGACGCGGGATCGTCCGCGTGAAGACTTCACCGAAGCCCCGCAGAGACCGTTCATCAGCGACGGCCTAGAGCGGTTTTCGAATAGGTGTGGACGAGCGGGGAAGCGATTGGCGGCGTGGCGAGGAAGCCGAAGCAGGCAATGCGGTGCATTGTCGATGCAGGCTGACGAAGCCATGACGCCGATCGCGAGCCGAGCGTCTACACCAATGAGCAAACCGCTCTAAGCCAAGGCGCCGGCGGTCTTCTTCGCCATGAGCTGCTCGCGGACCACGGCGTAGAGCTGCTGGGTGTTGACCGGCTTGGTGAGGAAGTCGTCGCAGCCGGCGTCGAGGCACTTCTCGCGGTCGCCCTTCATGGCGTGGGCGGTGAGCGCAATGACGGGCGTCGTGAAGCCCTCTTCGCGCAGGCGGCGGGCGGCCGTGTAGCCGTCCATCACCGGCATCTGCATGTCCATCAGGATCACGTCGAACGACTGCTCCATGGCGGCCTGCACGCCGAGGGCGCCGTTCTCGGCCGTGACGACCTTGGCGCCGGCGCGGGTGAGGAGCAGCGCGATCAGGCGGCGGTTGGTCTCGCCGTCTTCGACGAGCAAGATCTTGGAGGGCGGCAGCTTGTCGCCGCTGGCGACGTCGGCCTTTAGCTCTTGGTCGGTCGTTTGCTTGTCGGCGTCCGCCACCATCTTCACGCCGGCCAGGTCGCCCGTTTCGACCCGCAGGGTGAACGTGCTGCCGGCGCCGAGCTCGCTGGTAGCCGAGAGCTCACCGCCGAGGCCGCGGGCGATCTTGCGGCTGATGGCGAGCCCCAGGCCGGTGCCGCCGAAACGGCGGGTGACGGAGTTGTCGGCCTGGACGAAGGGGTCGAAGATCGCCTCGAGCTTGTTGCTGGCGATGCCGATGCCGGTGTCGATCACGTCGACGCGCAGCTGCGGAACGCCGTCGATCTCGACCAGCCTCGGCTTGACCGTCACGCCCCCCTCGCTGGTGAACTTGACCGAGTTGCCGATGATGTTGATCAGCGCCTGCCGCAGGCGGGCGACGTCGGTCTGGATGGTCTCGGGGATCGGCGTCTCCCACACGACCTTCAGGTCGATGTCCTTCTCCTGGGCCTTGATATTGAGGACGCGGGTGACCTCGCCGATGAGTTTGTGCGGCGAGCAAGGCTCGGTGTCGAACTCGATCTGGCCGGCCTCGATCTTCGAGAGGTCGAGGATGTCGTTGATCAGGCAGAGCAGGTGCTCGCCGCTCGACTGGATCGTCGAGAGGTACTCGTTGCGGGTCTGGGTGTCGCCCTCGTCGCCGCCGACGAGCATGATCTCGGTGAAGCCGAGGATGCCGGTCAGCGGGGTGCGGATCTCGTGGCTCATGTTGGCGAGGAACTCGCTCTTGGCGCGGTTGCTCGCCTCGGCGACGTCCTTGGCGACCTCCAGGTCGGCCTGCGCCCGCTCACGCTCTTCGACCTCTTTGGTGAGCAGCGCGGCCTGGCTGGCCACTTGATTGTGCGACTTGCGGATCGTGTCGAGCATCAGGTTGAACGACTCGCAGAGGGCGCCGAGCTCGTCGTTCGAGTCGCGCATCACGCGGATCGAGTAGTCTTTGTTGCGCGTGATGGCGCGGGCGGCCTCGGTGAGCCGGACGATCGGCCCGGAGATGGCCCCCTGCAGCAGGGCCGCCACGATGACCGCGCCCAGGAGCGACAGGGTCGCGACGATGGCGATGTGCCAGACCTGGGCCTGGATGTGGTTGGTGATGTCGTCGCTGTTGGCGAGGATGTAGAGAGTGCCGACCCGCTCGCCGCTGTCCTCCTCCACGGGGATGACGATCGTGACGCCGCCGCCGGGGGAGCGCCGCGTTCCCTCCTTCAGCTCGCCCGGGGTGGTGTGGACCGGCGAGCCGTCCTTCGTGTAGGCGGCGAACACCTCGCCCTCCGTGTCGAGCAGGCAGGCGACCTCGACCGAGGGCTGCAGCGACAGCGAGCGGAGGTACTCCTCGGCCGCTTGGTCGTCGGAGAACGCCAGCACGCCGTCGCTGTTGAACTCCATGATGCGTGCCTGCACCTCGAGCTGGGCGATCTTCGCCGCTCGGATCATCTGGACGTCTTTCCAGATGATGCCGCCCGAGGAGACCACGAGCGCAAAACAAACCGTCATGCCCGCCAGCAGGATGAGCTTGTTGCGTATCGAGGTGTTCTGCAGAAACTTCATGCTTCGCGTCGCCGGGACGACGCGTTCTTTATGGAGGGTTGCGGGGTCAACGGTTGGTCGAGACCGGGGTGCCCAGGCTGTGCATCTTGGCGTTGAGGCTCAGCCGATTCGCCATCGCGCGGTCGGCGTTGAGTTCAAACCTTACGTTGCTGCCGTGCACGAAGAAATTGATCGCCCCGCCCCGTTCGGCGAACCCCGGGGTTTCCCCGACGAGCAGAACGGATTTACCTTCTAGAGCGGCTATGAGGCGCGCCTCGACTTCGGGCGGCGTGGCCCGCGTGACGAAGAGGATGTGGCAACTGGCGCCCTCCTCCGGGGTCTTCACTTCCCACACCCGGATCGGGCGCTCTTGGATCTTCTTCTTCTGGGCGATCCGGTCGAGTGTCTCGCCGAACGGGTCGGGACCGTAAACCCCGATGCGGAACTCGCTTGTTTCGGACTCGAACGAGGCGGGCGGCCAAGTGACGTAGCGACCAAACGCGTAGAGCGATACCGCTTTGACGTTGTACTCACGCCGGCTGTCGATCACCTCTTGCGCTTGCACGGGCGTGGCGGCGAGCGTCATCAGAACGCCCAGGAGCAAACAAGCAATTCGCCGAGGCCTGCAACTCTCTCCCAAGTCGCGAAGACTTGCACGGTCATCGAGATACGCGCTCGGCTTTGGTTGCATGGCCACAGTGCTTTGGCGATTCTTTTTGGCTTCCGCTCCCCACTCAGCCGCCAAGCCCCCCGTGACGGAGGAGCCTAGCGACCTCTCTCGGTGCGTGTTCAAGAGAAGTCTCATGAAGCCTTAACTATGCTGCTATCGACGCAGCGGGTAGCCCGGTCGCAGAGTCGTGATTCGAAGCGGTGTAACCCGCAGCACCGTTGGTTTTTCATTCGCCTATGTGAGCTACGATCGACCGCTGGGCCCCGCCCAGTCACCCGCTAAGAACCCCCAGTTCTGGTATACGGAAAGTCGAAATCGCAATATCGGTACAGTCCTTATCCGTTAAACCCAACCGCCCTACTGGCAGGTAACTTCGCCCCGAACACCAAAGTGAACCGCGAACCTGCGCCACTCCGGACGCCCCACCCACAGCGACTCCGTCGTCGGCAGGTAACTGATGGCCTGCCGCCAAACTGCGTGACGGCTGAACTGTTGTCTAGAGCGGTATTCGAATTGGTGTGGACGAGCGGGGAAGCGATTGGCGGCGTGGCGAGGAAGCCGAAGCAGGCAATGCGGTGCATTGTCGATGCAGGCTGACGAAGCCATGACGCCGATCGCGAGCCGAGCGTCTACACCAATGAGCAAACCGCTCTAAGGTCAGTGTGAGGCGCCCTGCATTGAACGTCGCCGGCTCTGTGGAAAGCCGACCGGCGCCGGGGCATTCTGCGGGAATCCTGTCGGACTGGGTGTGTGGGAGAGGGAGATTGCTGCCTCCTCACTCAGCTCATCTGCGACCTACCGAACTACGCTCCGAGCCTGGCGAGGGCTTCGGCAATGCTCGCCGGCGCACAACATCAGCCTCTCGGCGCCTGCGGGATAGCGCGGCGCGTGACGGCAATCGACTGTCGGAAGCGACCATCTTTCGCAAGCCATGCGACCGTCACACCCAGTCGGCTAGCTCCGCGACTTTGCGGATTCTGCATACGCTCGCCATAGCCTCGCTAGCCGAAAGTGGGGAGCAGGGGATCGTCAGCTTTGACGCGACCCACACCGCCACAGCCTTCCCTATGCTCATGAGGGGCTAAGGCCAAGCTAACAACTGAACGTCTGCAAGGATTGCAACGTGGGCTACTCGCAGGATGCATATCTCGATCTACCCCCCGCGGGCCTACGCCCGTACCGCGGCTTGAGGGTGGCGGTGTTGGCTCTAGCGGTTGCCGCCGTCTTGGCGGGCCACCCCGCGGTCGCCCAGCCGCCCATGCCCTACGCCGAGGGAGGCGAAGACGCCGCTGGCGAGCCGCTCGAAGACGACGCGGCGGACGCCGAGGCCGATGACCTCGACGCCCTGCTCGACATGGACCTCGGCGAGCTCTCGAGCGTGAAGGTGTCGACGCCGACGTTCACCGACCCGATGGTCGAGGGCATCTCGAAGACGTCGGAAAAGGTCTCCGAGTCGCCGGGCATCGTCGACGTCATCACCGCCGAAGAGATCGAGGCCTTCGGCGCCAAGAACCTCTACGAGGTGCTCGAGCGAGCTACCAGCGTCTACATGACGGGCACCTACATCCAGCGGCGCAACGTGGCTTCGATCCGCGGCAACCTGGTGAAGCCCGAAGACAACCACGTGCTGACCCTGATCAACGGTCGGCCGTTCCGCGACATCGTCAACGGCGGGTTCAGCCACACGCTCTACACCGCCTTCCCGCTGCACGCGATCGAGCGGGTGGAGGTCATGCGCGGACCCGGCTCGGTGCTCTACGGCACGAATGCCGTGACGGGCGTGATCAACATCGTCACCAAGCAGCCCGACAAGCCGACCGCGAAGGCCTCGACGCTGGGCGGCTCGGACGGCTGGCAATCGTACGGGCTGACCACGGGCGACGGGTCCGAGGACCGCAGCTTGCTGGTGAGCGGCGGCTACTTCCGCCAGGAGGGCTGGCCCTTCACCGCCACGCTCGAGGACGCCGTCGAAACGACCACGCCGTTTGGCGAGGACAACGTCGGCGTGTTCGGCTCGTACCGCGACGGCGGCTTCACGGCCAATTGCTACGTCGCCGAGCTGAGCCAGACGGTTTTCAGCATCCCCTTCGCTCCCGAGGCTTACTTCGACGCGACGCGCGTGTTCGCCGATTTCGGATACCTCCACGAGATCGACGAGAACCAAAACCTGCAATTGAACTTCACCTACAATTACACCGGCTACGAGTCGGAGACGCCGTCGGACTCGCTCAACCCGTTCTCGGCGCGCAGCACTCTGACAATCCCATCACACGCGTACCTCGCCGAAGCGACCTACCGGGCCCAGCTGACGGACGATCTCAAATTCCTGGTGGGCGGTTTCACCGACATCCATGAAGGCGACTTAAGATCCACCAACTCTACTCCCGTCCCGCACTTCACCGAAGTGTGGTACGGCGCCTACTTGCAACTCGAGTACCAGCCGACCGATTGGCTCAAGCTGATCGGCGGCATGCAGGGCAACATGCCGGGCGACATCCCCGCGGGGATCGTCCCGCGGGCCGGGGCGATCGTCACGCTGAGCGACACCCTCACCGCCAAGCTGCTCTACGGGCAGGCGTTCCGCTCGCCGTACCGATTCGAGCGGTACCTCAACGGCGCGCCGGTCATCGTTGGCAACCAAGACCTCGAGCCCGAGGTGATCCAAACGTTCGACGCGCAGCTCGCCTACGCCACCGACAACTACCGCCTCGCGGCGACCGTCTTCCACAGCGACTTTTTTGACGTGATCTCACGCGTGGGGTTCTTCCCGCAGACCTACGCCAACAGCGACCGGATCGAGTACAGCGGCTTGGAGTTGGAGAACGACTGGCAACTGAGCGACACCCTGCGCTGGACCTCGTCGCTGACCTACCAGGAGAACGAACGCGCCGGCGTCGAGAACACGACCACCGTGCCGAATTGGATGGCCAAATTCGGCATGTCCTACAACAACAAGTGCAGCGGGCTGAACGTGGGGCTGTTCGACACGTTCTTCGGCAACCAGACCGTCCCGGCCGGCGCGGCGGCGGTCAATGGCAACCCGGACGCCTACCACATGGTGAGCCTCAACACGACGCTCGACCTCGACCGCTACCTGGCCCTGCGCAGCGGGCGGTCGATCCGCCTGCAACTGCTCGTGCAGAACCTCTTCGACGAGGACATCTTTCACGTCGAATTCGACCGCAAGCAGATCAACACGATCCCCGCCCGCGCCGGCCGAACGGTCTATGGCGGCGTCACGGTCGACTACTGAGCGGCTGCGGCGGTTGGCGCCTTGCCACCGGCGGCGGGCACTATAGGGTAAAGAACCTCTGCTTTGCCCGCCGGAGCCCTTGCCATGCTGATCCTTCTCTCCCCCGCGAAGACGCTCGACTTTTCCCCGGCCGAAGACGCCCCCGAGGCGACCAAGCCGGCGTTGCACGCCGAGGCGAAGCGCCTCGCCGCGACCGCCAAAGAGCTCTCGCCCGCGCAGATCAAGAAGCTGATGGGCGTGAGCGACAACCTGGCCGGCGCCGCCCACGGTTACTTCGCCGACTGGCGGCAGAAGTGGGACGCCCGCGGCGCCAAGCAGGCGTTGCTCGCCTTTCGCGGCGACGTGTACCAAGGGCTCGACGCCGACACGCTTTCGGCCGACCAGTTGCGTCGCGCCCAAGACAGCCTGCGGATCCTCTCGGGCCTGTACGGCGTGCTGCGGCCGCTCGACCTGATCCAGCCCTACCGACTGGAGATGGGCCTCGGCCTCAAGAACGAGCGCGGCAAAAGCGTCTACGAGTTCTGGGGCGACCGCGTCACCAAGCGTCTGGCGGCCGACCTCGAGGCGGCCCCCGCGGGCGAGCCGCCGCTGGTGGTGAACCTCGCCTCGCAGGAGTACGCCGGCGTCGTCGATTTCAGCGCACTCGGCGAGTCCGGCGCCGAGGTCATCACACCGGCGTTCAAGGACCTGAGCAAGGGCAAGTACCGGGTGGTGAGTTTCTTCGCCAAGCGGGCCCGGGGGGCGATGGCCCGCCACCTGATCGAGCGCGGGGCGAAGGGCCCCTCCGCGATCAAGTCGTTTAAAACGGGCGGTTACCGCTACAACGCCGAGCTATCGACCGCGAGCAAGCCGGTCTTCACCCGCGACAAGCCGCCCGCCGCGAAGGCCGGCTGAGCGGTCCGCCGCACCGCGGTGTCCAAAATTTGACCATTTTGGAGGAGGCGATCAAACTTGGGAGAGCGTCGCCGCACGGGGATTGATTCAGCGGGGGCTTTGTTCTGGGTAGCGACCCGCCTTTTCCACTTTTCCCCGAGCCGTTCTCCATGCCGACCCGCTGCTTCATTTTCGCCTTAGCGGCGTTGTGCTGCGCGCTGATGGTGGGCGACGCCGCCGCCTGTGCTTTTTGTGGCCGAGCGGGCGACTGCTTGTTCGACTCCGCCGGCGCCGGGCAAGAAGAAGCGGGATCGGAAGCGGGAGACAACTACGCCGAGTTCCAGATATTCCGGCGTTGGACCTACACGGCGACAGACGGCGGATCGGCCGGCCCCACAGGATCACGCGGCGAGCCGGTCACCGTCACATGGCGAGTGATCGACGACGGCACGCCGATCACCGGCGTGCTGCCGGCCGACCCCGAACGCGAATTCGAGGGCGAGCAAGACTCGCCCAGCAACCTCGTCGCGATGCTCGATGGCGTGTTCGGCGCCTCGGCCACGGGCCAACAGGCCGACGCCCCGTGGTTCTCCTACATCGAGCGGTCGTTCGACCGTTGGGCGGCGGTCTCGGGGCTCACGTTCGTCCACGAGCTGGCCGACGGCGGAGCCGCGATCGACTCGACGAATGCCCCCTACGGCCGGCCCGGCAGGTACGCCGACGTCCGCATCGGCGGCCACTCGATCGACGGGTCGAGCGGCGCCAACACGCTCGCCTACAATTACTTCCCCGATCACTCGGACATGGTGGTCGACACCGACAACGTGGCGTTCTTTAGCAACGACTTCGGCGACTACCGGCGGCTGCGCAACACGCTCATGCACGAGATCGGCCACGGGCTCGGGCTGGGCCACGTGTCGGCCGCGGGCAGCGCGGCGCTGATGGAGCCGACCCTCGGCGTCACGTTCGACGGGCCGCAATACGACGACGTGCTCGCCGTGCAGCGTCTGTACGGCGACGCCTTCGAGAAGGACGGCGGCAACGACACGCCCGCCACGGCGGTCGACGCGGGCGAGTTCCAAAGGGGCGAGAGCTGGGCGATCGGGCTCGACGGCGACGTCTCGTTCGCAGCCGGGCAGCCCTTCTTCACCGCCGAGCACACCGACCTGGTGAGCGTGGACGACATCTCGGACCTCGACTACTACCACCTCCGGGTGCTCGAGCCGGTGCTGCTCACGGCGAACCTCAAGCCCGTGGGGCCGACCTACCAGGAGTCGGCCGTCGACGAGACGGCCGAGCCGTTCGACGCCTCAGAGCTCGGCGACCTGGAGCTCGCGCTGTACGAGGATTTGTCGTCGGCCATCGTCTCGGTCGCCGCCTCCGACACGGTCGGGCTGGGGCTCACCGAGCGTCTGCGGCGGATCGAGCTCGCCCCGGGGACCGACTACTACGTGCGTGTGCGGAGCCAGACCGCCAACGTCCAGATGTACCGCCTCGACCTGATGTTCCAGGCCGTGCCCGAGCCGGCCTCGGCCTGGCTGCTCGCCGCCGCCGTCGTTTGTGGCTTCAGGGGCAGCAGGGCGCAGCGCGCGCCGCTTGACGCTCGCCGGTCGGCTGTGCCATAACGCCGACAGGGCGGCGGAGTCGTCCGTCACACGATCCCCCGAGGCGCAAACCGTTTTGAGCGAGCCCCCCTCCCCCGCTGGCGCACGCCCCGCCGACGACCTCTCGCAGGACGACCTCGACCTGGCCCAGTACGAGTCGCGTTTGGCGCGGCCCGTGTCGCTCAAGGTCGCCGACCTGCAACGCGGCGAGCGGCTTCGGCATGTCATCTTTTCGGGGCAGTTCACCCCCGCGCTGCTCGAAGACTTGGCCGAAACGGCCGACACGATCCGCCAGCTCTCCAAGTCGGCCACGGGCCAGGCGTTCCTCACCGGCCTGTTGTCGCACAAGCGGGCGATGCTGTACTTCACGCAGCCCTCGACCCGCACCTTCCTGTCGTTCATGGCCGCTTGCCAGATCCTGGGGATCACCTGCAACGAGGTCCGCGACCCGCGCACCTCGAGCGAGACGAAGGGCGAGACGCGGTTCGACTCGATCCGCATGTTCTCGAGCTACTTCGACCTGATCATCATGCGTTCGCCGCTGGCCCGCTTGGCCGAGTCGTGCGCCTACCTGATGAACGACCTGGAGCGTAGCGACCAGCGGAGCGTGCCGATCATCAACGCCGGCTCGGGGGCCGACGAGCACCCGACCCAAGCGCTCTTGGACATCTACACGTTGCAGCGGACGTTCAACTTCGAGAACCCGCACGACTCGCCGGTCGAGAAGCTCGAAGAGCTCCAGACGGCGCACGGCTACGCCGACCTGCGGCGCGGCCTGGCGAACAAGTGCTACGCCTTCTGCGGCGACATCGGTCGCGGCCGCACGGTCCGCTCGTTGGCGATGCTGCTGGGGGCGTACGAAGGGGTGCGGCTGGTGTTCGTCTCGCCCGACCACCCCACGCTCAGGATGCGCGACGACCTCAGGCGGCGTCTCCGCGACCGCGGCGTCAAGTTCCACGAGGTCGACTCGCTCGAGGCCGAGGTCGACGGCCAGCCGGTCATCGAACGCCTCGACGCCCTCTACATGACCCGCGTGCAGCAGGAACACAACAACCCGGAAGACGCCGAGGCGTTCGCCAAGATCGACTTCTCGCGCTACAAACTCACCCCCGCACTGGTCACCAGGATGCGGGCCTACGCACCGATCCTGCACCCGTTCCCCCGCGACCAGCACTTCGGCGAGATCCCGCCCGAGATCGACCGCGACCCGCGGGCGATGTACTTCCGCCAGGCGCGGAACGGCATGTGGGTGCGGGCGGCGCTGCTCGCGCACCTGCTCGACGTCGACAGCCAGATCCGCCGCCAGGGCCTCCGCGAGTTCAGCGAACGCCACGAGTACAGCAGCTAAGCGTAGGGGCTAGGATTTAGGGGCTAGGATTTAGGGGCTAGGGGCTAGTGAAGGCGCGGCCCTCAACATGAACGCATCGATCATAACTCTAGTCCCTAGCCCCCAACTCCTAGCCCCTTGTTCCTGATCGACGGCTACAACCTGCTGCACGCCACCGACCTTTTTGGCGTGGGTGAATTGGAGGGGACGCTGCGCGGGTCGCGCGAGGCGCTCGTCGAATTCTTGGTCGACCGGCTCACGGCCAAGGAGCGGCGGGCGACCACGGTCGTGTTCGACTCGTCGCAGGCGCCCCCCGGGCTGCCCGATCTGTACGACGAGCGCGGCCTGACGGTCCGCTTCTCGCGCGGCTACCCCGACGCCGACACGCTGCTGGAGGAGATGATCGACGCCGCCCCCGACCGGCGCAATCTCACCGTGGTCTCCGGCGACCGCCGCGTGCAACGCGCCGCCCGCGGCCGCGGCGCCAAGCCGATCGACAGCGGCCCGTGGTTCGCCGAGATGTCGCGCCGCGAGTCCTCGCCCGAGGCCGACCGGGTGACCAAGCCCACCGGGCCGGTCGAAGACGCCGACCACTGGGTCGGCGAGTTCAGCAGCCCGGCGCTCGACGAGGAGATCCGGCGCCAGGAGCAAGAGCTCAAGAAGCCGCCCCGGCCGCGCGCCAGCGCCGCGCCACAGGAAAAACGCTCGAAGAATCGTCGCCGCAAACCGTCGAGCAAGCCGAAGCAGGAGTTCGGCGAGGGGATCTTCGACCCCTTCCCGCCCGGCTACGCCGAAGACCTGTTGCGCGACGAGAACGATCCGCCCGAGTGAATCTCGGGCCTCATTAGATCGCACTACCGCTAGCCGTAGCGTTGTTTTCGCCATATCGACGTCGAATCGCACCGCCACACACGCTACGCATCCGTGCGATTCGCACTGGCCCGCGCGCGATCTTGCTCGTCAGCCGCGTTGCGCGGGTGGGTTTGGCGCGATTGTGCGGCCCCCCTCTTCGGGTCTCGACTCGGTGCGGGCCGCAGGGATCACAAGATAGAACCTCGTAAGGAGCTTGCCGGCCGCCTGCTACGCGATCGAGCGGAGGCCGCGACCACACGCGGTTACCACCAACGGGCCGCCAGGGGCGACCGGCGTTGGTTTCGTGACCTAAGCTTTTAACCCACCCCTGATCGGCCCGCGACTCCTCGGGCCCGACCCACCGAGCGTCGTCGCACGCCCCCCTTCTGAGGTACCAAGGTGCTAGCAACCGACTTGCTGGATGATTTCATCGACGAGGCGAACGAGCAACTCAGCGACGTCGATAATCAGTTCTTGCACATCGAGCAAACGGCGCCCGACGTCGATGTCGACCTGGTGAACGACTTGTTCCGCTCGTTCCACTCGATCAAAGGCGCGGCCGGCTTCATGGGGTTCGACACGGTCAACGACCTGTCGAGCAACCTAGAGACCGTGCTGATCGAAATGCGCAACGGCGAGATCACGCCGTCGGCGCCCATCGTCGACACGATGATCAAGGCGACCGACAAGCTCAAGGGCTTGATCGACAACCTGGCGATCTCGAACAGCATCGACGTGAGCGACCAAATCAACCAGCTCGCCGCCATCTCGGCGGGCCGCGCTGCGGCGCCCCAAGGCGTGGCGACGGCTTAGCGCGTCACGGGTGATCAGCCCGCCGGCGGTTCGAGCGACTCGACCCAGGCGACCGCCTCGAGCGCAAGCCGCTCGCGCCGCTTGAAGCGATCCGCTTTGCGCTTGGCGACGCCCTTGAGCGTGTCGCGTCGGCGCCAGAGCGATCCGAGCAGCATGCCGGCCCGGCGCGGCCCCGACGACTCGGCCCAGCTCGATTCCCAAGCGGCCGCCGCCGAATCACCTTCTGGTGGAGCATCGCCGGCGAGCGTCACCTCAGGCGCCACGCCCAGCCGTTCGCAAAGCCGACGCGCGGCGCGAGGCCAATCGTCGCTGGCAAGACCCGCCATCGCCAGAGCGTGCGGGCGGTGGGTGGTGAGCACCGCGCCGATGGCGTTCTCCCACGCCCCTTCGTCCAAGGCGTTGGTCTCGCTCAGAGTGAACGCGACTACGCTCCGCCCGGCGATCGAGCCGGTGCGTGTCGTCAAGCCAGCGCCCTGGCGGCGGCTGCCGCCACGCAAGCGATCGGCAAAGCAGGCGAGGCTAGCCTCGCTGTCGAACCAGAGGGCGGCGTCGCAGCGGTTTTTGAGTTCTTGGGCCACCCGGGCAGCCTAAGCCTCGTTCGCGCCGCGGTCTACGGCCGGGTGGGCGGATTGAAGCCGAATGACGCCGATCAGTCGCGGTTCACGAGCCGCAACGCCGGACCCGTTTCCTGCGTCCCCGCCGACGGCAGCCAAGCGGAGAGCGCCAGCAGCGCCGCGGCTGTTTCGGCCAAGGTCGAGCGGGCGCCGGGAGCACGGCCCCAGCCGCCATCGGCCATTTGCACAGCGACGAGGCGGGCGGCCTCTTCGTTGCCGATCGCGGCCCGTTCGAGTGCGAGGGGATCGCGGCCCTTGCACCACGATTCGGCGCAACGGCGCCGCTGCGGGGCCGAGACCCCGCCGCAACCGCGACTCGTCTGTGAGACAACACGGAGCACGGGCGGCAGCGGCGAGTCTGCCTGGCGGCAACCGCTCGGCCGGCTCGCGGCCATTGCCCGGCTGACCAGAGCCCGGCTCGCCAGCACCGACTCGTCGGCCGAACCCGTGGAGTGGGAGGACGCGTCTCGCTGAGCGCTGAGGGCGTGGCGGCCGCGGGCGATCGCCATGCGGGCGGCGCGGGCCAAGCCGCTCGGATCGTGCGTCGTGTCGTTCGCGAAGGGCGAATCGGCGAGGCGACGCGGGTTAGGCGCCGGTAGATCAGAGCCCGTGAACAAACGCAGCCGTGGCGAAGCGAGCATCCATGCTCTCCCGTCAGGGGTCGTGGGGCGGCGTCGTCCATGACGGCCGCGTCGGGCGTTTTCTACCCAACGGGAATCAAGCTAACCCGCGTGTGCGAGAACACCAACCCCGCCGACAAGAAAAATGACGAGGAACATCGCGGCTCGCCAGCGTTGCTGGCGACACCGAGTTGCTGGCGACGCTGCGTTGCTGGCGACACTGTTCAGTCACCGATCGGCAGCACGATGCTGAACTCGGCGCCCGCACGGCGGTCGTCGGCCACGCGCACCTCGCCGCCGTGGTCGGTCACCAAACGCCAGCACTTCGAGAGCCCGAAGCCCAAGCCGCGGCCCGCCTCGCGGCCGCTGAAGAACGGGTCGAAGATGTGCTCCCGGAGCTCCGCGGGCACCCCCGGGCCGTTGTCGCTGACCGAGAGCACGCCCCGGCCGCCCGACCGGCAGGCGCTGACGACGATCTCGCCCCCCACGCCGACCGCGTCGATGGCGTTGTCGACCAGCGCCCTGAGCGCCACGGCCATCTGCACCGGGTCGGCCTCGCACCACACGGGGGTCGAAGCTCCCGGCGTCGTGATCCTCAGCTCCCGCAGCTCGGCCACGGGCAGGTACTCCTCCACGACCCGCGCGGCGAGTTCCGCCAGGTCAATCCGCTGCGGGGCGAGCCGCGGCGGTCGGGCGAACAGCATCAGGTCGGAGATCATCTCGTGCGCCCGCATCGCCTGGCGGTGGATCGCGGCGAGCATCTTGCGGCGGCGCTCGTCGGTCTCGTCGCGAAGCATCGACTGGGCCCGCATCGCGATGTTGGCCAGCGGGTTGTTGATCTCGTGGCTGGCGCCGTAAGCGAGCTCCTTCATCGCTTCGAGCTTGGCCCGCTCGAGCTCGCGGGCGAACCGCTCGCGCACGCCTTGGGCGCCACCGGCCGGAGGCGCGGTGAGCCGACGCGACGGCGCCCGCTGCGAGGCGATGCCGACCGGGCGCAGCCGCGTGGCGAGGCGGCTCGGCGTGCGGTGGGGGCGGGGCTGGTGCATCACACGGCCGAGAAAAGAAAGTTGCTAGACGCTAGTTGCTAGGCGCTAGTTGTGGTGGTTTGGCCCCAGGCGGGCGTCTCGATCGCAAAAGCGTTCAACGCAGAAAACTAGCGCCTCGTAACTCACACCAGGGCAGTACCAAAAATGGGAGGCGCCTCTCGACGCCGATCACAGTGCGCCCGCCGGATCGGCTGGCGGGGCGTAATCGGCGTCGGGAGACGCCTCCCACAACGGTGTGTTGTCGCGAGGGCGAACGCTGGCGGCTTAGCTGGTCGGAGCGGGCTCCATCTCCAGCAGCTCGCAGACCCGCTGGCTGAGCACGTCGATGTCGAACGGCTTCTTGAGGAAGTCATTCGCTCCGGCGTCGCGGAGCTTCTGGATCCGCTCCTCCTCGACCATGCCCGAGATGCAGACGATCCGCACCGAATCCATCGACTTGTCGCTGCGCACCAACTGGCAGACTTCCATGCCGTTGATGTCCGGCAGCATGATGTCGAGAACCACCAGGTCGGGGCGGAACTCCTTGATCAGCATGCCGGCGCCGAAGCCGTTGTTCACGCTGCGGACCTCGAACCGGCCGTCGCGCTCGAACTGGTCGACCATCAGGTCGACCAAGTCCTGGTCGTCGTCCACCACAAGCAGCTTGCGCTGCCCGCTGTCGAGGGCGTCGGTCGGGATGCCGTTG
This sequence comes from Pseudobythopirellula maris, assembly GCF_007859945.1. Classification (GTDB taxonomy): domain Bacteria; phylum Planctomycetota; class Planctomycetia; order Pirellulales; family Lacipirellulaceae; genus Pseudobythopirellula; species Pseudobythopirellula maris. The sequence continues at coordinate 4,655 of NZ_SJPQ01000004.1, read as the reverse complement.
TCCCGCATGAAGCTGTAGAGCTGCTCGCGGGGGATGCGGCGGAAGCGGCTGCCGGGGACCCGGAAGCCCTTGAGTTGACCCGAATCGAAGCAGCGGATAATCGTTTGCTGGCTCACCTTGCAAATCTTTGCGGCTTCGCCAGTCGTGAAGACAGTTTTCATAGACTCGACCACCTCTCTCCTTAGTTGATGGCGTGGGCCCCGGAGGGCGCGCGCCTCGTGGGCGACAAGCTCCTCCGCAGCCAAGCTCGATGCGCTTCGCCAATTGCCGGCGGGCGTCCGGCGGCCCCATCGTGAGAGCCGCTCCGCAAAGGACGCAGCCCTTCCGGACTCTGCAATCGACAGCTTTATCCACGACAACCGAGGTTGCCCGGATTGCCAGGCGCCCGCGAATTATAGCGGGCTGCGGGGGTGAGTCAATATCGGTATTCTAGCCGCAAACCCAAACACCATTGACACTTACGACAACACCCACTTATTGAATGCGAAAACAGTGAGGCGGGGCAACTTGGCCGTGTGGGGTCTCACACAGCGGCGCCAGCCTTGTCCAAGAGCGTGGCGACAGGCGCGCGTCACGCCTTCAGGTGCGCCATCAACAGCGCGATGTCGGCCGGCGTCAGCCCGCTGATGCGGCTCGCTTGGTCGAGGTTGCGCGGGCGGATGCGGGAGAGTTTCTCTTGCGCTTCGCGACGCAGTTGGCCGAGCGCCGCGTAGTCGAAGTGCTCCGGGATCCGTTTCTCGGCGAGCCGCCGCTGGCGGTCGACGTCGGTCTGCTGGCGCGCGATGTAGCCGGCGTACTTCGTGTCGTGCACGACTTGCATGACGGCCTCGGCGCCGCACGACGCTAGCTCGGACGCCCGCAACACGAGATCGTCCCAGCCCATCTCGGGCCGCCGCAACCACTCGGTGAGCGAACGCCCCTCGCTGCGGAGCGAGTCGATCAGCCCCGCCACACGCACCACCTCGGCGCTCTTGGCCTCGAACCGCGCGGCGCGCTCGCCACGCACCAGGCCGAGCCGCATCGCGACGGGCGTCAGCCGGCGGTCGGCGTTGTCGTGCCTCAGCAAGAGCCGGTACTCGGCCCGGCTGGTGAACATGCGGTACGGCTCGTCGACGCCGCGCGTCACGAGGTCGTCGATCAGCACGCCGATGTAAGCTTCTTCGCGTCCCAAGACGAGCGGCTCGCGGTCGGCGACCTTCAGCGCGGCGTTGGCGCCGGCCACCAAGCCCTGGGCGGCCGCCTCCTCGTAGCCGGTCGTGCCGTTGATCTGCCCGGCCAGAAACAAGCCGGCCGCCGCCTTGGTCTCGAGCGCGGGGGTCAGCTGGTCGGGCGGGGCGTAGTCGTACTCCACCGCGTAGCCGTAGCGCAAGATCTCGGCCCGCTCGCAGCCTCGGATCAACCGGAACATCGCGTCTTGCACGTCGCGCGGCAGGCTGGTCGACACGCCGTTGACGTACACCTCAAGCGTGTTGCGTCCCTCGGGCTCCAGGAACAGCTGGTGCTGCGCCTTCTCGGCGAAGCGGACCACCTTGTCCTCGATGCTGGGGCAGTAGCGCGGCCCGCTCGAATCGATCTGCCCGCTGTACATCGGCGCCCGCTCGAGGTTCGCCCGGATGAGGTCGTGGACCGCCTCGTTCGTGTAAGTGATGTGGCAGGGGATCTGCTCGGCGTCGAGCGAGTCGGTCATGAACGAGAACGGCGTCGGGGCGTCGTCGCCCGGCTGCTCCTCGCACTGCGAGTAATCGATCGTCCGGCCGTTGAGCCGCGGCGGGGTGCCGGTCTTGAAGCGACGCAGCTCGATGCCCAGCTCGGCGAGCGCCGCGCTGAGCCCGCTGCTGGTCCCCTCGCCCGCCCTGCCGCCCGGCGTCTTTGCCTCGCCGGTGTGCATGAGCGCCTGCAGGAAGGTGCCGGTCGTTAGCACCACGGCCTTGGCGCGGTAGATGGCGTCGCCACGCACCCGTACGCCGGTAACCGCGTGACGCGCGGAGCCTTGCCCGTCGCGTTCAACTACCAAGCCCTCCACAGCCTCTTGCCGCAGGCTCAGGTTCTCCTGCTCTTCGACAACCCGTTTGATCTCCGCCTGGTAAGCGCGTTTGTCGGCTTGGGCCCGCGGGCCGTGCATCGCCGGGCCTTTGCGGCGGTTGAGCATGCGGAACTGGATGCCCGTGGCGTCGATCGCCCGCCCCATGGCGCCCCCCAGGGCGTCGACCTCGCGGACGATCTGCCCCTTGCCCACGCCGCCGATCGCCGGGTTGCAGCTCATCTGCCCCACCGTGTCGAGGTTGGCCGTGAGCAGCGCCGTCTTCGCCCCCATCCGCGCGGCGGCCAACGCCGCCTCGGTCCCGGCGTGCCCGGCGCCGACCACCACCACGTCGTAGTCGTAAAAAGAGGGCATAGAGAGAGGGGATAGGGGCTAGGAATAAGGGGCTAGGGTCGAGCGAACCCTTCGATTCTAGCCGACGAGCCACGCCTCGTCGGGGGCCCCGCCGAGAGTCTTCTATTCTTGCCGCCAGGAATCTTGCCCACCGCCTGAAAGAGACGATAAGCTCCCCCATGTCGCCAACCAAGAAACGCTGCCCGTGGGCCGAGACCACCGACCTCGACCGCCTGTACCACGACGAAGAATGGGGCGTCCCCGAGCGCGACGACAACCGCCTGTTCGAGAAGATCACGCTCGAGGGCGCCCAGGCGGGCCTCAGTTGGAGCACGATCCTGAAGAAGCGCGAGGGCTACCGCAACGCCTTCGCCCGGTTCGACCCCGCCAAGGTCGCCCGCTTCACCGAGAAGCGGGTCGAGCGGCTCGTGCTCGACCCGTCGATCGTCCGCCACCGCGGCAAGATCGAGTCGACCATCTCCAACGCCCGCGCAGTGCTGGAGCTCGACGAGCCGCTCTCCGAATTCCTGTGGGGCTTTGTCGACGGCGAGACCATCACCAACCGCTGGCGCCGCCTGGAAGACGTGCCGAGCGAAACGCCCCTCTCCAAGGCGATGAGCAAGGAGCTCAAACGCCGCGGCTTCCGCTTCGTGGGGCCGACGACCTGCTACGCCCTGATGCAGGCGGCCGGCATGGTGAACGACCACCTCGTGAGCTGCCCGCGACACGCCGCGGTGTGACGCAAGTGTGCTATTGGGCTTGCCCATAGAGTGGCGCGTATGACAGCGCCGCTGGCCCAAGATGCTGCGCTATCCGGTTTGGAAGCCGTCAGGGTGATGGACGCGGATGGGAGTTCGTCTTCTCGCTGCGCGACTCGACCGCTGAAAGCGGCCGTGCCCCCGCCGCGTCCCTGTCCCGAAAGAGCTACGAGCAGATCGGTATCGCCCGCAAATCCGATGTCGGTCAACCCGCTTCCATGGCGAAGGTTCAGGTTTGACCGGTGCAGCGTCGATGCGCCGATACGTGGCTCACAAATGTCCTGCGATGTCCGCCATGCAATTCTTGGGTAACGTCTAGGATCACCGAGCCCGGACAATAATCATTGCTTCAAAAACACGCTCGCAAGCCGGGCTTCGCGTGCATCCGTTTGTTATTCCACGATGTTGGATTTATCGGACAAGTGCGTCAAATCTCGCTTGTAGAAGGTCGAACCCCATGTAGCTGCCCGGTTCATTTTTTCGTGCATCCACCATCGACGAAATGTCATCATCATCCAAATAGATAATATAGCCTCGTTGATCCTGAGCAGTATCCCGGCAGCGTTCGGCAAACAACTCTTTGTTCTCAATCTGTCGACAAACCAAAATGCCGAATTGGCCGCGTTGGGGCGAAAACCGCCCACCGAGTTGATCGAGTTCAGGATTCGCGGGGTCGCCAGAATAGTTTTTGCATTCAACATAGATGTATGGTGCTGAATAGTTCTGTGCCAACCACAAGAAAAACCCCAATGTCGCGACATTCGTATATGTGATGTCGATTCGTTTTCGGCCGTCGTGAATATGAGTCTGTGGTTCGGGATTCGCCAGCGCAGGATACATCAATGCGGCCAGCAGAGATTCGATTGCCCGTTCGTAATTGTTCGCGTTGTCGCGCCCAGCGGGCAATGAAACAACGTCCGTTAGCAATTGGTCCCAATCAGGGTCATCAGTTCCAGATTCCAATGCAAATCGCTCGTGATCAAGTGGAGGTCGAACTCTGTCACGTTTTGCATTCCTGTATCTGGTGAGGATCGCAGGATCATTCTTTGTCTCTTGAAGGTTGATTCTCTTGCCGGTCCCGTATTTTTCCTTCAGTGATTTTTTGGTGACTCTTTTCGATCCATTTTTTAATGTCTTAACGAGTTCTGAATTTGCCGACAATTCAATTTCACGAAGGTGTTCTAGAATATAGTGTTGGTAGTATTCGTCAGCGTCGTAATCCAGTTTGCGTCTAACAATTGATTTGGGAACGAGCAGCAATTTTCCGCTTGGAACTACGGGCAGTTCAACATATTCAGAAAACCAACTGTTGTTTTCGGGGTCCCACATTGGCCCCGAATCTACATCAGGCGAAAGAGGAATTCCGTACCAGCGACATGCTTTCTGTGTGTAACGAATAAGAGCTTGTCCAATAAGGGCGATATCATAGCCGCTTGACCATGAGGTGGATCATCGCAATCTGGACGAAGGCGGTGTCGCTCTCGACGGTCCGTTCGAAGCTTTTGGCGAGGCGGCGTGATCGG